>CAIYQO010000103.1 GCA_903928345.1 uncultured bacterium | reverse complement strand
TTAGACATTATAGCTGCGCGACGGGCCGCTAAATAACAGTGTGCTTGTCCCCGTTCACGCGGGCTACCTCACGGGCGTGGGGCCTATCCGCATGGATGTGGAGTTAACCAGTGATCCAATACCCGAGGGCAAGCACATGAACATGGAAAAATATGTGGGCCTGGATGTCCACAAGGATACGACAGTGATCGCGGTCGCCGACGGCGGCCGCTTCGGCGAGGTTCGTTTGTTTGGCACGATTTCCAGCGATCTGCGGGCCCTGGAGAAGACCCTTAAAAAGATTGGCGGTGAGGGCGTTACGCTGCATGTGGTGTACGAGGCTGGGCCGACCGGCTACGTGGTCTATCGTCGCCTCAAACAGCTGCACATTGACTGCATGGTGGTGGCGCCCTCAAGGATCCCCCAAGCCACCGGAGCGCGGCAGAAGAACGACCGCCGCGATGCCACGCTGCTAGCTCGACTGCATCGTGCCGGCGAGCTCACCCCGATCCATGTTCCCGAAGACGTCGACGAAGCGATCCGTGACCTGACGCGGGCCCGCGCCGACGCCATGCAAGACCTTTGCCGGGCTAAGCACCGCCTCAAGTCGTTCCTCTTGCGTCAGGGCATGCACTATCCTGGCAAGGCCAGCTGGAGCGCAGAGCACCAGCGTTATCTGCGGGCGCTGCAGTTTCCCATTCCGTCCCTGCGCTCGGTCCTGGAGGAATACCTTTTCGCATACGACCAGATCGTCCAGCGGGTCCAGCGCCTCGAAGAGTTATTGGCGGTCCACGTCCCACAGTGGCGGATGTATCCGGCCGTGCAGGCGCTCATGTGCATGCGCGGCTTCCGGCTAACCGCCGCGGCGATGCTCGTCGCGGAAATGGGTGACATCCGCCATTTCTCCCACCCACGGCATGTGATGGCGTTCCTGGGGCTCGTGCCCAAGCAGAACAGCACCGGCCAGACGACGCGCATGGGAGCGATTACCAAGGCCGGCAACCCCCATGCTCGCTGGATCCTCGTCGAGATCGTCCAGCACGCGCTGATGACCCCCAAGGTGTCCCGCCAACTCGGGATTCGTCAGGAGGGGCAACCCGCCATTTATCGGGATCTCTCCTGGAAGGCCCAGGTGCGCCTGCACAAACGCGGGTGGCACCTACTCCGAAGAGGAGTCATGAAGGCCAAGGTCAACATCGCCATGGCCCGCGAGCTGGTCGGCTTCATCTGGGACCTGCTCTGCCACGTACCCGAGCCGACGCGCTAACACCGGAACCACACAGCCGCCTCACGCTCCGCGACTCGGCGGCACCCAATCCAATCTTGTTCTTTGAGAAAGCCGTCTATGAGGCGGCAGCATTCAGGGACCGAGCAGCCGGCCCATACCTGATTTCCGTAGGGACGTTGGAGCAGCAATGCTCCGACTGCGTCCGACATTAGACTAGGTGGGCATGACGCACCAATGAACGGTCGTATCCAATCGACGAAGATCAGCACGCTCAACGGTCCTAACCTTGAGACGCAACCAACGCACGCGTTACTCAATCCAGCTCGGTCCCTGAACCTCTGCCTCCTCTTGGACGGTTGCCAACCTGCAGCTCATCACGCCGCGGGTTGGCTTTTTATTTTTGTGCTTGTATGCGCGCAGCTAGATCACGGAACCTCGTAGA
>CAIYQO010000102.1 GCA_903928345.1 uncultured bacterium | reverse complement strand
CTGACAGCTGGAACGCGGACTCCCACAGACTCCCCTGGCTTGAACTGCGTCGAAACATGCCTTATTATACTAAGTGACCGCCAGTTTGTCTAAGGCCCTGAACGGCAAACATCCGGTCTGGGTTGTTGCCGGGGAACCATTAATGAGTTTCTGCAATTATGTCGTCGATAATATAATTCTTTACCGAGAACAATTCAAAGCAATACCCGAAGAACCATACCTTGATGGGTTGCTTGACGAGATGTAAAATTCTGGCCAATAGGACATAATACTAGATTGTTGCAAGGAAGGAGTTGGGAAGGCAGTATGGCACTAAAATACGTGAAGCCCGAGCATATATTGCTCAAACAGCACCCGGATTTCAACGAGGCCTGGGTGAGCGCCCGAATTCAGGAGGACACGTCCATCCTCGGCCTGGGTGAACTGGACGTGAAGGATGTCGAGCGGATACAGCCTAAGGCAGGCCGGTTGGACTTGCTGCTGCATGACCCGGAGACGGGGAAGCGCTATGAGGTGGAGTTGATGCTCGGTGCAGTGGACGAGAGCCACATCATCCGCACCATCGAATACTGGGACATCGAGCGGCGGCGCTACCCGCAGTACGACCACGCGGCGGTCATCGTGGCGGAGGACATCACTACGCGGTTCCTCAACGTCATCAGCCTGTTCAACAGCGCCGTGCCCATCATCGCCATCCAGTTGAGCGCGCTGAAGCTGGGCGACCAGGTAATGCTGCACTTCACCCGCGTGCTCGACTTGGTAGTGCCCGGCGGAGATGACGAGGACGGCGGCGCCGCCACTGACCGCGCGTATTGGGAAAAGGGCGGGTCGAAGAAAACCCTCGGCATTGTCGATAGCTGCCTGGAAATCCTGCGCACCCTCGACCCCAAGCTGAACGTGAAGTACAACAAATACTATATCGGCATGACCGATGAGACCGGCGTGAACAACTTTGTCTTCTTCAAGCCCCGGCGCAAATACTCGATGGTCGGCGTCTACGTCTCGGACAAGCAACCCTGGCTGGAGAAGCTGGAGGACGCAGGCCTGCCCATCATCCCCAACAAGGAGACCAACCTGCTCCGCTTCAACCTGCGGGAAGAAGATTTGAAGGCGAGCCACGCCTTACTCAACGAGTTGTTCGGCACCGGGTATCTGGAGTCGAAGAAGTAGGACGCCCCTTTTTTCTCGTTTAGCTAATCAAGTAAGGAGGCATGATGGACAAGACACTGGTAGACTTGCTGGATATCGCAAGTGATGCACTCAAAAACGAGGACACAGCTATCCGCGACGCCATGGCGGCCAATAAACGAGCGTATCCTGGTGGGCAAGGCGGCATCCTACGCATCAACAACGAACGGTACTACCAATTCCTTGTCGCCAGAGCACTTGCTCTTACTCAGGCTTTCCCGTTCCCGGCTAAGGTCGAACTCGCGACCCATGACTTAGTGCTTCAATATCCAGCAAACCCTTCGAAGTGGTTCGCCGTCGTGGAGATGAAACGATGGATGACAGAGTCGGGCGCGCCAGAAATTCCCGGCATCATCAAGGATATGGGGAAACTCCAGCAGTGCCGAGGAGAAAATGCCATGCTGCTCCTTTTCTCTACTAATGACCGTGGTGATGCCTCAACGCAGCTAGATTGGCTGTCAAAAGAACTAGCCGACATGTATGGTTTCTCTGCGATTAAAGGGTCAACGTCATGGGAGATACGACGCTTTGACACAGTCCGACCGAGCGGAAAAGAAGTCGAGTTCTGGGTCGCCGGTTACCAGGTAAAGTAGGAGTCGCCCCATGTCCCCCGCCATCACCGAAGCCGACATCGAGCACGCCGCCCTCGCCACCCTGGAGGTGCTGGGGTATGCGGTCATCTCCGGCCCCACCATCGCCCCGGAGGAGCCGGGGGCGGAGCGGGGGCGCTGGGATGACGTGGTGTTGCGCGGGCGGCTGCGGGCGGCGCTGGCGCGGTTGAACCCCGGCCTGCCCGCGTCGGCGCTGGACGATGCCGTCGTGAAGGTGCTGGCGCTGGACGCCCCCACACTCACCGCGCGTAATGAGCGCTTCCACGAGTATCTGGTCAACGGCGTCGGGGTGGAGGTGCTGCGCGACGACGGCACCACGGCGGGGGAGACGGTGTGGCTGCTAGACGCGGCGACCCCCCGGCGCAACGACTGGCTGGCGGTGAACCAGTTCACCGTAGTGGAGAACGGCCACACCCGCCGCGCCGACATCGTGCTCTTCGTCAACGGCCTGCCGCTGTCCCCACGCGTGTGGGGGTGAACCGCCTTCGTCCGCGACGCCTCCCGCGCCGACGACGTTGTCCCCACGCGTGTGGGGGTGAACCGAGCATCGCCTCCGACGGGTCGCCGGTGAAGACGTTGTCCCCACGCGTGTGGGGGTGAACCGGCCGGAGGCGCGTTAGAGCAACGTGACGTAGAGTTGTCCCCACGCGTGTGGGGGTGAACCGTCTCTGTCCTTTAAACCTTCTACTGAGAAATAGTTGTCCCCACGCGTGTGGGGGTGAACCGTGTACACAGTGTGAAGAGTATATGTGTAGATTGTTGTCCCCACGCGTGTGGGGGTGAACCGTCACAAATCCCGGCGAGTGCCCTCGACACGGGGTTGTCCCCACGCGTGTGGGGGTGAACCGGCGGACTGGGCCTTGCGCAAGCTGCGCGAGATGTTGTCCCCACGCGTGTGGGGGTGAACCGTCCGTCAGGATCGTTTCCACCGCCACGCCGCCGTTGTCCCCACGCG
>CAIYQO010000101.1 GCA_903928345.1 uncultured bacterium | reverse complement strand
GTGTTAGCCTATCTCTTAATTTACACTATTTGACATCACGTAGCTTTTCCCATTCGAAAAAATTATCAATTACAGCATCATTGATTGCGATCAGTGAATGTTTGGCACCACGCCGAGGAGTTTGATGCTTCAGAATATCATCATTCAAATTTTGTATTTCTTCAAACAGTGATGGATCTTTTATCTCTGTCCTTTTCCGTTCGATGTAGTTCTTTGCTTTTGACCAATAGCAGCAAATATCAATAGAGAACGTCGTCCAAATCGGTATCTATTAGCTTCTTTCTCCACATATATGCTAATGTTTCAAAGAACACAAGGACCATGTCATTAACATCAGTCCTTCCAGACGAATCGGCAAGTAACAACCTTGCAAGTGAAGCCCGTGCTCGTTGCATATCTTTGGATTCATATTGAGTATATAGTTGCAATAATAGTTGTCGTCCTGCTAGTTTCTTTGCATTTCGTAATTGTAGATATGTCGCAAGAAAAGCCGCAAAGATTCCAGCCCAGGGAGCAAAAGGAGCAATTTGCCCAAGTATATTCATGCCAAACCTCCAATAGACCACCCTGAAAGCACAATTGCATTCACTGAATACGATTTCGAGATTCTGCTAATAATACCTTTAAGTGTATATTCAATATTATTCAAACAGCATAAAAGCCCCGGGTCGCATCCTGCAACCCGGGGCTTTCATTTCGGCCGGGCTCTTAGCCCCTTTTCAAACAGTGACAATATCTACAACGTGATCGGGTTACCGATCACCCCGTCACCGTGTCACCCCTTCACAAGGACACCGCCGTTCATCACGAACGGGTTCTCGCCGGGGTACAACGCGCCGGCGGGCAGCGGGGTGTTGATGTCGGTGACGCCGAGGAGGGTCAGGGCGTCGTAGAGCACCTCGCCGCAAGTGGCGAAGGCGACGGCGCCGTGGTGCGGGAAGCGCTTGCCGATGAGCACGTGGCGGTAGAAGCGCGCGAAGTCGGGGATGGCGAATACGCCGATGCCGCCGAAGCTGTGCGGGTCGATGTCGAGGATTTCACCCTGCGCGACGTAGCTGACCAACTGGCTGTCCGCGTTGCCCTGCAGGCGGAAGAAGGTGGTCGGGCCGGGGCGCAGTTGGCCTTCCAGCGTGCCGCGGGTAATGTCCGGCTCGTTGGGCGCTTCCATCAGGCGGTGCATGATGAGCTGGTACTTGAGGGAGCAGTTCTTCATGCAGCAGCTCGGGGTGTTGCCGCAGTGGAAGCCCATGAAGAGGTCGGCGGGCATGGCCCCCTTCAGGTCGCCGCTGATCAGGTCGTCGGGCACGGTATTGTTGATGTCGAGCAGCGTGGCGGGCACGTCGCTGGCCAGCGCGCACAGGTACTCGGAGACCGCGCCGTAGATGTCCACTTCGCACGCCACCGGGATGCCGCGGCTGGAAAGGCGGCTGTTCACGTAGCAGGGCACGAAGCCGAAGAAGCTCTCGAACGCCGGCCAGCACTTGTCCGCGAAGACGGCGAACTGCCGCGAGCCGCGGCCTTCCTCATAAACGCGCATGAGCGCCGTCTCGAAACGCGCCAGCTTGACCAGCAGATCCGGGTAGGTGTTGCCCTTGCCCAGTTCGGCTTCCATGTCGGCGACGGTGGCGGCCACCGCGGGGTCGTTCGCGTCCACTGCCTGGAAGAGGGACAGCAGGTCGAGTTCGCTGTTCTCCGTCACCTCCACGCCCAGGTCATAGAGCGGCTTGATGGGGGCGTTGCAGGCGAAGAAGTCCTGCGGGCGCGGACCGAAGCCGATGACGCGCAGGTTTTGCAACCCGATGACTACCCGCGCCAGCACCGCGAAGTACTTCACCTTCGCCGCCAACGCGTCGGGCAGCCCCACCGGCATCTGTGGGATGTAGACGGGCAGTTTCCTTAAGCCGAAGTTGTACGACGCGTTGAGCATGCCGCAATACGCGTCGCCGCGCCCGCCCATCAGCGTGTCCTTGCTCTCCTCGGCAGCGGCGATAGCCATCACCGGCCCGGGGAAGCGCTGCGCGAAGATGGCGAGCGGGCCTTCGGGGCCGAAGTTGCCCAGGTAGATGACTGCCGCATTGGCCCCCGCCGCCGCGGCTTCCGCCAGCGCCTGCACGGTGTCCTTCTCGTTCTCGATGATCGTCGGGCAGGCAAAAACCTGCTGGCCGACGGCCTCACACGCCTGCACCAGCCGGCCCATGCGCTGCCGGGTGAGGGCAATCGGGAAACAGTCGCGGCTCACGCCGACGATGGCTAATTTGACTTCAGGAGCGTTGGTTAACGCCATGGAGTGCACCTTTCTCGCCGCCGGGTCGAGCCGGAGATCGGCGTTTGTTGATTCTTCGCGGGTGTTACACGTTATGGACCTTGCGCAAGGTCGGCCCCCCACCCCCGGCCCCTCCCCCGTAACGTCCTGTGACGGGGGCGGGGGGAAGGCTTTTCGATAATCGTCTCCCCTCCCCTGTCGCAACGGGGGAGGGGTCGGGGGTGAGGGTCGATTTTAGTCTGCTGCCGTCAGCACCGCCGTCTCCGCCGCCTCTTCCAGCCAGAGGATACAGGAGACGCCGCGGGGGTAGTAGCGGCTGCCGAGGCCTTCGCCGTTGACGATCTGGTCGCACATGGCCCAGGCGGAGGAGCCGATGCGCTGCCAGTCGGCGTGGGCGCGGTCGTAGATGGCGTTGTCGGCGCCGAAGTCGAAGCCCAGCACCTGCCGTGCCGCAAACTGGCAAATGGCGACCTTGCTGAACCACGAGTTGTTGCTCGTGCTCGACATCTTCCACCAGTGCCCGTCGGCATCGACGCACACGCCGGGCACCAGCACGGTGCGCAGGTGGGTCTGCAGCGTGTTGATGTAGTCGGCGTAGCGCCCGGTGGCGGACACCGCGTCGGTGTCGCCAAGCAGGTACGGGAAGACCAGCCCTTCCACGGCGGGGAGGATGCGCGACTCGTTGCCGGCCTCGAAGACGGCGGGCACGAAGCCGTCGGGGCGCAGGTTGGCCGTCACCGTGGCCGCGGTGCGCGCGGCACCGGCATCGGCCTGGGCGGCTTCGTCCTCCCACCCCAGGCGGCGGAAGATGTGTTGCAGGCTCACATACGACGCCCACGTTTTGCCGGCCAGGTACAGGTTGTTGCGCGCCTGACCCAGGCTGACGTCGAGGGAGTCGTAGGTGGTGATCTCCTGCCCGGTGCCGCAGCGCGAGCTGTCCATATCCATCACACCGTCGTATTCCGCCGGGGTGCGCCCGTCGCGGTGGAGCAGGCTGGTCAGGCACTCGCGGAAGAGGCCGCGGCGGCGCTCCAGCCAGTGGTCGTCGTTGGCGTGAAAGACGTAGAGCGTGGCGCAGAGCACCCAGTTCGTCAACTGCTCGTGGGTCATGTGCGAGAAGCAGTCGGTCAGGTTGATGCGCTCGTAGCCGGCATATTCGGCGGGCGAAAACTGGTTGAAGATGCCCATGTCGTGGGTGAAGGAGACGCCGCCGGGATACCAGGTGTCCGGCTCGTCGGGGTGCTTCACCTGATCGTAGTAGCTGTAGCGGTCGGCGAACTGGTCGAGCACGTTGCGCACCGTCCACGGGTTCTGGCGCAGCTCGAAGAAGAGCATATCCACCGTCAGGTCGAAGGTGTTCATCATCTGATACTCACCCTCGTTGACCACCCACAGCGGCTGCCCGCCGACCATGAGGAACTCGGTGTTGCCATAGTAGCTGCGCGTGGCGTGGGCGAGCAGGAACTGCTGGTCGGCGCTGAGGGCGGTGCTCGCCAACTCGGCGTCGCGCGCGTCGGCATCCGCCAGCAAGGCGTCGGCGTGCTCCAGCGCGAAGGCCAACACCTCGTCGAGGCTCGCGAAGTAGCGCGTGTAGTAGTAGCTCGCGTCGAGGCCCGTGGTGGCGAAGCCGCCGTGGTAGAAGCCGAGGGCGATGGTGATGGTTTTCGTCTCCCCCGCGGCCACGGGGATGAGCAACCCGCCGTTGCTCGCCAACCGGAAGAGTTCCGGCGCGGGCTTGACGAGGGCATCCTCCAGCGAGAACTCCTGGTAGGCGCGCGCGCCGCTCTCCGCGGTGGCGGCGAAGCCCCACTCACGCCCGAAGGCCATGCCGCGCAGCGCGCCGCCGGTGGTGTCCTCTACCGGGTGCAGCGCCTTGGTGGCGCCGCCGAGGGCGAAGAAGGCGACCGCGGGTTCCGCGCTGTGCGAGTTATCCACCGTGAGGCGCGCCAGAATGGCGGGCACCAGCGCCAGCCGCAGCGCTTCGGGCGTGGCGCAGGCGGGGTCGGGCACCACACCGCCGGGGGTGACGAGGGTGAAGGTCAAATCCGGCGCGGTCCAGGTGTCGGTGGCCCAGCCGATGGCGCGCGTGAGCTGCGCCTCGGGGAAGGGCAGCACCTTCAGCTTGCCGGCGTCCTGCGCCGCGACGCCCTCCACCAGGAAACTGCCCAGGTCCATCTCGCCCCCCTGAAAAAAGGGGAGGCTCCACGCGGGGCCGTTGCCGCGGCGGTAGCCGACGTAGATGTCCTGTTCGGCGGGCTTGCCGTTTTCCAGCCCGAACCCGCCGCGGGCGCCGAGTTTGCCCACGGTAAAGGACGCATTGGCGCCGATGGGGCTATGATGCGCGTGGACGGAGATCGTCACGGTGAACACCTCGTGTAGGAAATCCTTCACATCGTTCTACGAGGCGTTCCCGATCTCCTGCCGCGGTTTGTGTTTTCGGGGGAGGAAGGGCGTGTGCGTGAGGGGGTGACAGGGTGAGGGGGGAGTCTGGAACCACGGGCTCACGCCCGTGGCTAGCATCGCACGCCCCTTCGGGGCAAAGGAGTCACCCCCTCACCCTGTCATCGCCTTACGCCGCATCCGCCTCCAGCGCGGGCAGCTCCTCCTCCGCGAAGCGCTGGGGCTGGGCTTCGTAGAGGCGCAGCAGGGCCATCAGGTAGGCGACGGTGGACTCGGCGCCCTGGTTGGCATTGGCCCCCTGAGCGTGCAGGCCGTCGTGGCAGCCGCCGCTCTGCGCGTCGTACAGGGGCACCTGCAGGGTGTTTTCGCCGTAAAACCATTCCATCGCGCGGACCGCGCGCGCCAGGAAGCGCGCTTCGCGGGTGAGTTGGAAGGCGTCCAGGTTCGCCTCTACCAGTGCGCCGGCGTCTATGGGTTGCTGGTCGAAACGCGCGCACTTGCCGCCACGCGGATACCAGCCGTGGCAACCCACCACCTCCAGCACGTCGCCGGGGAAGCAGACCCCATTGAGGAAGGCGAGGCTGCTCAGGCCGGCGTCGATCAATTCCGTGCTGTCGAGCAGACGCCCGGCGCGGAGCAGCGCCTGCGCTAGGCGCGCGTTACCGTAGGTGATGACGGGCAGGAACCAGTCCCACTCCGGCGTGCGCGACTCCAGGTAGCGTGCCAGCAGCACCGCCGCCGGCGGGCGCACCAACCGTTGCGCTTCTTCGCGCAGTGCCTCATGCTCGCCGTAGGCGCACAGCCCCAGCACGCCGTAGGCCTGCGCGTGCGGGGGAGACAGCGGGGTTATATGCGGCAGCGCACGGTGGAACATCTCCCGCGCGGGGATCGCCAGATGCGGCTCGTCGTACGTCGCGGCGTGCCCCAGGCCCCAGATGGCGCGGCCCAGACTGTCCGGCGACCCCAGCTCCTCCAGGAAGGTGCGCGTGTAGTCCACGAAGTTGCGCATCTGCCCGTCGCGCCGTTGCGCGTAGAACAGGAACGCCAGGTAGCGCACCACCAGCGCGTGCGCGGACGGGTCGCCGAGTTGCCGGTGCATCCGCACCGCGGTGATCAGCGCGCGGCTGTTGTCGTCCACGCAATACCCGGTGGCGTAGTCGGGCAGCCAGAACTTGGCATGTTGGATCACGCCACAGTCATCCGTCAAGCGGCGCAAGTGCCGCAGCGTCGGGCGCGGCCAAAGCATCTCCGGCATCGCATCCCTCCCTTTTCACATCCACTCCCCCTCCCTCGAGGGAAGAAGGCCGGGGGGCAGGTCATTCTCCCCCTTCCCTCGAGGGAAGGGGGTCAGGGGGGTTAGGTCCTTCCCCCTTCCCAGCGGGAAGGGGGAAATTCAGCGTTCACGCGCTGGCCAGCGCATGGAGGTAGGATGTGGGCGCGGGGGCTTCGGCCACCATGCGCCGGAAGAGGCGCAGGTACTCCTGGCCCACGCGCGGCCAGACCATCGTCTGCCCGTAGCGCCAGTTGGTGCGCTCCATGCGCGCCTTCAGATCGGGGTGATTCAGGATCTGCAGGCAGGCGTCGGCAATCTCGTCCGGGTCGCGCGGCGGCACCAGCAGGCCGCGATCTTCCCCGAGCAGGAACTGCGCGTACAGATACGGCGTGGAGACCAGCGGGCGGCCGCACGCCATGGCGTAGGCCAGCGTGCCGCTGGTCACCTGCTCCATGTTCAGGTAGGGCGTGAGGTAAATATCCGTGGCGAGCAGGTAGGCCACCAGCTCTGCCTTGGTGAAGTACTTGTCCACGAAGCGCACGTTCGCCTCCACGCCCAGGTCATGGGCCTGCGCGCGCAACGCTTCGCGGTAGCACTCCCCCTCCTCGCCTTTTACCACCGGATGCGTCTGCCCGAGAATCAGGTACACGGCCTCCGGGTGGCGCGCCACGATCGCCGGCATCGCCTGCACGGCGTATTCCAGCCCCTTGCCCGAGCTGAGCAGGCCGAAGGTGGTAATCACCTGCCGGCCCTCCAGGCCCAGGTCATGCTTGATGGTGGAGAGGCGCGCGCGCGGCACGACCGGGGCGCCGTGGTGCACGGTGACGATCTTCAGCGGGTCGACCTCGTAGATGTGTGCCAGGATGTCGACGGCCAGCGTATTCATCACCACGATACGGTCGGAGTGCTGCGCCACCGCGCGCAAGTGGCGACGCATCGCCGGCGAGGGGCGGCTGAGCACGGTGTGAAAGGTGGTGACCACGGGGAGCGTCACCGCTTCCAACAGTTCCGGCAGCGCCATGGAATCCTCGCCGCCGAAGATGCCGAATTCGTGCTGCACGGAAAGCACGTGACAGCCGCTGCGGTTGATGAGCGCCGCCGCCGCCGCATATTGCGCGGGCCGGTGCTCCTCCACGGTGGCGATCACGTGATTTTCGTAGACGAGTTGCTGCCCCGGGCGCTGCATGGCGATGACTTTGCCGGTCACCCCGTGCGGCGCCACCGCGCGCAACACATCTTCGGCGAAGGTAGCGATGCCGCACTCACGTGGCACGTAGCTACTGAGAAAGATGGCCTTCAATGGGTGCGGAGGTGTCATGCGTGATGGAAACGACATAAGATCCACGCCCTCCTTTCCTATATCGGCGAGCCGCGGCGCGCAATAACCCGCCGTCCACCGGGCCTCCTGCCCGAGATATACGAACATCCTGCCCACTCCGCTATCGCCGCTATGCGACAAACGTCGCCCAAAGGGAGACGGATTCAGGATGTCAGATGCACGTGGATCATTATGGCGAATAAGCATCGATCTTGCTGTACGAATCACGCGCTAACTCTATACCGCAGGCACGAAATACGCTGCACACACGTGCCGGCGGAACGAAATAGCCACCGTGACTATCGCGAAAATACCTCCCGGTAATACCATTTCCACACCGACCGGAAATTCCGGTCGGCGGCTAACCTTTATGCGCTTCCTCGATGCCGACGGCGGCGGTGAGGGTACGGCCTTCGCGGAGGAGGGCGTGCACGTGGTCCATGTCCGCCGCCTCGGCGTAGATGCGCAACACCGGCTCGGTGCCGCTGGCGCGCAGCAGCAACCAGTGGCCGTCCGCCAGGAAGAGCTTCAGCCCATCGCGGGTACTTACTTCGCTTATCGGCTCACCGACCACCGTTTTCGGCAGCGACGCCTGCAATGCGGCGAACTGCTCCTTGGAAACGGGGTGCTTGAGCAGTACGTCGATCCGGTCGTAGGCATGGGTGCCCACCACTGCCTGCAGTTGCGCCAGCAGCCCGGCCAGCGTGGTGCCGCGCATGGCCATCATCTCCACCAGCAGCATCGCCGCCAGCGTGGCGTCGCGCTCGGGGATGTGCCCGCGCACGCCGATACCGCCGCTCTCCTCGCCGCCGATGAGCACGTCCTCCTTCAGCATCAGCTCGCAAATGTATTTGAAGCCGATGGGCGTGACGGTGAGGGGCAAGTCGTAGCGGTGCGCGAGCTGGTCGATCATCGTTGAGGTGGACACTGTCTTCACCACCCCGCCGCGCAGGCCGAGATCCTCCACCAGGTGCATGAGCAGCAGCGCGAAGACGTGGTGCGGCGACACGTAGGTGCCGTCCTCCGCCACCGCGGAGAGGCGGTCGCCGTCGCCGTCGGAGGCCAGCGCGCCGGCGATGCCGGTGGCCCCTTTGACCGCCGCGAACAGGGCGCCCAGGTTCTCCGGGATCGGCTCGGGGTGCAACCCGCCGAAGCCGGGGTTCCATTCGTTATGAATCGCGTCCACCGTGCAGCCGGCCTCGCGCAGGGCGCGGTCGAGCACGCCGATGGAGGAGCCGAAGAGCGGGTCGAAGAGGAAGCGCAGGTTCGCCTTGCGGATGACATCCGTTTTCACGAAATCGAGCACGTGTTGCAGGTAGCCGGGGAGAAAATCCTCGCGGGTGAGCAGGGCCGCGTCGGCACCCTGGGCGCGCGCGGCGGCGGTCTCCGGCGCGTCGAGCAGCGCGTTGGTGTGCGCCTCGATGGCCTTGGTCGCTTCCGGTGAGGCGGAACCGGCGTACCACGGCTTGAACTTCACCCCGTTGTACGCCGCCGGGTTGTGGCTGGCGGTAATCATCACCCCGCCGCCCAGCCCGTCGCGTTTGATGACGTAGGAGATGACCGGCGTGGGCAAACTCGCGTCCGCCAGGCGCACGCGGATGCCGCGCCGGGTGAGCATAGTGGCGGCCAGCGCGGCGAACTCCGGCGAGGCGAAGCGGTTGTCGAAGCCGATAGCGACCCCGCGCGTGGCGGTGCCTTCCTCCTGCAGAAACTGCCCGACGGCGGCGCACACCGCCGCAACCCGGTCAAAGGTGAAATCATCGGCGATCACGCCGCGCCAGCCGTCGGTGCCAAAGACAATCGGTTTCATCGAGCCTCCTTCAAATCGTGCGACCATGGCAGCCGCACGATCCGCGGGAGATGTGCAGGCGCCGGCGACCAGTGTTGCCACGGTGGGGTGTTCAGCGCGCCCATTATACCATCGCCGGCTTCGAGGAAGGAAGCATGCCCCGGCACAGGCGGCGGGTGTGTATGGGGAAACGGACAAGGGCGGCGTAATGCATCCGCGTGGACCTAACCCCCTCGATCCCCCCACGCGCCACTTTCACCCCCTTCCTCAAAGGAGGGGGCCGGGGCGTAGGTCGCATTGAGGGAGGCAGCTTATTCCGCCAGCGTCACAAATGCCATGTCGAACGGGTTCTTCCCGTAGGCGATGCCGGGGGTCCAGGCGAGGTAGTTGTAGCCTTTGCCGGGCTGCGGGTCGGCGTCGCCGACGCAGTAGGTGAGGCGGAAGCTCTTCCCCGCCGCGGGGGTGAAGGGAACCAGGCGCGACCAGGGGATGGCGATCTCGTAGGTGCAGGTGCCATCGCCGCGCCGGCTGACAAAGTGCATCGGCGCGGCATCCTTGGGCATGGCGCTGTAGGGTTCGGCGGCGTCGTGGTCGTCATAACTGCCGAAGCCGAACTCGTAGCGCGCCCACGGCTTGCCCGACTGTTCCATCATTACCGCCACCTGCAGCATATCCTGCGACCACATCATGCTCGGTACTTCGTGCTGGATATGCACGTCGTCGCGCACGACGGCGGCGAGGTAAAGGTTCTGCGCGTCCCATTGTGTATAGAAGGTGGCGCTCAGGTCCGCCGAGCCGTGCCACAGCGCGCGCTTGCCGGGCACCGCGGGGTCGATGAAGCTCACATCGTCCAGCGTGAAGTGCGCGGCGTCCGCCCAGTCATCCAGCTTGCCGTCGATGGTCACCGGGCCATGCGCCTGATGCACCGTCCAGTGCGGTTGCAGCTCCAGCTCCAGCGAGCGCGTCATGGGGTAGGCCCACGCCGCCGCCCACGACCAGCGCATGGTGACCGTCGGTAGCCCGGCGATCTTCGTCCCCGGATGCCCCGTCACGGTGAAGGCGAGGTCGGCCTTTTTCCCCGGTTCCAGTGTGAAGTCCGCCGTCGCGGGCGTCACCGTCCACCCCGGCGGGCAGTTCCACGTCACCGAGCCGCTGCGCGGGAGCGCGTTGGGGTTGGCGATAGACAGCTTCACCGGGCCGTTGTCCACGCTCAGCTTGTCCCAGTCGATGGGCAGCGGGGAGAGCGACGCGTCCAGGAAGGCCTGTGCCAGCGGCCGGCCCGTCTGCGCCTGAAAATCGGCCGTCGGCGCCGCCAGCGGCGCGAGGGCGATCTCGTGCGGCGCCGGGGTATTCAACGTGTAGCAGGCCTGCCAGGCCTTGTCCACCTCGGCGTGCGCGGCGTCCACCTCGGCCTTGTCGGCGGGGTTCTTCGCCTGCCCGGCGCCGTCCGCCTTGCCGGTGGTTACGTAGTTGCGCCAGAAGGCGCAGTCGAGCAGGTCCTTGGCGCGCACGGCGGCAAAGAGGGCCAGCGGCTGCGCCCACAGCGGAGAGTCGGAGAAGCGGGACAGGTTGATACCCTGCGCCAGTTCCCCCGCGGGCACGTCGGCCAGGTGCACGCCGTCGATGCTCAGCGCGTAGGCGGGCGCTGTAAGGCCGGTCACCGTCAGCGCGTCATCGTTGAGGGTGTCGTCGAGTCGCACCAGGAAGGCGATGGGGCGCGCGACCTCCGGCGTGGGATAGGGCAGGCTGTCGCAGAGGCGCGTGAAGCGCACGGTGCCGTCCTTCACGGTCAGCCCGCGCACGGTGCAGTGCACGGGAGTGGCCTTGCCCGCTTTGGCATCCACCGTCACCGCCGCCAGCGGGGCCGCCGCGCCCATGCCGCGCAGGAGGTGGTAGGCGATGAAGGTCTGCCCTTCCTGCTGCGGGTGCACGCCGTCGCGGCTGAGGCGAAAGCTGTCCCCCACCATCACGCGCCCCAGCCCCAGCGTCTGCCCGTAGAGGGTGTTCATATCCACGAAGGGCACGTGCAACCGCGCCGCCAGCCGGCCTTCGCTATCGGCGTAGTTGAAGAGCGTGAGGGGGTAGTAATCGTGGGAGACCCAGCGGTTATCATTGGAGACGGCCACCTCGCTGGGTGTGGGGCTGATGAGCAGCGGGCGCACCTTCGGGTCGGCCTGCCGCGCCATCGCCACCGAGGTCGCCACGTTGTCGGTGAATTTATCCAGCCCCGCCGCCGTGGCGCGCTGATAACCGGGGTCGTTGTAGCCCATCATGAAGGTGAAAGCGTTGGGGTGCAATGCCACCACGTCGCGTCCGAAGCGCGCCAGCGAGGCCGCGTTGTCGCCGCTTTGCCCGCGGTTGTAGAAGGTGTTGCGCCAGTGCGGGAAACGCGTGAGCACGTACGTCTGCACCAGGGTGGGATACCACTCGGTGTCGGTGATGCTGTCCCCGTAGAAGACCATCCGGTCGCCGTCGTGCAGGAAGAACGGCGCGTCTTTGGTCCACCCGGCCAGCGGGACGAGAAGTAACAGCGCGAGAAGCAGACGGCGCATGGCAGTGCCTCCGAGGTGTCGGATGCCGCATTGTACCACGCCTCGCGTCGCCTGTCAGGACGGGTGGTTTTTCGCGCACGCGTGTCGCGGCTTTTCCCCACCGGCGCCGAGGCAAGGGGAAGAATGGGGATAGTTACGACACGGAGGCGGCTCACGATGCTCAAACGGTCGCGCACGCTCATCGGGTTCGCGTTGCTGGCACTCGCGCTGGGTGCGTACGCCAGCGCCCCGTCCGTCAACTGGACGGGCCTGACCGGCCTGTATACGGAGCCCACGGCGGAGAGCCTGCCCGCGCGCAACTTTGCCGTCACCTTCTCGGAGATCCGCTTCGTGCAATCGGGCAGCAACGACGAACGGCTGCACAACCGCGACATCTCCGGCATCTTCTCCTACGGCGTCTCGTCGCGGTTCGAGGTGTGTGGGCGCATCTCGCACGAAGTGATCGACTTCGGCCTGCGCGACTCGGAAACCATCCTGCACACCGCCGATGGCAACTTCTTCACCGGCGACGTGAAGTACGTTATCGCCCGCACAGGTGACAACCGCATCGGCCTGGCGGCGGGCATCAACGATATCACGAACCGCACCGATAAGATCGCCGACACCACCACCGGACGTGGCATCCGCGGCTTCGTGGTGAGCACCTATCGCTGGATGTCAACGGGGGTCACCGTCAACAAGGACCGCCTGGGATTATACAGCGGGGCACGCGTGGCGCTGACGAACAATATCGACCTCGTCACCGAATATTCCTGGCCGCCCGTCTTCCCGCAGACGGTGCCCCGCCCCGACTACAACGTCAACTTCAACCTTGGCCTGCGCCTCTACCCCATCCAGGTGCCCGGCCTGCGCGCCGACATCGCCGCCGTCGGCGATGGCGACTTCGACTTCGGCTTCTCCTTCAGCTACCAGCGACCGATGTAGGCGGCAACGTGCCATTGCCGCGGAAGGCGCCGCGGACGCAGAGGCGCACGCGAGAATCGTTTCAAGCTTCCCCGCTCGCATTCGGCCACGCCCCGCCCCAATCCTTTTCTCTCCACGTCCTCCGCGCCTCCGCGGTGCACGGTCCCCTCGCCACGTTCTCCCGGAAAGGGGGTGCAGTGCCCCCGGATGCCGGCGGGAATTCTCCGTCGCGCTGGAGGAATCCGCCCTTCGACCGGAGAACTCGCACAGTCAAGCGGTGCAGACCGACCGAGACGCGTACGGCTTGCCTGCAAAGGAGAAGAGTACGATGGCACGACCGATCAGTAAGATCGCCCCCGGCTGGTGGGACTATACCACCCTGGATGCCGAGTTGTTACAGGACGCCGCGCGTCTGCAGGCGGAGGATTTCCCCGGCCTGGCGCGCCCGGGGTTCCGTATTTCGTTTTACGACACCATCGAGGACTTCTACCTCGCGGAGGCGTTGGAGTATCTCACCGCCTGGCGCCAGGCCACGGCGGACAATCCGGTGGGCATCTGCGGGCCGATCGGCCCCACCGAACAGCTCCCGCTGGTCGCGCGGCTAGTGAATACGCTGGGGATTTCGCTGAAGCACGCGCACTTCTGGGGCATGGACGAGTGGGTGCAGCAAGGCCAGCCGGTGCCGACCACCCACCCGCTCTCCTTTGCGAAGGCCGACATGGATCTCTGCTTCAACCACATTGATCCCGCCCTGCGCATGCCCGCGGAGAATCTGCACTTCCCGACCGGCGACCTGGAGGCGTATTCGCGCAGCTATGACACAGTGCGCTGCGCTATCATGCAGGGTGGACAAGGCGAGGTGAAGCACTGGGCGTTCAACGACCCGCCCCCCCGCGCAGGCGCGTATCGCGACGCGCCGCCGACGCCGCAAGAGTACCGCCAACTGCCCGCGCGCGTGGTGGATCTGCACCCCATGACGATCATCCAGAACGCGCGCACCTCAGGCGGCGGCAACGTCTCCATGGTGCCGACGCAGGCGGCCACGGTGGGCCCGGTGGAAACGTGGAAAGCCGACCAGGTGTCGATCTGGCACGCCGGCAACCATGACAACCCCTTCGGGATGCGCCTGACCACGCTGATGATCGCGAAGGGTCTCGCCGACGCCGCGGTGCCGATGTCGCTGCTCGCCGACCACCCCAACGTCCATTTCCACTTCTTCCGCCCGGGCATCGGCAAGGTGGAAGCGGAGATGCATTAAGAACCGGCTTTTACGCACGGCCCTCCAGGGGCGCTTCGCACCCCCAATTTCCGCAAGAAAACCGCAAAGACGCAAAGAACGCAAAGGAGAACGCGAAGAGAAGATGTTAGGGTTGGGATGGGTCGCCGTGGCTTCACGCAACCTTCTCGGTGCGAAGGCTAAATAATCTCTTTGCGGTCTTCTTTGCGCCCTTTGCGCCTTTGCGGTATTCGTACGAGCACGGGGGGTACCCACATGCTGGATACCCCCCGTGCTTCGTGCTAAAGGCGCGGCTTAGCGCCGGACATCACCACCGGCGGGTCGGCCGCCATCACCCCGGGGTTTACCGGCCAGGGACGTTTCGACATCCTTGCCGGCCGCGGCGCGTTTGCGGTCGAGGACGCGGACCTGCTGGGCCTGGGCTTTGGCGGCTTTCAGTCCCTCAATATAGGTCGCGTCCGCTTTGGCGAGGTCGGCAATCTTGGCCAGCGCGCCCGCATCGCCCGCGGCGCGTTTCGTCAGGGCCTCACGCGTCATCGCGAAGCTGACGGTCAGTCCGGCCAGATCGAGGTCGTCCCTGCTTTGCTGGTAGGCGTCGCGGGCAGCATCGAGCACATCGGCGGCCGTATCGAGCTTAATGACGTCCACCAGAGCATTGCCGTTGGCGGTAACTTTCGCCTTGGCATCCACCGCCGCGGTGATGAGCGGTTTCAGCACCTCCGACGCGTTTTTCTGCCAATCGGCGATTTGCTCGTCTTTCGGCTGTAAGCCGGCCAATTGCAGGCGGATATTGAAACGGTCGTTGGCGACGTTCAACTGCTGCATGGCCTTCTGGTTTTCCTGAAGTTTTGATAATTTCGCCGCGAGCGCTCGGTCTTCCTCCCGCCAGCGATAGTGGGTCCTGCGTCCGCTCCGTGTGGGGGCTGTCGCTCGGTTGGTGCCCGGCTGTGTTCAGGGCCGTTACGCGGCGCTGGCCGG
>CAIYQO010000100.1 GCA_903928345.1 uncultured bacterium | reverse complement strand
TGCTCACCCCCCACATCGGCGCCAACACGCGCAACGCCATGGCCACCATGATGCGCGTCGCCGCCGAACAGGTGGTGCAAGTCCTCCGCGGCGAACGCCCCGCCCACCCGGTGGAACTACCGCCGGAAGAAAAAGCGGCGTGAGGGGAATTTCGGATTTTGGCTTGGGAGAACCCCATCATCGGTAACGGATGCGCTTGATCGCAAACAGGGGGCGTTTTGTGCTCGTTTGGTGAGCCTCCCCGGCCCACCAGGACGCGAAATACTGCCCGTTTGGCGAGTCTGCGGGAGTACCTTGCGGGTCGTTTTAGGTCGTACGGGAGGCCATGCGGTTCCGTACAAGGCCATCTGGAGGCCGTAAGCGGCACCCCCATGAGGGTCAGGCTACCCCGCTCGTATATTGACCCCCTATGCCATGGTGCGGTACAATGGGGGCGACCCCACCGGGGCATGCGACTTCCCCCTGCTTCTTCACGAAGTATGGAGTGCGCTCGGGGCACTTCACACTGGCAGCGCCGCCATGGCGGTTGCCATACAGGAGGACGCATGCTGCGGCGTTATCTACTTTACCTGCTGCGCTGGCAGTGTTCCACGCCAATTCTGGCACCGGTCATCGCGTATTTCAAGCACTCTCCCCACCTGTTTGGCTCCGCTGAGGATTGGATCGGCTCGGTAGTGGCCAATATCATCGGTGGGCTGATCTTCTTCTGGGTCGACCGCTTCATTTTTGCCTTGAAAGACCCGCCGATGCCGCTGTGGAGTGTGCAGAGTCGGGTGCCGTGCGTGGAATGCGGCCGCGAGGGGCGTGGGTATCGCCTGGTGAAATCTGCCGCATATGACCGCATGGGTGAGACGCAGCCGGAGTATCGCTGTGAGCAGTGCTCAACCCAAAAAGCGTCGGCATTGCAAGCCCAGGGAGTTGTGGTGGAATGAATAAATCCGAGCAATTTCTGCAGGCAATCAGTAGTGGCGTGCTGCTGGGCGACGGGGCAATGGGCACCGCGCTCTTTGCGCGCGGCGCTATCCCCACCCACGGGGTAGAACGGCTGAATGTGCTGGCGCCGTCCCTGGTGGCCGAGTTGCACCGCGCCTACATCGCCGCTGGCAGCCGCGTGATTGAAACGAACACCTTCGCGGCCAACCGGCCCCGCCTGGCCGCGCTAGGCGCCGAGGTGCAACTCGCCGACATTATACAAGCCGGCGTGCGCCTGGCCCGCGAGGCCGCCGGCGCTGCGGTGTTCGTGGCCGGCGCCGTGGGCCCGCTGCCCCACCGGGAGCAGGAGGACGGCGCGTCCACCGTGCGCGCGAGCAACTATACCGAGCTGATTGCGTTGCTGCTGGAAGGTGGCGTGGATCTGCTACTGCTGGAAAGCTTCACCCAGCTTGACGATCTGGTGTCGGTGATCACCCTCGCACGTGCGCTGTGGTCCGGTCCCATCGTGGCCCAAATGGCGTTTGACCTGGACGGCACCGCCTCCGACGGGGAGACCGCCGAAACGGTGGCGCGCCGCTGCCTAGACGCCGGCGCACAGGTGGTGGGCGCCAATTGCGGCTACGGCGCCCCGGCTGTATTGAACGCAATCGCGCGCATGCAGGCGTGCGGAGCGCCGCTGAGCGCCTACCTGAATGCGGGTGTACCGGAGGTGGTGGAAGGGCGGCGTTGTTATCAGGCCACGCCGGACTACCTGGCCATGCGCGCACGCGACCTGGTGGCACAGGGCGTGCGCCTCATCGGCGGCTGCTGTGGCACCGATCCCGCCACCATTTGGGCCATGGCGCTCGCCTTGCAAGCCGCGCCTACGGTGACGCCGGTGCGCCTGACCCCCCGCGTGGCAATGCCGGCGGTGGTCGAGGCTGCCGTGACGGCCCCCGCTGTTGCCGCGCCGCCCGTTATTGTGGAGCTGGACCCGCCGCTGCACGTGGAGGTGGCGCCGGTGCTGGAGGCTGCGCGCCAATTACACGCCGCCGGGGTGAGCGCCATCACAGTCGCCGATAACCCGCTGGCCTCGCCGCGCCTAGACGCCGTCATGCTGGCCGGGCTGATTCACCACGTCACCGGCGCCGCGGTCATTCCGCATCTCACCGGGCGCGACCGCAACCGTCTGGCGCTGCAATCCACCATTATGGGCGCCCACGTGCTGGGGTTGCGCGGGTTGCTCTGCATTACCGGCGACCCCGTGCGCCTGTGTCAGGAAACAAATACCTCGGGTGTGTTCGATGTCACCTCTGTCGGCCTGGTACGCCTGGTACAGGAGTTCAACGCGGGCCAGCGCATGCTCGGTGCGCACAGCACGGCGTTCCGCATCGGGGTCGCGGTGAACCCCAATGTGCGCAACCTGGTGGGGCAGATCGACAAGCTGCTCCGCAAAATCGAGGCCGGCGCTGCCTTCGCCCTCACCCAGCCGATCTTTGATATCGCGCGGGCGGAGCAGTTCGCCGCGGCACTGGACGCCGCCGATATCCGCATCCCCATCTACCTGGGCGTCTACCCATTGTTCTCCGCGCGCAATGCCGAGTACCTGCACAATGAGGTGCCCGGCATGGTGATCCCCGATGCGCTGCGCGCGCGCCTGCAGGCGCAGCCCACCCCCGACGCGCAGCGCAAAGAGGGCGTCCGCATCGCCTGCGAACTCATCCGCCAGTATACCCCCCACGCTACCGGCTGGTACTTCGTCACCCCGCGCAACCGTGTTGCCATGGTGCTACCCTTGCTGCAGGAAGTGCAGCGGGGCTATGCTGCCCGCACTGCGTCATCACGGTAGCGAGGGAGTAGGGTGCGCGAACCCAGAGTTACCCCTTGCGCGGTGAGTGGCAATCCCGGCTGCGGGGTGACAAGCGCCTACCTCATCAATATGGCGCGCGGGCCGGTGGTGGTACACGACGCGCTGGTAGAGGCGCTGCGCGCGGGGTGGATCACCGGTGTGGGGCTCGACGTCTATGACCGCGAGCCGTTGCCCGTCGACGACCCGCTGCTCACCCTCCCCAACGTGGTGCTCACCCCCCACATCGGCGCCAACACGCGCAACGCCATGGCCACCATGATGCGCGTCGCCGCCGAACAGGTGGTGCAAGTCCTCCGCGGCGAACGCCCCGCCCACCCGGTGGAACTACCGCCGGAAGAAAAAGCGGCG
>CAIYQO010000099.1 GCA_903928345.1 uncultured bacterium | reverse complement strand
CGGGGCGACAGATGGTGTGTCTGCCGCCCCGTCGGGGCTTTATGTGTTAATCCCAACCAAACCCACGGGCTCACGCCCGTGGCTAGCATCGCACGCTCCTTCGGAGCATTGGTACGCGAAAACTGTCGCTGCGTTCTTTGCGCCTTTGCGGTTCGTTCTCAATACGCGCAGTGCGCCCGGTAGACGTCGATGCCGTGCTGGTAGGCCTTCAGCGTGACGTTAGGGGAGACGCTGTGGTCGGTGTGGAAGAAATACGCGGCGCCGAGGGCTTTCAGCGCGTCCATTTTGCCCGCCACTTCCGCCTCGATGGCGTCCGGGTCGCCGGCTTCGAAGATGCGCACGTCCAGGTTGCCCATGAAGGCGATTTTATCGCCGTACTGCCGGGCCAGCGCCAGCACGTCGCACCCGGCCTTGGCCTCCATCGGCTGCAGGCAGTCGATGCCCGCCTCGATCATCAGCGGCACGGCGTCGGTGACGTTGCCGCAGGAGTGCAGGATAACGGGCATGCCGCGGTTGTGGAAGTAGGCGAACAGCTCGCGGTAATAGGGCATAATCAGCTCGTTGAGCATGCGCGGCGAGCAGAACAGGCCCTTGTTGTAGCCCAGGTCTTCGTAGATGAAGGCGCCGTCCGGCTGCCCGGCGTGGTCGAAAAGGAAGTCGAGGTGGCGGAGGTAGAAGTCGGTGTAGGTGCGGCAGAAGTCGTGAATCCACTCCGGCTCCAGCGCGAAGTTCTCCATCATCGCCACGTCGCCCAGCGTGGAGCGCAGCAACTCGAAGACGAAAAGGGCGCCGAAGAAGGTGAAAGCCCCCTCGCCGTGTGCTTTGGCGATGTTCTCCCGCGTGCCGTCGATATTCACCCGCTCGGGGTCGAGGCCGAGTAGCGGCGCCTTGTAATGCGTCTCCCAGCGCTCGGGGGTGACGCAGTCGAAGTCCACGTGCTCCGGCGTGCCCGACTTGTGCTTCCAATAGCGCATCAGCGCCCCGTTGCCGTGGCGCACCAGCCGGTGCTCCGCCGTCTCCTCGACCAACACCTCCGTGCCGCGGTGCGGTGTGGTGTCGATCCACCCACCGCCGAAGCGCAGGTCGTAGCCGAAGTACGCCTCCGGCGGCGTATCGACGGGATACCCCTGTTTCGCCCAGTAGTCGGGAATCGTCTCCGGCCAGTAGTGGTCGAAGAGCCCCATCCGGTCGGGCAGCTCCCGGCGCAGCAGCTTGAACGTGCGCTCGCGCGATGTCAGCACGGTAGTCATGGCGATACCTCGTTGGTGCTATACGACACGGCGGGGGTGGTTCCTGCCACGCCAATCGTAATCGCGATCGTGCGCGTAATCGAAACTTCGAAGATGCTTGACGAGAAGCGGAGGCTTTGTGGGGTGATAATTCACCGGGATGAAAGGGGCAATACCGCTTAAATGCCGTTCCGCGCTCCCGCGCGGCCCTCACCCCAACCCCTCTCCCCGAGGAGAGGGGCTCTGACGGATACGGAGATTTGAACGGAATTGCCCCTATCCTCCAAAATCCCATCCATCCCTTTCATCCCTGTGAATTATCACCCCACAGTATCATCCGCATCTCGCCAAACCCCAAATCCCGGTTCAGACAATTTCGGATTTCGTCGTAGCTTCGGGCACGCTGATCGGTGCGGTTTCTGCCTGCCGGTAATACAGGATGATCGCCGCGCCGATGATGGTCATGCCGGCCAGCGAGAGGGGGTCGGGGTGTTCGCCGGGGAGGAGGAGCCAGCTCAGCGAGGCACCGAAGACGGGGATGAGGAACATCCAGATGTTCAGCGCGGAGGCACTAACGCGCTGCAGCAGGGCGAACCAGATGGTGATGGCGATGGCGGAGATGCCCGCCAGCGCGGCCACCGATCCCCATAGCACGGGGGTGGCATCAAGGTGCAGGGGGTGGTCAAGCAGCGGCGCGGCGAGGAGCAGCACTACGCCGCCGAGGGTCATCTGCACGCAATTGAGCGCCGCGGGAGGCAGGTCGGCGTGCGACCGGCGCGTCACCAGCAGCGTGCCGAGGACGAAGGAGGTTTCGCACAGGAGCAGCAACGCCATGCCGCCGACCTCGCGCAGCCCGGTGGCCTGCCAGGGGTGGGCGGCCAGCGCCACGCAGGCCATGCCCGCCATGCCCAGGCCGATGATGCCGGCCTTGCGCAGCGTGAGGCGGTCATCGCGCAGCAGTGCGTGGGCCAGCAGTGCGGTGAGCAGCGGCGCGGTGCCCACGATGAGCGCCCCCTGCGCCCCGCGCACCAGCGCCATGCCGGAGTAGAAGAGGGCATAGTGCAGCGCGGTGGTGAAGAAGCTGACCAGCGCCACGTGCCGCCACCCCGCCCGCACCGCCGGTCCCCACCGCCGCGGGTCGCCGGCGAAGGGCGCCAGCAGCACGCCCGCCAACAGAAAACGCGCCCCCGCCAGCAGCACCGGCGACGCATGACCCAGCCCGATCTTCGTGAAGACAAAGGAGCTGCCCCACAACAGGCAGGCGAAGATGGCGGGTACGGCAATGCGGAGTATGGGCGTCACGGGGGTTAGTATACCCGGTTGGGGGCGGAAAAGGCTACGCCAAATCGTGCGCGTGCTCGTGCTCGTAATCGAGCCGCCGCAACTGTCTGAACCGGGATTTGGGGGGATTGATAGGATTTACATGATTAGTATACGGTTTGGGGCTTGCCAATATACGGATGACATGGTGGGGTGATAATTCACAGGGATGAAAGGGATGGATGGGATTTCAGGGATGGCTTCACCGTTCTCCCATCAAGGGAATCCTTTCATCCCCCCAAATCCCGGTTCAGACGACTTCCTCACCCCGCCGCTGATACCGCAACGTCAGCAGCAAATCCGTCAACACGAGGAGGAAGTTGAGGACGTAGAGGTAAGTCACCACGTCGTAGCTATAGATCAGCTTGTGGATGATGCCGCCGACGTAGCCGATGAGCACCAGTAGGAGAAAGAGCAGGCTCTTCCCCTGCGCCGTTTTGGTGTGCAAGGTCTTGTAAATCGAAAAGGGCCAGCTCGCGCCGAAGCAGACGAGCATAATTATTTCAAAGATGCTGAAGTGATGGGGCTGCATGGGATCTCCCTCTCTCCACAGTGTAGCGCGGACGCGGGCGCAGGGCAAGGGCGGGAGGGAAGCGGCGGCACGGCGGCGAAGAGAGGGAGATGCCGTTAACCGCTCGCTTTGAGGAAGCCGTCGCCTACGCCGCCCACCTGCACCGCACGCAGCGGCGCAAGGGGTCGGACACGCCGTATCTGGCACACCTGCTGGCGGTGGCGGCCATCGTGCTGGAATACGGCGGCGACGAGGACGAGGCCATCGCCGCGCTGCTGCACGACGCGGTGGAGGACCAGGGGGGCCGGCAAACCGGCGAGGAGATCCGCCGCCGCTTCGGCGCGCGCGTGGCGGAGATCGTCTACGCCTGCTCCGACACCGAGTCCACACCCAAACCCCCGTGGCGGCAGCGCAAGGAGGCGTACCTGGCGCACCTGCCCGCCGCGTCGCCCAGCGCGTGGCTGGTTTCCGCCGCCGACAAGCTGCACAACGCGCGCGCCACGCTGGCCGACTACCGGCGCATCGGCGATGCCGTGTGGGCGCGCTTCCACGGCGGTTGTGCGGGGATGCTCTGGTACCTGCGCGCCGTGGCCGACTGCTTCCGCACCCTGCCCGACGCGCGCCTGCGCCCGCTGGCCGACGAGCTGCATCACGTGGTGAGCGAGCTGGAAGCCACCGCGTGCGTCACCCCGCCAGTCGGTCGATCTTTGCCGCCAGGATAAAGTCGTTGCGCGACAACCCGCCGATTTTATGCGTGGCCAGGGTCAGCGTGACCTTGGTGTAGCTGATGCAGATGTCCGGGTGGTGGTCTTCCGCGATGGCCAGGTCGGCCACGCGGTTGACGAAGGCCATCGCCATGGGGAAGTCGGGGAAGGTCCACCCGCGCAGCAGCGCCATGCCCAGCGTCCACGCCGGCACTTGCGCCCCCAGCCCCGCCGCCTCCTCCGCCGTCAACGGCGCCGTCCCCTTCGCGATCGGTTGGCAATGCTCATCGGCAAGCGCCATGGTTGCTCTCCTTATTATTCACCGTGGCGAAAAGTGGGGACAGGCACGCATTTTCCGCCTTCGCTGAAGCTACGGCGGACAAGTCCGCACTCCGCACTCCGCTCTTATTTGATTCTGCCGCGCAGGCTGTCGGGGGTGACCTTTTCGCCGCCGCGGATGAGGGCGCGGGCTTCGTCGAGTTTGCCCCATACGTTGCAGAGCATCACGCCGCGCACGGTGTCATCGCGCAGGTAGTACAGGACACCGGTGCCGTATTCCTGCGTCCAGTCGGTCACCGTCTGCAGGCGGGCATCCACCTCGCCCACCGCCTCGTAGCCGAATTCGAAGAGGTCGGAGTAGAAGTACGGCATGTAGGTGAAGGGCTCCGCAGCGCCGGCCATGTTGCGCCCCGCCGCCTTTCCCTGGCTGAGTGCGTTGTCCCAGTGTTCCACGCGCGTGTGCGTGCCCAGCGCCTGGTAGGGGAAGTTGGCCACATCGCCGGCGGCGAAGATGGCGGGGTGCGCGGTTTGCAGATACGCGTCCACCGTGATGCCATTCGCCGTCGCCAGCCCGGCGGCCTCCGCCAGGGCGGTGTTCGGCGCGATGCCGATGCCCACGATCAGCAGATCGGCGGTCAGCGTTTCCCCATGCTTGGTGGTGACGACGTAGGAGCCGTCGGGGCGCGTGAAGGCGGTCGGCGCGTCCTCCGCCACGATGCGGATGCCCCGCGCGCGATAGCCCTCCTGCAACGCGCGGCCCAGGCCCTCCGGAAAGACGCGCGAGACGAGGTAAGGCTCGGGGTAGAGCATGGTGACCGCGACGCCCACCGTGTTGAGCGCGGCGGCGATCTCCGAGCCGATGAAGCCGCCGCCCACCACCACCGCACGCGTCCCGGGCACCGCCAGCGCGCGCAGGGTGCGGTAGTCAGTTAGGTAGCGGTAGTAGAAGATCCCCGGCAGGTCGGCGCCGGGCAGGGTGGGGTGCTTCGGCGCGCCGCCGGTGGCAAGGAGGAGCTTGCCGAAGCCGTAGACGTTGCCCGCGGCGTCCGTCACCGTCTGCGCCGCCGGGTCGATGCCCGTCACGTCCACGCCGAAGACATGATCCACGTTCTGTTCCTCCCAGTACGCTTCCGGGTGGGTGTAGAGCTTGGTGTCGGGCGTTTTCCCGAGCCACAACCCCTTGGTCAGCGGCGGTCGGTTGTACGGACGGTCCGCCTCGTTGCCCAGCAGCAGCACCCGTCCCGCCGCATCCAGCGCGCGAATCCCATCCACCCCCGCACTCCCCGCCACCCCGGCCCCGACGACGATGTAGTCATAGGTCTTCGACATAGCCGCGCCCCTTCACGTGTGATACCTCAGTATAACAGAGAAAGCGCTCAGCACGTCTCCACTCGCGTACAAGTGCCAATACGGTTTACTTTGCGGTTTTGCGCCTTCCGGCGCGGCCCTCATCCCCCGCCCTTCCCCCCGAGGGGAAGGGAGAAACCGGGTGAAAAATCACGCGGGCTGCGCAAACCCGCCCCACTGCTCCTCTTCCCCTCGGGGGGAAGAGGTTGGGAGATGGGGGTCGCGTGCAGGCGAGGTTCTCGCAAGTGAACTGCACAGGAATGCACGGGAAAAGGAACCCCTGCCGCCATGGCGAAGGAGGGAGGGCGGGGGTGCGAGGGTGCGATACGCGTTGATTGGGTGTGAGGTGATGTTTCGCGAGTTCTGCCTGGCGGCGGCGCGGAGCCCGGCGATTATCGATCTGGTGATGCTGCCGCAGGGGCTGCACAGCGTGCCGGCGGAGCTGCGCACGCGGCTGCAGGTGGAGGTGGACAAGCTGGATCTGGGGCCGGAGCACGTGACCGCGGAGCACAACGCCGCCGTGCCCCCGCCGAAGTACGACGCGATTTTGCTCGGGTACGCGCTGTGCAGCAACGGCGTGGTGGGGGTCACCTCGCGCCGCGTGCCGCTGGTCATCCCGCGCGGGCACGACTGCGTCACGCTGCTGCTCGGTTCCAAGGAGGCGTATCAGGAGTACTTCGACACCCACCGCGGCATCTACTGGTACAGCTCGGGGTGGATCGAACGCACGCTGCAACCGGGGCGCGAGCGCTGGGAGCGCACCTTTGCGCACTACGCCGAGACGTATGGCGAGGAGAACGCCGAGTTTCTGATGGAGATGGAGCAGAACTGGTTCAAGGAGTATAGCTGGGCGACCTACATCAACTGGGACCTGCCCACCGCCGACACGGACCGCGCCTACACGCGCGCCTGCGCCGACTTTCTGCACTGGAACTACGACGAGCTGCCCGGCGACCCGTCACTGCTCTACGACTTCGCGGACGGCAACTGGGACGCTGAGCGCTTCCTGACCATCGCCCCCGGCTCCTGCATCGAGCCCAGCCACGACCCCGGCATCATGAAAGCCTGCGCCGGCTGCCCCGTCCACGGCGCCGCCCAATGCACCGAAAACCGCGCGGCGGAGATGAATGGGCTGCGACGATAGTCTGAACCGGGATTTGGGGGGATTAAGGGATTTCCCTGATGGGAGAACGGATGAAGCATCCCTATTCTCCCATCCATCCCCTTCATCCCTGTGAATCATCAACCCGTGATGCTATCCGCGAATCGGCAAGCCCCAATCCGTTCCCCCATCAAGGAAATCCCTTAATCCCCCCAAATCCCGGTTCAGACAACCCAAAATCCAAATTTGCAACACGACGGCCCCCGCCGTGTACTTGGAGAGGACAGCGGCGGGGGCCGGGGGTGTCGGGCGGATGCCCAACGGGATTACCGCAGCTCGACGTGGGCGGCGAAGTAGGTGCCGTCGAGTTCGGTGTAGGCGATGTGCACCACGTCGCCCGGGTGCAGCTCGGTGACGGGCAGGCGGTCGCCGTGATGTCCCTCGGCCGTCAGCGCCTTGCCGACGAGCACGGAGACTGAGTGGCCGCCGTCGCGCAGGGTGATCCGGTTGAAGAACAGCCCGCCGCTCACGCCCTCCACGCGGCCTTCCAGCACGGCACCGGCATCCGCCGGGTGCTCGTCCGCATGATACCGCGGGTCGCATAGGTACGGACGGTCGCCGTCGGGATAGGCCTCGTTGCCGCGCAGCACCACCACGCGGGAGACCTCGATGCGCGGGGTGTAGCTGGAGGTGGCCTCCTTGGTGTAGTAGATCACCACGCGGTCGCCGTGGTGCAGCGTACCCACGGCCACTTCATGCCCGTTGAGCAGCACCACGCCATCCGCGGCCAGCCCCACGAGGCGGCGGCCCACGTTGGCGGTGACTTCGAAGCGGTCATGCACGTAGTCCACGTCGCGGATTTCCCCGTAGGCGCGGAAGCCGTCGTAGGTCGCCGCGGTCGCCGCTTCAGCGCCCCAGCCCCAGGCGTGGTCCACCACGCGCACCGAGGAGGCCGCAAAACCACCCGCGCGCAGGAAACCCTGCACGATAATCATGTCACCGGGGTGCACGCCCGTGTAGTCGCTGCCGCGGTGGGAGAAGTCGCACGTGGACGTTTTCAGCGGCTCGAAGTGATAATGCGTGCGCTCGTTCAGGTAGATCGTCTGCTTGTCGCCGTCGTGGTTTTGCAGCTCCACCCGGTCGCGGTTGACGTCTGTCACCAGTTGCAGCAGGTCGGCCAGGCGCTCGCCGGTGATCTCGTCGATGTCGTCGTGGCAACGCGCCGTCTGCGCCCGATACCAGTGCTGATACATCGCCCGGTCGTCATCGACCTTTACCACCACTTCGACTTTGGGGCCGGAATCGTGTCCGCTCCAGCCGTGATGTGATTGATCATATCCGCGGGCGGAGCCCGGCCCCATGAGGCCCAGCGCCAACAGCGCGGCCATGCTCCATGTTACTAGCTGCCGATCCATACGATGCCTCCTTTATCTTCACGGCGATCCGGAGTCCGGATCGCCCCTGACGGGGGATTGACTGCGTCACACCGGTGCCTTCAACCTATATACGCGTGAGGGCGGGCCCGGTTGCGGGGGCGGGGAAGGTTTTTCGCGCGCGGCGCACAAACCGCCGTCCCCTAAGGGTACCACGAAAAACGACTTTCAATTCACTAACTACCCGCTTGTCAACGGGGACGAACTCGGGTAACATAACGGCACATCACTCTCGCGGGGGCAAAATCATGGGCAACGCGCTGGAATGGATCGGCAGCAAACTCTACACCGGGTTGGTCTGGTTCGAGTACTGCGCCAAGCATCCCATCTTCGGATGCCGCTTGTGCGGCACCTGCAAACTGCACGACCTGGGCTTGACCTGCCCGATGACCTGCCCCAAGCAACTGCGCAACGGCCCGTGCGGCGGTGTGCGCGCCAACGGCCACTGCGAAGTGAAGCCGGAGATGGAGTGCCGTTGGGTGCGCATCGAGCGCCGCGCGCGCAAATACTGGCCCAAGTCCTGGTGGCATCCCCGCCACATCAACCCGCCCGTGCGCTGGGACCTGCAAGCCACCTCCTCGTGGCTGAACTACCTGTATAATGTCGACAAGCACAAGGAAGAGTACGAGGAGATCAAGGCCAAACAGCAGTAACAGGGAGCAGAGAGAACCGAGAACAACTATGCCCGGGGTCATGTGGAATGACCCCGGGCTTTTCAATACCTCCACCTGATAGCGCGCGGGAGATTGTTGCATTCCCGACCATGCGCCACAAGGAGTTCGGCGGTAGGGTTGGAAAAGGTAGGGAGCGGAGGTGCGCCATGCTGACGGAAGATGAGGCCCGCAACTGGGTGGAGATCGCGCTGCGCGGGGCGCCGGAGGAGACGGAGGTGGTGCTGACCTCGTCGCGCCACGGCCTGACGCGGTTGGCGAACGGCGGCATCCACCAGAACGTGGAAACGGTGGATACCACGGCGCGCGTGCGCGTGGCGCTGGGTAAGCAGGTGGGGGTGGCGACCTCGAACCGGCTGGACACCGCCGGGCTGCGCGCGCTGGTGGCGCGTGCCGCGGCCATCGCGCGCGTCTCGGCGCCCAACCCCGATTTTCCCGGGCTGCCCAGCGCGCCGGCGGCCACCTCGACCGCGACGCCGGTCTACACCGCGGACGACGTGAGTCCCGAGTGCCGCGCGGAGACGGCGGCGGCCATCGTGCGCACCGCGCAAGGCAACGGCACCCTGGCCAACGGCCACGTGAGCACCACCGAGGCGACGCTGGCGGTGGGCAACAGCCACGGGGTGCGCACCTATCACGCTTCCACGGAGGCGAGCGTGATGGCGATCATGACGAAGGACACCGCGTCCGGCTACGCGAAGTGGGACGGCGTGCGGTTGTCCGACGCCCCGGTAGATGTGCTGGCGGGGCGCGCCTGCGGGCGCTGCCTCGCGGGGGCCGTGCCGGAGACCGCCGCGCCGGGCAAATATACCGTGATATTGGAGCCCGCCGCGGTGGCGGAGTTCCTCTCCATGCTCGCCTTCATCGGTCTCGGCGCCACCGCCTTTCAGGAAGGGCGCAGCTTCATGAGCGGCAACGTGGGCAAAGCGGTGGCGGGGGCGAATATCACCCTGACCGACGACACCTACCACGCCGGGATGATTCCGCTGCCCTTCGACTTCGAAGGCGTGCCACGGCGGGCGGTGCCGCTCATCGACGGCGGCGTCGCGCGCGGGGTGGTCTACGACAGCAACACCGCGCACAAGGAGGGCCGCGAGTCCACCGGCCACGCGCTGCCCGCCCCCAACCCCATCGGCCCGCTGCCGCTGCACCTGACGCTGCACCCCGGCGCCGACAGTTACGACGCGCTACTGGCCGGCGTGGACAACGGCATCCTGGTGACGCGCTTCCACTACGTCAACGTGGTGCACCCCAAGGAGACGACCCTTACCGGCATGACGCGCGACGGCACCTTCCGCATCGAGCACGGCGCCATCACCCGCCCGCTGAAAAACCTGCGCTTCACCCAGAGCATCCTGGAGGCCTTCAAATACGCCGCGCTGGAAAACCGCCTCACGCTGGTGAACCAGGAAGGTCAATACTGCCTGGTGCCGGCGCTGCGGGTGGAGGGGTTTACGTTTACGAGTTAAGGGGGGACGTGAACTACAGATTACACAGATTTGGCACAGAGCGATCGCGTTCGTCATTATACGGACCGACCGAGGTTGGGGCTAATGGGCAGCACGCATCGGCTGGCTGCACGGCCCGATAGCCCCAACCTCGGTCGGTTTGTTACTCATAACCCCGTTTCGTAACGAAGTCAATTATAATCACAGCGATAGCATTTCACCTGATGACGTCCCTCAGTCTGCCAGGAATTCCCGCAACGTTCGCATTGCACCCACCCATCACCGATCTGATGAATCGGCAGGTTTGGTTTGGCTATTATCTCTTCCCCAAAACGGCTTTCCGACCCCATCCACTCTGAGGCATCACGATAGAATAGCTGATAACAGGAGATTTTATTTCCATCGATATCGAGTGATATAACCCGTTGCTCATCAGTCTTCTGGATCACTACTGTTCCCGCTCCCTCGTAGATATCTACCGACTCAGGAGCCGAAGTCGAGAAAGACTGTACCTGACAAAATATAATCTCGACTGCGGATGGGTTTCGAAATTGCCGTTGAAGCAGCATGCGCATATTCCATGATGCGAGAATAGACATCATCAACGATTGCTTGACTGATGCATGATTGACTGCATGAAATTCCTTCAAAACACCATCATGAAAGAAGCCGATCCACTCAAGGAAGGCATCCATCTCCTCCTGATTGGTGACCTCGGTGAACTCGCTGATGGGGTGTGAAACGAGAAAGCTCATCCTTTTCTCCTCTGGCGCCTTCGATAACGGCCATTATAACGCTCCAGCTATGAGGCGTCGAATCACGATGAGCGCGCGCTTCGGAAAGCATACGAAAGGACTCCCCCCGCCTTCCGCCGAAGGTTACTGACATGTCATCAACGCTGCTTGTATCGCCGGGGACGGGCATGCGCGGGGAGATCCGCGTGCCGGGGGATAAGTCCATCTCGCATCGGGCGCTGCTCTTTGGGGCGCTGGCGGAGGGGGAGACGGTGATTACCGGCTTCCTCGACTCCGAGGACACCCACGCCACCGCCGGGTGTCTGCGCGCCATGGGGGTGACCATCGACGACGGCGACCCGGTACGCGTGCACGGGGTGGGTCTGCATGGCCTGCGCGCGCCGACGGACACCCTGTGGACGGGCAACTCCGGCACCACCACGCGGCTGCTGATGGGCATCCTGGCCGGACAACCCTTCACGGCCACGCTGGCCGGCGACGCCTCCCTGGGTCGCCGCCCCATGGACCGCGTGGCGGTGCCGCTGCGGCAGATGGGCGCCGAGGTGACCGGTCAGGGGCCGCGTTGCACCCCGCCCGTCACCGTGCATGGTGGGGCGCTGCACGGCATCGCTTACGCTTCGCCGGTCGCCAGCGCGCAGGTGAAATCCGCCGTGCTCCTCGCCGGGTTGTACGCCGAGGGGACAACCTCCGTCACCGAGCCCCAAAAATCCCGCGACCACACCGAGCGCATGTTGCGCGGCTTCGGCATCGACGTCGCGGAGGACGGCCTCACCGTACGCGTGCAGGGCGGGGGCACGCTGCGCGGGGGCGCGGTGGCGGTGCCGGGGGACATCTCCGCGGCGGCCTTCTTCCTCGTGGCGGCGGCCATCGTCCCCGGCGCCGAGGTCACCGTGCGCGGGGTGGGGGTGAACCCGACGCGCGCCGGCATCCTTGACGTATTGCGCGCCATGGGCGCCGACCTCACGCTGTCGAACGCGCGGGAGCAGACCGGCGAACCGGTGGCCGACCTCACCGTGCGCCACGGCGCGCTGCATGGCACCGAAATCGGCGGCGGGCTCATCCCGCGCCTCATCGACGAGTTGCCCGTGCTCGCGGTGGCCGCCGCGTGCGCGCAGGGGACGACGGTCATTCGCGACGCGCGCGAGCTGCGCGTGAAGGAGAGCGACCGCATCGCCACGGTGAGCCGCTTCCTGCGCGACATGGGCGCGGAGGTGGAGGAGCACGAGGACGGGATGACGATCCACGGCGGGCACCCGCTGCACGGGGCCGTCGTGGAGAGCGACGGCGACCACCGCATCGCCATGAGCGCCGCCGTCGCCGCCCTGGTCGCCGGTGCCACCGAGATCCGCGGCGCGGACGCCATCGCCACCAGCTTCCCGACCTTCACCGCGCTGCTGCGCGGGCTGGGGGCGCGGGTGGAGGGGTGACGGGAACAATTCCCGCCCGCCGCACGTCTGAACGGTTAGTCTGCACCGGAGGCCCGCCATGCGCCCGATTTTCTGTCTCATCACCCTGCTGCTCGCCCTTGGGGCCTTCGCACGCAGCGCGGACCCGACGCTGGCGAAGCTCATCCCGCGGGCGATGCCGGAGGCGGTGGTGCGCGACACGCCGTGGGGGGCGGCGGTGGACGGGCTGCAGTGCCGGTTGCTGCTGCTGCCGCGTTACGTGGTGGGGGAGCCGATCTGGGCGGAGGTGGAGGTGAAGAACGTCTCCGCTGTCGAACGGTTGGTGCCGCGCATCTTTACCATCTACTTCCCCAAGTTTGCCACGCTGACGATCACCGGGCCGAAGGGTACTACGCTGCCGTTAGAGAACCACGGCGAGATGCCGCTGCTCCCGCGTATGATCCAGCCCCTCGCCCCCGGCGCGACGGCGCGCCTGGTGCTCCCCGACGTGGGGCAATTCTTCTCGGCCTGGAACCCGGTCACCCGGCGCATGGAGACCCCCTTCGATACCATCGGCGCCTACACGGCGACATACACTCTCACCCTGCCGCCGCTGCCGTCGCGCCTGCTGGAGTCGACGACCTACGACAGCAAGGGGAACCATACCGAGAACTATCAGGAATACACCCCCGAGCAGCAGGCCGCCGCGTGGCACGGCACGGTGCTGTCGGCGCCGACCCACTTCACCGTGGATACGCCGACCGCCAAAGACCTGACCGTGCACGAGTGGGGTGTCTTCACTTGCTTCCCCGACATGCAGTATGCCAACGCCAACCGCAAGGCGGAGTGGGGCGCGCTGCCGCCGGTGTTCTACCACCAGTTCCCGACCCAGCGCCTGCGTTGGATTCCCAGCGCGTGGGACAAGCCGGTGATCGACTTCTTCACCCCGCATGACAGCCTGCGCTGCCAGGTGAGCGTGGACTTCGGCGTGGGCTATCCCGTGGTCTGGTGGCCCTGCGCCGCCGACCCCGTCGACCGGGGCGGCTACTCGGAGCAGGCGGCGCCCACCTTCCACAAACTCCGTTGGGACCTGACGCTAGGCACGCACCTGCCCCACGAGCTGCTGAACAACTGGGAGCACAACGGCTGGCGTCCGGCGACGCTCTACCCGCTGCCGGCGACGAGTTGGCCCACGCAGGCGCGCGTGCCGTCGGCGGCCCTCGTCACCGCCGATGGCAGTACGGTGGAGCGCAGTGCCCCGTGGGTGAGCGGGCAGGTGGAGACGGAGCGTTTCCTGTACTACGACGGCCTGGTGCCCGCGCCGGAATACCTGCACTGCACGGCCGAGGATGCAAAGAGCGTCACGCTCACCAGCGCCGCCGCCTTCCCGCTGGCGCCGCTTTTCGTGGTGGACCGTCGCGGTGCCGGGGTACGCTTCGCCCGCGTGGACGCGCTGGCGCCGGGGGCGACGCGGAAGATCGTCCCCACCGCGGTGGCCGACGCGAAGTGGCCCGTCACGGGGATGACAGAGGTAGGGGAGGCGCTGCGCACGGCGGGGCTCTTCCCAGAGGAGGCGGATGCGCTGCTGAAGATCTGGCAGGACGGCCTCTTCACCCGCCCGGGCGTCACCGTCTTTTACTTGCTGCCGCAAACGGAGTACGACCGCCTGTTGCCGCTGACGATTGCCCCCAAACCGCCCAAACTGGTGCGCGTGGGGATCGCCGTGCATCCGAACTGCGAGACGGAACCCGCCTTGACGGCGTTGGCGCAGGCGCTCATCGCGCAATTGGCGGACGCGGATGAGAAAACGCGCCTCGCCGCGGCATCCCGATTGACGGATTTGGGCCCGGTGGCCATCCGCTTGCTGCGGGAGGCGCTGAAGACGCATGTGGCGCCGGAGCTGCAGGCGCGCTACCAGCAGGTGCTCGACGCGGTGGACGTGTCGACGTACTTTACCCCGCCGCATCCGGCGGCGGCAGCAGGCGGATAAGCACTTCGCGCACGCGGGCGATGCCCTCCATCTTCTGAAAGGCCTCGTCCGCCCCCACCGCTTCACCGGCGGCGACCACGTGGGGTTGCTGTAGAGTACCGCCTTCACCGCCGGATACCGCTCTTTGATCACGGCGATGAGCATGTCACCCTGCATGCCGGGCAGGTCCCAGTCCACCAGCGCCAACGCGAAGGCGCCGTTGCGCAACTGGATGAGCGCCGTCTCCGCCGACTCCGCACAAATGGCCGCGAAGCCGGCGGTCTCCACCACGGTACTGAACAGGTACGCCTGGTCGGGATCGTCCTCTACCACTAACACGCGCTGTTTGTCGGTCATCTAGCTACTCCGGTATAAAGAGCCCGGCAGCAGGATACCAGATACGAAGCGCTGCTACAAGGGTGCGAGGAAGACGGTTGCCTACTGTGCGTCCCACGCCGGGCGAAAAAGTCATTTCCGACCTAATTGATGAGTTGACAAAGAAGCGGGCCGGTGCTATATTGCTTGGGTATCAGCACGGCAGCGACTCCGGCAATCGCGTCAGCGCGTCCCCCCGCGGGAGTCGTCGCCAGGGGAAGAGTGAAGGGTTCGCACATGCGCGTCATTGTCATTCTGCTTGTCACCTGTTTCACGCTCGGTCTCTCGGTGGCGTTGTTGGCGGACGAAGCGCCTGCCAAGTACGCCGGCGTGGAGAACTGCAAAATGTGCCACCCCGACATTCACACAGACTGGAGCAAGTCGCGGCATGCCAAAGCTTTCGAGCTGCTGGTGGATGTGGGGGAGGAAAAGAACCCCAAGTGCCTGACCTGCCACGCCACCGGGTATGGCAAGGGCGGCTTCACCGACACCACCGCCACCCCGGATCTGGCAGGCGTCACCTGCGAGGCGTGCCACGGCCCCGGCGCCGACCATAACGGGGACAAGTCGAAGATCACACGCGTGCCCGCGGTTACGGTGTGCGCTGGGTGCCATCAGCAATTGAACATCCACGGGTTGCCCGACGCGACGAAGTAGGTCGCTCCCCTCCACGCATTTTGCAAAATGTGGGGGCAAGGCTACCGTATAATCGAGGAAAAAGATAGCATTCACAGCACTTCTCGCACGGACGGGCGCACTGCGCCCGGGGTTTGTGAAAATTACCACTAATGCGAGAGAAATAGACGCATTCAGCCGCCGCGCGCGGCGCCAAGGTATGGGAAGCATGTTCCTGCGTAATTGGATAATGTATGCGGCGTTCCTGGCCGTCGGTATCGGCATATTGACGATACCGGCGCCGTGGGTGCAGGCGGCAGACCCCGCTCCGGCCCCCGCGTATGTCGGCAGCACGACGTGCAAGGGGTGCCATAAGACGCTGGTGGACGCGTGGGCGACGAACCCGCATCAGCAGACGCTGACCACGGCGGGGTTGCCCGCGAACCTCGTCGGCTGTGAAGCCTGTCACGGGCCGGCGGGCGCGCACCTGAGCAGCGCCGGGAAGACGAAACCGCGCGTGCTCACCGCCGCCGATCAGGCCGGCGCCAACGACACGTGCGGCGCCTGCCACTTCCGCGATCCCGCCTCCAAGGCGCCCGTTGCATGGCAGCAGCTCTCGCGTACTACCTACCAGCACAGCGCCCACGGCCGCAAGGGGCTCTCCTGCCTGTCCTGCCACCAGGGGCATGGGACGAACGACCATGCGCTCACCCAGGCGGAAGACACGCTGTGTCAGTCCTGCCACGCCAGCGTGCTGGAAACGGCGCCCGGCAAGAAGGCGGACTACACGCATATGCCGGTGGCGCAGGGGCAGTGCCTGCTCTGCCACGATCCGCACGGCACGCCGGACGGCGGCATGGTGCGCGCCGACGTTTCCGATGCCTGCCGTCAGTGCCACGACATCACCGACGCCAAACTCGCCGGGGCGCACCTGAACTACAACCTGAAGACGGCCAACTGCGTCAACTGCCACGACCCGCACTCCCACGCTGGCGCGGAGAGCGGGCTGCCGCAACCGAACAAGCACTTCCCGTATCAGGCGGGCAAATGCACGGTGTGCCACGCGGCGCCGACCGCCGACCACCCGGAGGGGCGGCTGGTGAAGCCGGCCAAGGAGCTGTGCGCCTCCTGCCACCCGGCCTCGAAGCTCACGCCGAAGGATGAGCACGTGCACGCGCCGGTGCAGGCGGGCCTGTGCCTGACCTGCCACAACCCGCACGCCTCGCCGCAACTCGCGTTACTGAAAGCCCGGCCCGCCACGCTATGCCTTTCCTGCCACACCAAAGTGAAGACGCAGATGGCCTCGACGTACAAGCACCAGGTGCTGGAGAACACCCAGAACTGCTTCCTCTGTCACAAGCCGCACAGCTCGCCCAACGACAACCTGCTGGTGAAGGACCAACTCACCCTGTGCGGGCAATGCCACAAGCACTCCTTCTCACACCCGATGGGCAAAAAGAAGGACGGCACGGTGGTGCGCGAGCCGAAGACCGGCAAGCCGCTGCTGTGCAATTCCTGCCACGACGTGCACGGCTCGCAGTTTGCCACGATGACCACGCTCGATAAGGACCGCGACCTGTGCCTGCAATGCCATACGGTGGATCATTAACGATGGCCCGACTCCTCCGCTATATTTTGCTCGCGGCGTGCGGCGCGCTCCTGGGACTCCCGGGGTGGGCCGGCGCGTCGCCGCAGGTGCATTACACCGTGGCGGCCATCGTCACCGGCTACACCGGCTGCACGCGCTTCGCGCGTCCCGCCGGGCTGGCGTACGACCCCTACCGCAATGAGATCGACGTCGCGGACACCGGGCACGGGCAGATCGCCATCTACAGCGCTTCCGGGGCGCCGCGCGGGCACTTCGTCCACGTGGTGCTCGACCCCGCTACCCATAAGCAACGCCCCGGTGAACCGAAGGGCCTGCTGCCGCGGAAAAACGGCGACCTGCTCGTCACCGACAACGTATGCAACTATATCGACGTGCTCGACTTCCAGGGGCGCTCCGTGCGGCAGGTCTACCCGGCGGATTTGCTGGGCCTCCCGCGCGACAAGGTGCAGCCGCGCTGCCTGGCGGTGGACGGCGACGGTTTCATTTACGTCAGCCTCACCGGCAGCGTGCACGCCATCCTGGTGCTCACCACCTCGCTGGAACTGGCGTGCACCATCGGCAGCACCAAGCCCGCCAACGACGCCACGCAGGAGATCACCGGGCTGTGGGTGGACCATGCGGGCACCATTTACGCCACCTATGCCCAGGGGCAATGCGTGCGCGAGCTGGACACCGACGGCCATACGATTACCGGCTTCGGCATCCACGATGTCGGCCCGATGAACTTCTCCCTACCCGCCGGCGTCATCACCGATCCCCACGACAACCTGTGGGTCATCGACACGCTGCGCCATTGCGTGAATATCTACCAGCCCACGCCCAACGGCGCGCCGACCTTCCTGGATGCCCTCGGCGGCTTCGGCGACACCGCGGGGCTGTTCCTGTATCCCAGCGCCATCGCGACCGATGGCGCCACGCGCGTCTTCGTGCTGGAAAGCACCGGCGCGCGGCTGCAGATTCTCGACGTCGTGGAACCGACGACCACCCCATGAGCACCAGCGAGCACCGCCGCGGCACGATTTTCACCCGCCTGGGTATCCCGGCGGTGTTGCTGCTCGTATTCGCCGGTGCGTTGCCACGCCACGCCGCCACCGATCCGCACGCCGACCCCACGCAAAGCTGCGCCGACTGCCACAATCTGCACTACAGCCGCTCACATAACCTCGACGGCAGCGAGCCGCCCACGCCGCTCACGCCGGGCGGCCCCTTCACCTACCTGCTCGACAACGACGTGTCGACGTATATCACCGCCAGCGTGTATAGCGGGGCGACGCTGGCGAATGCCACCACCGCGCGGCTGGCCTCCGGCCTCACCGTCACCGTCGACACCACGCCGCAATACGCCAAAACGATTTTCGGCCGCCTCGCGGTGGCCATCACCCCGCCGCAGGGGATCAGCGTACTTAACGACAAGGGGATGCCGCTCACCCGCCTGACGCACTTCGTCACCGATGCCGGCGGCGTGCGCCGCCCCGGGACGCCGATCGATGTCGCGCTACGCCAGGACTGCGCCATCTTCGTCATCGATGCACAGACGGATGTGGTGGACGTGCTCGACCTGCGCGGGCGCGTGACGCATCAACTGTGGGGGGCGGACGCGCTGCGGGTGGACCGCCGCACGGTGCATCCGCGCTGCGTGGCCATCGACAGCTTCGACAACGTCTACCTGGCGCTCGGTGGGGACGAGAGCGCCATTGTGACCTATACCCCCGCGCTGGCGCCGTTGCGGGTAATCGGACGGATGACCGGCGGCGCGCTCAACGAAATTACCGACCTGACCGTGGATGGCACGGGCAAAATTGCCGCGACGTACGGCGCGGCGCAGACGGTGCGCGTCTATGCCGCCACCGGGGCGCTGCTCGACACGTCGTCAACCCGGGCGAACGCGTTGGACGCGCCGGCGCGGCTCCGTTGAACGGGGCTGCCCGCCGTGGGAAAGTGGAGCGCCGGCCCCGGTCGCCGGCAGAGAGCGAGGTGGACACGATAGACTTAACGAACCCGCAGTAAGCGCGAGACCGGTCCGGAGTCCTTTCGGTGCCATATTGCGTCTCCGCTTGCTCCGTCCCGGGTGCGCGCGCGGGTCCGAGTCATCGGCGCCACCGCGCCCAGAGCCCTTTCCGGCAACGCTGAGTCGGCCGCTGCCGTATTGGCGTCCGCCGACGAGACAACCGCATACGGTTTCAATGCTAAAGGAGGAATCCCTGGTGAAACATTCACCCCTGTTGGGCATCGTGATGCTCGCGCTGGCCTTTGCGGCCGGCAGCATCGCGCTGGCCGCCGATTATCACATGGGCACCACCCTGCACTGCTCGGACTGTCACAACATGCATGGCAGTCTGACGCACGGGCAGGACGGCAATCCCGCCAATCCGGCGCTGGTCGGCGGACCGACCACGTTCCTGTTGAAGGGCGCCGATCCGAACTCGATGTGTCTGGCCTGTCACGACGGCACCACGCTGGCGCCGGACGTGATGGGCGCCAACACCGGCTCCTTCGTCCGCGAAGCGGGCGGGTTGCCGACCGGCACCACCCCGTACGAGAGCTGGAAGGGTCACTCGCTGGGCTCCATGGCTACCGCGCCGGGCGGTACCTTCTCCAACCCGACCGGCCTGGAGTGCGTCGATTGCCATAACCAGCACGGTGTCTCCAGCGTGACCGGTTTCCCGGTGGGCTACACCAATGGCCAGTGGCGCAACTTGAAGAACAAGCCGGGTGGCAGCGCGAACAACACCCCGATCACCTATGCCATCGGCACCAATGACCCCACGAAGGATGTCTTTGAGCGTGATGCCACACTGGGTCAGTTCAGCACCCACTACAGCATCAACAACGTGGACTTCAACGAGCCCAACACCACGTCGTCCGCGTACGCGAACTGGTGCAAGGGGTGCCACACGAACTTCCATGGCACCGTGGGTGGCACGGAAATCGGCGGCGTCGTTACGACCGGTAACTACATCCGCCACCCGGCCGAAGGCGTGGATATCGGCGCGTTGGGCGGTGGCCATTCGTCGATCAGCCGTTGGAACGCCACCGGCAAGACGAACTGGGTGAAGGTGATGGATCCGGCCGGCCTGTGGCAGTACAGCACCGCCACCTCCGGGGCGACCGGCAACTACACCCCGTCCTGCTTCTCCTGCCACAAGGCGCACGGGAACCAGAACCCCTACGGGCTCATCGAAATGCGCCAGACAGGCACCGTGACGGAAGAGGGTACCGCGGACGGCGTGTATACCTCGCTCTGCACGCAGTGCCACGTACAAGGCACCCCGTAGCATTCGGGTACCTGCATACGGTAACCCGCCCCAGCACAACCGTGGTGGGGCGGGTTTTTTTATGCCCCGGAACATTTTCCCCGCACGCGGCGTCCAACCGGGAAAGCGTTCCCCAACGCGGCGGGCCACGCGGCGCGCCGCATCTCTATACCATCGAGGAGGCAAGCAACATGAAGTGTATGCGTTCGTGGCTCGTCCTGGGGCTGGTGCTGCTGGCGCCGGTATGGCTTGGCGCCCAAGTGACGGGGAAGATCACCGCGGTGACGGTGTATCGCGGGCAGGCGCTGGTCACGCGCGAGGTGCCGGTGGACGTGAAGGCCGGCGCGCAGGAGATCGTGGTGAGCGGGCTGCCTGACAACGTGGTGGCGGAGTCGCTCTTCGCCTCCGGTGACGACGGGCTGACCATCCGCGCCGTGCGCTACCGCACTGAGGCGGTGGACAACGAGCCGCGCGACGACGTACGCAAACTCGACGACCAGATCGCCGACAAGCAGAAGTTGCTGCGCCACAACGCTGCTCTTGACGCCGTTTACGATTCGCGGGCGAAGTACCTGGACAAGCTGGAGACCTTCACCGCCACCACGTCGGAGACGGACGTGAACAAGGGCGTCCTCGATCCCAAGGCGTTGCAGGCCACCGCGGAGTTCCTCTTCACCCAGCGCACCGACCTGGCCGACAAGCAGCTCGCCCTCGCCGAGGAAAAGCTGGACCTGGATAAGGCGGTCGCCGTGCTGCAGCGTCAGCGCGAGGCGCTCACCACGAATACCACCAAAACGTTGCAGGAGGCGGTGGTGCTGCTCGACGCGGCCAAGGGTGGCGCGTCGAAGCTGGAATTGAGTTATCTGGTCAACAACGTGGGCTGGACGCCCGCCTATGCCGCGCGCTATGACAGCAAAAAGGACAAGCTGACCCTTGAATACCACGCGGTGATCACCCAGATGAGCGGCGAGGACTGGGGCGGCGTGAAGCTCACCCTTTCCACCACCCGCCCACAGATGACCAGCGAAGCGCCCTCCCTGGCGCCGATGATGGTCAGTCTGATGCGCGGCGTGCCCATTCCGCCCACCCTGAGTCCGGCGAGCGGCAAAATGGCGGGGCGCGCCTACGCTCAGATGCTGCGCGACGCGAACCAGCAGATTCAGGCGGAATTGGCGGCAGGCGACAACGAGACGGTAACGACGACCGACGCGGCGGCCAATTCAAATATGGGGGCGAACGGCCCGGTCGGGCTCCCCGGTCCGCGGGACACAACCAGCCCGATGGTGCTGCCGCAACAGGTGGCCGGCAATAAGGACGGGACCTTCCAGGTGAACGTGATGGCGGCGCGGCTGCAGCACCTGGAGTTGGGCGCCCCGGACGAGGCGATCAAAGAGATCCGCCACGTGGGCACCGGCACCGACGTGCTCTCCATCTCCTACGACATCCCCGGGGAGATCAGCCTGTCCAGCCGCGCGGATCAGCAGATGCTGCGCATCGCGGCGATCGACCTGAAGCCCGACTTCTACTATACCGCCGTGCCGCTGCTCACCGAATTCGTCTACCAGGCGGTAGACGCCACGAATACCAGCGACTACCCGCTCCTCCCCGGCCCGCTCAACGCGTATCTCAACGACGCCTTCGCCGGGCGCGGGCAGTTGCCGCTGGTGGCGCGCGGGCAGAGCTTCACGGTGGGCCTCGGCACCGAGACACAATTGCGCGCCAGCCGCGAGCTGGTGGACAAGACCACGGAGACCCACGGCGGCAACGCGCGGGTGAAGTACGGCTACCGCATCCGCGTGCAGAACCTGATGACGAAAGTCGCCAAAGTGCGCGTGTGGGACCGCATCCCTCGCGCGCCGGACGACACGGTGACGGTGACGATGAACGATGCCAAGCCCGCGCTGAGCGCCAATGAGTTCTTCGTCGCCGACGAACAGCCGCGCGGCCTGCTGCGCTGGGACATCGACGTGCCCGCGCAGGCCACCGGCGCCAAAGCGGAGGCACTGACCTACGGCTTCCTGATGGAATACGACAAAACGTACAGCATCGGCGAGCTGCCCGCCAGCACGGTGGAAAAGATGCGCGCCGACTTCGACGAGTTGAAGGAGCTGCAGTTCGACCGGTAGCCCCGACGCTTGCGCATAACCTACCGCCTCCCCCCTCACAGGACGTGATGGGGGAGGCGGTGGCATGTGGGCACGATGTTTGATGCATGGGCGCGATTGCGCGGCGCGAGGCGGGTAGATTAGAGGTATGGCGTTGTTCTCGGTATACGCGACGCGGCGGCTGTGGGCGAACGCCCTCGAGCGCCTGACGCCGTTGGCCCACGTCGAGCAATGGAGCGCGCTGACCCCCGTGCCGCGGGAGGAGCTGTTGCGCCAGGTGCGCACGGCGGACGCCCTGCTCTGCATGGCGGATGACGTCATCGACGCGGAGGTAATCGCGGCGGGGGAACGGCTGCGCGTGATCAGCACCGTGTCCGCGGGGGTGGAGCATATCGATCTGGCCGCGGCGGCGGCGGGGCGCGTGGTGGTGTGTCACACGCCGGGCGCGGCGGACGACGCGGTGGCCGATTTAACCTTTGCGCTGGTGCTCGCCTGTGCGCGGCACCTGGTGGAGGCGGACCTGCAGGTCATGCGTCGCGAGTGGCAGTTCTGGTACCCGGACATGTTTCTCGGCACCGACTTGCGCAACGCGACGTTGGGCATCGTGGGGCTGGGGCACATCGGGGTGAAGGTGGCGCAGCGCGCGCAGGGGTTTGGCATGCGCGTGCTCTACGCCGATCCCGTGCGCCGTCACGACGCCGAGTTGAGCCTGGGCGTGCAATACGGCGCGCTGGACGATCTGCTGCGCGAGGCGGACTTCGTCACCCTGCACGTGCCCCTCACCCGCACCACCTATCACCTGCTCGATGCGCGCCGGTTGCGGCTAATGAAGCCCACCGCCTACCTCATCAATATGGCGCGCGGGCCGGTGGTGGTGCACGACGCGTTAGTGCAGGCGCTGCGCGAAGGGTGGATCACCGGTGTGGGGCTCGACGTCTACGACCGCGAGCCGTTGCCCGTCGACGACCCGCTGCTCACCCTCCCCAACGTAGTGCTCACCCCCCACATCGGCGCCAACACGCGCAACGCCATGGCCACCATGATGCGCGTCGCCGCCGAACAGGTGGTGCAAGTCCTCCGCGGCGAACGCCCCGCCCACCCGGTGGAACTACCGCCGGAAGAAAAAGCGGCG
>CAIYQO010000098.1 GCA_903928345.1 uncultured bacterium | reverse complement strand
TTACAGCCGGCGCCAGCCAGGCGTGGGATGGCATCAAGTCCGGCGTGTCGTCCTATGTCAATTTCCATCGCGGCAACCTGGAACTGGCGAAAAACATCGCCACCGGCGCCTGGGAGGCCATCGCCAACGGGCACGGTTCGCTCTGGGAGCGCTGTAAAGCCGCCAGTAGCAGTGCGGTGAATGAGATCTCGGCGAAGTATCCGTGGCTGGGCAATGCCATGCAAGTAGTTGGCAATACGATCAACGGCGTCTGGCAGAGCATCAGCGGCGCCGCGGCATCGGCCTGGTCGTCGGTGAAAAGCTGGGCGGTGAATGCTTGGGATGGGGTGAAGAACGCCACCACCGGCGCCTTTCAGCACCTGGTGAATGGTTTTGCCAACCTGCTGCCCACCGCACTGGAGGCGGGGAAGAAGTTGATGTTGGCGTTGGCCGACGGCATTGCGCAGGCGGCCATGGCGCCATTCAACGCGCTGAAAGCCGGCCTCGACAAGTTGGGCAAATTGCTGCCCCATTCCGATGCGGAGTTGGGACCGCTCTCCACGCTGTCGCAATCCGGCTTCTCGGTGCTCGACACCATCAGCCGCGGGATCGCGCGCGCTTCGCATCTCCCGGAGCAAGCCATGCAGCAAGCCTTTGCCTTTGGCAACAACCTGCCGTCGGTCATGCCGCCGATGTTGGCACCAGTCACGGCAGGCACGCCGGTCGTGCGCCCGATCATGCCGGTGCCCATGCGTCCGGCGTCAGCAGCGTCCGCAGTCGGAAGTGAGGCACGTCCGAATGATGGTCCCGTGCAGGAGTTGTTGCAAGCCATTCTCGCAGAGTTACGGACACAGGGGAAACAGGACGGTGGAGATACCATCGTGCAGTTGGATGGCCGGGAGATCGCCCGCGCGGTCTACCGCGATGTCCAGGAACGCCGAATTCGCAATTACGACAATCGGGGGTGACGGATGGCTAATACAAAACCGCTAATCGCCTACCTGGTGGATGCCGTCACCCGTGAACGGCTGGCGTTTCAATACAACCCGAATGACATCGTTGACAGCAAATCGACCAGCTACGCCACGCTGGTGGTGCCGGGGATGAGTCACCCGCGCTACCAGTTCGTGGCCGGCGATGCGCGGAAGATCAGCTTTACCGTGACCTTCTATCAGCAGGACGTGCAGAAACAGGTGGCCTGGTTGCAGGCGCTCTTATATCCGACACACGCCGGCACGATGCTGAAGCAGGCGCCGCACCCGGTGCTGTTCTTCTTCGGGGAGCTGTATCCCGGTACCCCGTGTCTCATGCGGGAAGTGCGCGCCCATTACAGCTACCTCTTCGATCCGGCAACACTGCTGCCGCAACGCGCCGATGTCGAGGTGACGCTGGAAGAGGTGGTCACCCAATCCGTGAACGCCAGTGAGGTGCGACGATGAGTAGTGACCGCTCGCGCTATCGCGATTGTGTAATCTACCAGGATGGCGATACCCAGTTCCTGGGGCGGCGGTCACAGGTTGATACCACGCCGCAGCCGGATGACCGCTTCCACGTTGTGGGGGAAGGTGACCGGATCGATCTGCTGGCCTATCAGTACCTGGGTGATCCTCTGCTGTGGTGGATCATCTGCGACTGGAATGATATCAGTTTTCCACTCGACCTGCCGGTGGGCGATACCCTGCGCATCCCCACGCTGGAGCGGGTGATGTTGACAGTGCTCGATTGAGGAACGACACCATGATACAGAGAAAGATGCAACACCCAAATCGCCTGGATGTGATCGCCGGCTTGCTGGCGCGGGCCTATGTGCGCCTGCGACAAAAGCATACGGGGGTGAACACCTGTGGGCAACAATCCCCGGATGGGAGAGACATTTCGCTTGACTCCATCCGCCAAGCAGAGCGTTCATTGGCACGTAACGAATCTCTGAATGAGGAGGATGCCAATGGCTATCTCGCGTGAATCCGAAGTCCAGCGACCGCAGGTACTTCGACAGATTGCCGAGTTGCAGCGCTTGCCGATGGCGGAATTGTCGGAACGCTGGCGGGTGCTGATGGGGGGCGAGCCGTTGCCGTATAATAAAGCGTTTCTGCTGAAGCGCCTGACGTATCGTATCCAGGAACTCGCGTATGGTGGGTTGCCCATGACGGTGTTTCAGGAGATGGATCGGGCGCTGACTGACGCTGGGTATGACACGTTGGGCGAAACGAGGATGGAGATACCCGCCAATCGCGCTGGCACCCGACAGAAGCCCGGATTCCCGGTGATCGGCACGCGGCTGGTACGGGAATGGCAAGGTCAATGCCACGAAGTCCTGGTCACCCATCACGGCTTCGAGTTTGAAGGTCGTCCGTATAAATCGTTGACGGCCATTGCCAAAGCCATCACCGGCACGCACTGGAATGGGCCGAACTTCTTTGGCCTGCGTCAACGACAGGGGGGAGATCACGTATGAGTCGACGGCAAATCACTACGTCACAGACCCCGACGATCCGCTGTGCCATCTATACGAGGAAGTCAACGGATGAGAATCTCGACACCGACTTCAACAGTCTGGATGCACAGCGCGAGTCGGCGGAAGCCTATATCCTCAGTCAACGCGAACAAGGCTGGGTGGCCTTGCCGGAGCGTTACGACGATGCCGCGTTTTCCGGCGGCACGCTGGAACGTCCGGCGCTCCAGCGGATGCTGCGCGATATCGAGGCGGGCAAAATCGACTGTGTGGTCACCTACAAGGTCGACCGCCTGTCTCGCGCGCTGCTGGACTTCGCCAAACTGGTCGAGGTGTTTGATCGGCAAGGCGTGACCTTTATCTCGGTCACGCAAGCGTTCAATACGACCACCTCCATGGGGCGTCTTACGCTCAACATGCTGCTCTCCTTTGCCCAGTTCGAACGCGAGGTCATCGGGGAACGTATCCGCGACAAGGTGGCGGCCAGCAAGCAGCGCGGCATGTATATGGGCGGCACCCCACCTCTCGGCTACGATGTCGTAAATAAGAAATTGGTGGTGAATCCCCCGGAAGCGAATCTGGTGCGGGAGATATTCGACCGCTTTATCCGCGAGGGGTCGACGACGCGCCTGGCGCAACTCCTCAATGACGAAGGCAAAACCACCAAGGCCTGGACAACGCGCGATGGGAATTTCCGTCCTGGGTCTGCCTGGAATAAAAGCCATCTCTACCGCATGCTCCACAACCATCTCTACGTGGGGGAGATCGAGCACAAAGGTCAATACTACCCCGGTGAACACGAGGCGATCATTCCCCGGACGATTTGGGAACGCGTGCATGCGCTGCTGGATGAGAATTACCGTGCGCGGGCGTGTCGGACACGGGCCAAAGTGCCGGGGTTGCTAAAAGGGATCATCCGCTGTGGGCACTGCGACGCGGCGATGGGCATCACCTACACGAAGAAAAAGGGCACGGATACGCACTACCGCTACTATCTTTGCGTGCATGCCGCCAAGGCGGGCTACGGCACATGCCCGGTGAAGACAGTCGCTGCCGGGGAGATCGAATCGTCGGTCGTCGCGCTGATTCAAAAAAGCCTGACGACCCCGGAAGTCGCGGCACGCACGTATCGGGCAGCCCGCGGGTTGGCGCCGGATGTGGCCGACGAGCAAGACATTATGACGCAGCTCCAGCAATTCAATGATCTCTGGGATGAGCTATTCCCAGCGGAACAGGCACGGATCGTCCGCCTGCTGATCGAGCGGGTCACCGTCCATCCCGATGGCGTGCAGATTGATCTCCGCGCTGATGGGCTGCATACGTTATTGGATGAATGGCGTGGAGCAAAAGAAGAGGCTGAACTATGACCACCTTACTTGTTGACCAGATGACCGTCCGGCGTGACGGTGACCGCATTACCGTCCACATTCCGATGACACTCAAAGTGCGTGGGGGACGGAAGGAAGTCATCCTGCCGGTAGACATGGTGTCCGAGAATTCACCCGCGAGGAAGCCTGCCACACAGGAATCCCTGGTCATCGCCCTCGCACGAGCGCACCGCTGGAAAGCGCTGCTGGAGAGTGGCCGATTCCGGTCGATTGAGGAACTGGCGCATGAGGTCAAGCTGGACAGTTCCTATGTTGGGCGCATCCTGCGGTTGACGCTACTCGCGCCGGATATTATCACGGCCATCCTTGAAGGACGGGAACCCTCGGGTCTTTCGCTGGGCAAGCTGACGAAAACGCTACCACTGGACTGGGTTGAGCAGCGGAAAGTGCTCGGATTTCCCGCTGCGTAGCCGGGAATAATTTGATGTCAGTTGCTTCAGCCGGGCATCCATCACGGTTGAAGGCCATCCTGAGAAAAGCCTCCTGAGAGGCCAAAAGCCCCCGTTTTTTCGACTTCCGCGCGGAGGTGGAGAAATGGGGGTTACTCTTTTGGCAAGGTAGCAAACGACGATTTTACGCTCAAAACACCTTCGGCGGCATTCAAAATTTGCAGTGTCCGAAAACTTCTCAGTACCTTCGGACGAAGACCTACGGACTAGGTCGGACGAGTCCGAAGGTTTCAGAGAAACAGAGAGAGAATTGGCCGATTTTGGGCGTTTTTGGGGCTTGACGGCAAAGAGCGCGTCCGAAGGTTTATCGCCGAAAACCGCCATTTCGTGCTCGTGAATGGCTGGATTTAGGCCTGCCGTCAGGCATGGAGAGACACCCCCCGGGAGGGGGGATGGTGGAGGAAAAGTATCTGAAATCGAACGCTCACAGAGAGATTAGGTACGAGTGCATGTCCGAGCCGGAGTCGAGTTATTTCTGCGTCTATGTAACAATCTGTTCTATCGTAGCCGTGACTGCACATCCTCAATCTTACT
>CAIYQO010000097.1 GCA_903928345.1 uncultured bacterium | reverse complement strand
CCGGCGCCACGTTGATGGCCAGCGCCTGGCTGGCGCTGTGTGAGGGCTCCCCATCCGTATAGCTGACGGTGACGGTGACGGTAAAGGTGCCTTGCGCGGCATAGGTGTGATAACGATCCATCGACGGTCCAGGAGGCACGGTGTCTGTTTGCCCATCACCCCAATTGATCGTAATGGTATTGATGCTGGCCCGGTAGTCGGTCGCGGTATAGCGGAGCATTGCGTCGAAATTGTAGGGGTTGGTCAACTGGTCGATGGTGACCGTGTTGCCGCCGGGATAGGTCATGGTCACATTCTCCGTATCAGACAATGTCCCACCCGGAACCGCCGGATGCGCGGTGAAGTGGGCGGTGAGCGAAACGACATAGGCATCTTCCCATTCGTTGGGGACGTCGAAGGGCAGCGTCTCGACCCCATTGCCATACGGATTGGGCAACATCACGTAATACTTGGTATACGGCGCATGCGCGCGCGTCACCGCCAGCTCCACCAGATCGGACCAGGCGCCGAAGGTGTTGTAATTGATGGTGATATCCAGGTGTCGTCCGGTGACTGCGACGTGCTGAATATCCAGGATCGGCGTGATGGTGGCATACACGTCGAGCATGGCCATGCCGTGCGCGCCTTGCGCATCTGTCGCGTCCGCGATCACCGGGAAATGGTTCGTCGAGGTGTAGGTGTGCGCATAGGTTTGCCCGGAGACGCAGCCCGTCGTCGTCGTCCCATCGCCCCATTGGATATTGAGGGTGATCGGGCCAGTGCCGTCATCGGTAACGGTGGGCATGACGGAGACGTGCCCATTGCCGGGGGTGTTGCTCACCAGCGACAGGGCGACTAATGGGGGTTCATTATCGATATGCGCGAGCGCCCCATTCATGCCGGTGGCGCCGCCATCATCCGTCACCAGGAAGATGACATTATAATCACCTGGATCAGCATAGGTGTGCTGCAGCGCAACGCTGTTGCCGCCATTGAGGGTGGCGACTTGCGCCGGGGATAAGGCCGTCTCATGGGTATCCCCCCACTGGACGACGCCGGTGCTGATCACGCCATCTTCGTCATGCGCGGTAACTGAGATCGACACGACAAACGCCATGGTTGCTCCTTTCGATTCAATCGTTCTCGTCTTCGACGATTTCCACAACCCGTGCGCCGGGTGATTGCCCGGTCGGATATGGGGATTCGGTTGGGTCTGGCGTGCCGATTACCACGCGGTCGTCTCCGCGGTAGACGGCCTCTCCTGTAGTGGTCACTACCTGCCTGATCGCCATACCGTCTCCTACAGGGGAAGCCAGACATACTGATCACTCGCATCCTTCATGCAGACATGCACGGCATCGGCAGCACCGTCACTTCCCAGCAGCAGACGGAGGTGTCCACGCATGTCGACCGAGGGGTACGGCAATTCCGTGCAGGTGACGATACCCGGCGCCGTCAGCCGTTGCCAGACATCGTGCTCCCCATCATTGATGCGGACGGAAAGCATGGGATACGGATCGTTGGACGTGCAGGATGTTTGCAGCCAGAATTGTCCCTGGGTGACCGCGCCATATTCATACGATTCCGACGGGTCCATCGGCTGGACGTAGATGATGCCCGTGTAGCGTCGCGGGTCTTCGGCCATCATTACCATGACGGGTCTCCTTTGCTAACAAATAAAGATCGGTGATGCGCTCACCTCGACCAGCGTAATGCGCGCAACCCAGCGCATGGTGGTGTTCGCCAAACCCTTCACCTGCACGAGCAACGGCCCTCCTCCCGAGGTGACGCCAGCATCCAACGCCGGATGCGTAAATGCCATGGCGTGCAGCGTGTAGTCATTGGCGATCTCACCGGCAACGTTATCGATCAACCCGCTGATTTCAAAGGCCGCCCGCGCCATCTCCGTGGCATCCGTGAGGGTGCGACCGATGAGCAGGATATGGAACGCCGCGGCGCATTCGGAGGCGATGGTGAGCGGCTCGTTTTGTCCATCCAGCGCGAGTGTTGTCCAGTTCTCATCAGTCGTCACCCCACGCGCGATGAGCACGCACGTCTGGGCATCGCCGGGCAACGAGAAACATCCAGCAGCCTGCGTCTGTTCCCCATAACGGTTGGCACAGCCCGCCTGACCACCAAGGATGGCACTATAGGGAGCGTTGGCTTTATTCGCCTGGCCCCCTCCGATCACCGCGCTTTCGCCGGCGGCAGCATTCTCCTTGCCGCCGCTGACCGTCGAGTAGTCACCGCTGCCTATTGGAGTCTGGTCGGAGATGCTGGTTTGCAGATCGACTGCGCCTACGCCACGTTCACGGCCATCCGCCCGCTGGAGCGCTCCCTCATCGGTGATGAGAAGCTGGCTCATCTCCAGCGTGCGCCCATCTTCACCCACCCAACGTGCAATCGTGCGCTGACCATGCGGCCCGTCGCCAGCTACCGGCATATAGGGAATCCAGCGGTCCACGCCGTTCGAGAGGTAGAGCAGTGTCGTCTGCGCATCGAATGCCGCCACGCCGGGTAACACCGCTGCCGGATCGGGTAAATCCGCCCGCGGTTTCACATAACCAATGGGGTGACTGTCCGCATCCTGTAATACACGATGTTGTACGTCCATCCGTTCCTCCGATTCGTCATTGCTCGCGTGAGCGGCTACCAGGAGACCCACCGGTCTGCCATGGCGTGTTCACATCCGGGTACTCCACCACCACCACATCGCGGGACAGCCCGGCGCTGTCGCCCAGAGAATTCGTCGCGCGCACCGTGATGGTGTAGCGCCCGGAGGCGGCATACGTGTGTGCGCACGGCAAGCCCGCCGGGCACGTCGCCGTTGTGACGCCGTCGCCCCACGCGATACTCAGCGTGATTTCCAATCCACTGGGATCGTTACTATACGGGGTCACGCTCACCGTTAAGCAGCGCACCACCGGGGGATCGAAGCTGCACCAGGGGAGGAAGCGCGTCTTTAACTCCCACGCGGTCCACTCGATTAATCCGCCCGGCATCGCCGCCAACACCCCCTGGCGCACACCGGGGATGACGGTCGTCACTCCCTGGGCAGCGGAGAGCAGATTGCTTACCCATCCACACAAGACGCCGGCACTCGCCACCACCACGGGGAAAATCGACCCGGTATACACCTCACTGAGGCCCTGCGCGCGACCGATGCCGTTGATTGGGAGATCAACCGTGCCACCGAACAGACTGACTTCGGCCATCGGCTACTCCTTCACGACATACCAGTTGTCATAGGAACCGCCGCACAAGTTGAAAATCTTATACGTCGGCCCGCCCGTCCCCCCGAGGCGCATAATGTCTTCGGAATTGCCGGGCGAGTTGTGG
>CAIYQO010000096.1 GCA_903928345.1 uncultured bacterium | reverse complement strand
CGCTAGAACAAAAGCGGTCATGTCGGTGGACAGGGACATCGGATCGGCGAAGATGGCTACACAGGGACTCGGGGGCTTGTTCGGGTCCCGAAAGCCCTTGTCTCTCCTCCATGTCACCACCTGGGCAGGAAATTACCCAACGAAGGGGAAGTTCATTCAAACGGCTTCTGAGAAAGAAAGACGGTCTGTGCGTGAGAACTACTCACTCGCACAGACCGTCTTTTTTCAAGCAGACACGATATCCACGCACGCGGCTCGCGGGGACGCTCGCCCTCCCAAAAGCCCCTCAGATCATCGACACTTCCAGCCCCTCGCCGTCGATCATCACGTTGACGCTGGCGCGGCAGTGGGCGTCATCGCGGACGTAGGCCAGGTATTCTTCCAACGCGGCGGCGCAGTTGATGCTGTTATGCGCCAGGATGAGGGTGCCGGGGTGCAGGTGGGGCAACGCGGCCTCCAGGATGTCCAGGTAGACGCCTTTGCCGCGCTTGCCGGCGCCGTCGGCGTCGAGGTAGAGGAGATCGATGGGGTGCGCGTAGGCGGCGGCCATGTCCACCGCGTCGGCGGCGATGATGCGCGCGATGCCGGTGGGGTCGAGCAGGCGCACGTTGCGTTCCGCACGCTCCGCCTCCTCGGGTTTGATCTCCACACCCAGCAGCTCCACCGCCGTATACACCGCCCCCGGCCCGACCGCCGCCCCGGCGTTAGAAATGAAGGTGTTGCCGCAGAAAACCCCCGCCGCGATCATGCGCGCGGGCCGGGCGATGGCGTTGATGGCGTAGATGAAGCGCCCCATGCGCGGCGTGATGGCCGTCCAGGGGATTTCGAACGTTTCCGCCACCGCCGCGCGATGCGCGAGCAATTTGGCGTGGTCGTAGGTCGTGTGCGGCAACATCCCCGCGTCACGCAACGCCGCCAGCGCGCCGTCAACGACGGCGATCTCTGTTGCCAACGGTTCCACTTCGCGGAACGGGTCGTCATACTGGATCCGATAAGTCTGCCAATCGTCCGGTCGATATTCACGCTGCATAGTCGTCCCCCAAACGCCACAGTATAGCGGAGAATCGGCGGGACGTCATTGTCTGAACCGGGATTTGGGGGGATTAAGGGATTTTCATGATTGGAGAACGGTTGGACCTTGTGGAGATGCGAATTACGGCTACCTGAGTGGGATAATCTTATTAGTGCTATCGTTCCCCCATCATGGAAATCCCTTAATCCACCAAATCCCGGTTCAGACAATGACGGTTCGGCGAACCGTCGCATCGGGCAGGATTCCACCCCACCTGTGGGGAACGTTGTAAAGAGCTTTTAGTGAAAGGATCGACCTCACATGCGTGTTTATACCGGTATCCTCGTCCTGCTGCTGGCGCTGGCGGCGTCGGCGGGGTGGAGCAAGGTGGCGCTGCCGCACATCTTCAGCAACCACATGGTGCTGCAGTTGGGGCAGCCGATTCCCGTGTGGGGCACGGCGGACGCGGGGGAGAAGGTGACCGTCACCTTCGCCGGGCGTGCCTACCACGCGACGGCGGACGCCAAGGGGCAGTGGCACGTGCGAATGCGCACGGCGAAGGCCAACGCCGTCGGGCAGACCCTCACCGTGGCGGGCACCAACACCATCACCTTCACCGACGTGCTGATCGGCGAGGTGTGGGTCTGCTCGGGGCAGAGCAACATGCAGTTTGGCCTGAGCAGCAGCAAGAACGCACCGGCAGAGATTGCCGCCGCGAAGTACCCGGGCATCCGCCTCTTCACCGTGCCGGACGTCACCGCCTTCGCCCCGCAGACGGATTGCAACGGCGAGTGGACGGTGTGCACGCCGGAGTCGGTGTCGGGCTTCTCCGCAGTGGGCTTTTTCTTCGGTCGCCACCTGCACGAGACGTTGAAGGTGCCGGTGGGGCTCATCCACACCTCGTGGGGCGGCACGGTGGCAGAGGCCTGGACTAGCGGCACGGCGCTGCGCGCCAAACTGCCGGAATTCGCGCCCGCCCTCGACGCGCTGGACAAGCCGAACTCCGACCAGCAGAACGCGATGACCGTCTTCACGCAAAAGACGGAGGAGCGCAAGCAGGGCCTGCAGGTGATGTATGCCAAAGAGGACGACATGGTGAGCGCCGGCAAAATCGCCGCGGAAAACTTTGACGACCACGCGTGGAAGACGATGCCGCTGCCCGGCAACTGGGAGATTCGCGGCCTGCCCGACGTGGACGGCATCGTGTGGTACCGCAAAACGATCGACATCCCGGCGGCGTGGGCGGGCAAGGAGATCATCCTGCGTCCCGGACCCATCGACGAGGTGGACAACTGCTGGTTCAACGGCACGCTGGTGGGCGGCAAGGGCCGCGCGCGCACCAATGAGACGGGCTTCTGGAACGTACCGCGCGAATACCACGTGCCGGGCAAGCTGGTGAAGGCCGGGCCGAACGTGATCGCCGACCGGGTGTTCGACTCGCTGGGACAAGGCGGTTTCTGGGGGGCGCCGGGCGACACCATGTACGTGGAGCTGGCGGACGGCACGGATAAGACGCACATCCCACTGGCAGGCGAGTGGCGCTACTGGCCGGAACTGATCCTGGCGAATATCCCGCCGTATCCGGGTGGCCCCAACGTGCCCAGCGTGCTCTTCAACGGCATGATCAGCCCGCTTATCCCCTTCGGCATCCGCGGGGCCATCTGGTACCAGGGAGAATCCAACGCCGGCAACCCCACGCAGTATCGCACGTTGTTGCCGACGATGATTACCGACTGGCGCACGCGCTGGGGTGAAGGGCAATTCCCCTTCCTCATCGTGTCGCTGGCGAACTTCATGGGGCCGTCCGTCAATCAGGTGGAGAGCGGCTGGGCGGAGTTGCGCGCGGCGCAGGCGCTGACCGCGCGGACGCTGCCGAACACCGGCCTCGCGCTGGCAATCGACGTGGGCGACGCGGCGGACATTCACCCGAAGGATAAGCAGACCGTCGGCATGCGCCTGGCCCTCAACGCGCTCGCCATCGCCTATAAGCAGAAGATCGCCTACTCCGGGCCGATCTACCAGGCGATGACGGTGAAGGACGGCAAGGCGACCCTGACCTTCACCCACACCGACGGCGGGCTGGCCATTCACGGCGACGTGCTCACCGGCTTTGCCATCTGCGGCAAAGACGGCGTCTGGAAGGCCGCCCAGGGGAAGATCGTGGGCAACACGCTGCTGCTGTGGGCCGACGGCGTAGCCGTTCCCACCGCCGTGCGCTACGCCTGGGCGAACAACCCGGCGTGCAACCTGTACAACGGCGCCGGGCTACCGACGGTGCCGTTCGGGACGGATGTGCCGTAAGCGTCCTTATCATACCGCCGGCGTCTCGCCCCGAGCTGCGCCATTTTGGGAGGGCGAGCGTCCCCGCGAGCCACGAGCGAGGAAGCCGTGGCTGCAAGCAGAAATGGCCTGTACGTGTGAACTGATCTCACGTACAGGCCATTTTCCTCATCGTAACCGGTTTCCTCGCCCACGGCTCGCGGGGACGCTCGCCCTCACAAAGTGGCAACACTTTACTCAACGCTCACCTACATCGGTACGTCGTCGAGGGTAATCCCCAGCGCGTCCGCCACGCCTTTCCCGTAGGCGGGGTCGGCCTTCCGGCAGTTACCGATGTGGCGCACCTTGACTTCGCGCGGGGCGTCACCCATCGCCCGCCCCGTGTTGGCGCAGAGCACGGCCTGCTGCGCGGGGCTCATCAGGCGGAAGAGCTTACCCGGCTGGGTGTAGTAGTCATCGTCGTCGTCGCGGAAGTTCCAGTGGTCGGCTGCGCCGTGCAGCGCGAGTGGCGGCTCAGCGAACGCCGGTTGTTGCTGCCATTCGCCGTAACTGTTCGGCTCATAGCCCAGCGTGCCGCCATGATTGCCATCCACGCGCATCTGCCCGTCGCGATGGTAGCTGTTGACCGGGCAGCGAGCGGCATTGACGGGGATCGCGTGGTGATTCACGCCCAGCCGGTAGCGCTGCGCGTCGCCGTAGGAGAACAGCCGCCCCTGCAGCATCTTATCCGGCGAAAAACCGATGCCGGGCACGATGTTGGCGGGATTGAAGGCGGCCTGCTCGACCTCGGCAAAGTAGTTCTCCGGGTTGCGGTTCAGTTCCAGCACGCCCACCTCGATGAGCGGGTACTCCTTGTGATACCAGACCTTCGTCAGGTCAAAGGGGTTGTAGGGGAAGTGGGCCGCGTCCGCCTCGGGCATCACCTGGATAAACAGCGTCCAGCGCGGAAAATCGCCCCGGTCGATGCTCTCCAGCAGGTCGCGCTGGTGGCTCTCGCGGTCATGGCCGATGAGGGCGGTGGCCTCTTCGTCGGTCAGGTTGCGAATCCCCTGCTGCGTGGTCAGGTGGAACTTCACCCACACCCGCTCGTTCGCCGCGTTGAACATACTGAACGCATGGCTGCCGAAGCCGTGCATGTGGCGGTACGAATACGGGATACCGCGGTCGCTCATGGTGATGGTGATCTGGTGCAGCGCCTCGGGCAGCGAGGTCCAGAAGTCCCAGTTATTGCGCGCGCTGCGCAGGTTGCTGCGCGGGTCGCGCTTCACCGCGTGGTTGAGATCGGGGAATTTGAGGGGGTCGCGCAGGAAGAAGACCGGCGTATTGTTCCCCACTAAATCCCAGTTGCCTTCCTCGGTGTAGAACTTCATGGCAAAGCCGCGGATGTCGCGCTCGGCATCGGCGGCGCCGCGTTCCCCGGCCACGGTCGAGAAGCGGAGGAACAGTTCGGTCTGCTTTCCCACCACCGAGAAGATGGCGGCCTTGGTGTAGTGGGTGATGTCGTGGGTCACCGTGAAGGTGCCGTACGCGCCGGAGCCCTTGGCGTGCATACGCCGCTCAGGGATGACCTCGCGGTCGAAGTGCGCGAGTTTCTCCAGGAACCAGACGTCCTGCAGCAGCATCGGCCCGCGCGGCCCCGCGGTCAGGGCGTTCTGATTATCGACGACGGGCGCGCCGGCAACGGTAGTGAGTTTTTTCTCCATAGGTCCTCCTTCATAAACGAAATGTGCACCTGGTTACTATAGCATACCGTCACCATTTGTCGATATCACAGCGCGAACGTCGGCAACGCGTGTGAGCCGTATCGTGGCGGAATTGTCACCGCCGCCGCAGCGTCACGACAAGATCCTGCCGGAAGGCGGGCAGCGGGAGCACCGTCGCCGCGCCGTCGTCCACGGAGGCACCGGGCGTCTCTTTGCCGGTGGCCGGAGCGAGGTAGGATACATCGTACGCACCCGCGGGCAGGTCGAGGGTCACCGTGCAGCGGATCGGGGCGCCGCAGCCGGGAGTGCCCCACTCGCTGGCGTCGGCCAGGTAGAGGAAACGATCCGCGCCCGCCGCGAGGACGGCGCCGACGGTGTGCGGCGGTTCACTGACCAGCACCTCGGGTGCGGGGCGGGCGTGGGCGAGGTCGAAGGTGTGCATGAACTGCGCCAGCCGGCCGATCCAGGCACGCAAGCCGCGGCGCGAGGCAGGGGTGCCGCGCTCGCAGTAGTTGATGATGGAGAAGTCGATCACGTCGTAGTGCGCGCCGCAGAAGAGAGCGGTCCAGGCGCGCTTGCGATGGATCGTCCAGCCGCGCAAGTCTTTGTACTGGCTGGCGGCGTTGTCCTCGTCCAGGTTCAGCGGTTTGCGCTCGGGGTAGAGCGCCAGGCAGTAGTCGCGCAGCTCGCGCAGGCGCAGCTCCCCCTGCATGAAGGGGCCGAGGTTGTAGTGCGCACCGCGGTAGACCATGTTGGACAGCGGGTGCATGTTGACAACGTCGAAGGCATGGTGAAGGAGGCGTCAGCGAACTGAAAGACGTCCGGTCCGCTGCGCCGGCTCTCGTCGGGCAGACGGTAGGCAAAGGCCTCCTGCCCGGCGATCAGATGGGTATCATCTACCGCGCGCACCTCACGGGCCAGCGCCTCCTGCCAGGCGTTCACCTCGGCCAGCGTCGGCGCGCCGTGGTAGGCCTCCCCGCCGGGCTCGTTGCAGATCTCGTAGATCACGTTGTCGAAGCGTCGGGTGCATTCGACGATCTTGCGCACGTGCGCCACCTGCCGGGCGAAGAGCGCCGGGTGGCGGGTGCTCATATAGTCCGCCCAGGGGATGTCCGTCCAGCCATCCAGGTTGTTCGCCGGGTGCAACGCCTGCAGCGCCCACACCCCATCGCCGTAGGTGTTGCTGAGCAGCGTGATCTCGACGATGATGCCGTATTCCGACGCGAGGGTGAGGAAGCGCTCCAGCCGGTCGAAGAACTCCGGGTTCCAACCGGACAGGTCGAAGCGCGGTTGGCCGTCCAGCGCCGTGCCCGGCCCGGTACGCGGGTACGGGGCGATGTAGTCGAGTGACTCCGGCTTGCAGGTCGAATAGGGGTTGAGCACGCTCTGCATCTCGCGAAAAAGCACGAACAGGCGCGTGCAGGTGATCCCCCGCTCCGCCGCGTCGGCCAGGTAGCGCGCGAAGCGGAAGGGCCGGTTCATCACCGCGCCGTAGTGCTCGGTGGCCGTCACCAGCACCCGCGGGGCGCCGCGGAAGAGGAAGAGTTTCGGGTTGTCGGGGTGGATGGTGATGGGGGGCATGGGAACCTCTATTGATAAATCGGAGGCGACTCGCCACCGGGTGAACCCGGAGGCTGACGATCTCAAGCCGGCTGAAGCCGGCTGCCGACAATACATTAATCCGTAACAGCGCGCTTCAGCGCAATGCCGTTAAATTAAGCTCCGTACGTCCACCTACACGCGGACCCCACCCCCGCCCCTCCCCCGGGCGCCTCGCACGACTCGGCTGGGAGAGGGGAGCACCAGGATAGGTTTTCCGCTCCCGTCGTACGCATTTAATACCCTGGCTACTCCCTTCCCCTCGGGGGGAAGGGCGGGGGATGAGGGCGCGTGTAGGAAGGCGTACCTAGCTTAATTTAACGGCAGCACGCTTCAGCGTGCTTGAGACGACCAGACACCGGGTTCACCCGGTGGCAAGGGCCGGTGACGTTACTTCCCGAACGCCTTTTCCGCCGCTGCCTTGAACAGCCCATGCGCGGTGCCCGACTCGCCGAGGAAGCCGCCGTGCTGGATGAGGTAGACGGTGACCAGGCTGTGTTTCCAGTTGACCTCCATGTTGGTAGCGTGGGCGCCGCCGTGGCCGCAGGAGTCGGCGTCCACCGCCAAGCCCAGGCCGTAGCCGTCGGGCAGGTCGCCGGTCTGCTTGCGCGTCATCTCGCGCAGCGCGGCGTCGGACAGGTAGCGCCGGCCGTTCAGGGCGCCGCCGTTGAGGATCATCCGGCAGAGGATGGCCATGTCGGCGGCGGTGGAGAAGTACCCGCCGGCGGGCATGATGCCGCGCGTGCGGTCGTCGAGGGGGTAGCGGAGCTGGCCGATATCGAAGGGTTCCAGCGCGCTTTGCGCCGCGTTCGGACGGTAGGACTTCGCTAGCCGCGTGAGCTGCGCCTTCGAGGGCCAGAAGGTGGTGTCGGTGAGGCCCAGCGGGCGGAAAAGGCGCTCCTCGACAAAGTCTTCGAAGGCCAATCCCGTCACCACCTCGATGATACGCCCGGCTGTGTTGATGCCCGCGTTGGAGTAGCTGTAGCGCGTGCCGGGGGCAAAGGTGAGGGGCGCGATGCCGTAGCTGCGTACCGCAACCTCCAGCGACAGCCCGTCGAGGGTAGGCGTCTCCAGCGCGGAGCAGAAGGGCAGCCCGCTGGTGTGGGAGAGCACCTCGCGCACGGTGATGGGGTGCTCGGGCTTGCGCAGCACGCGGTGGGCGTCGTCCTCTTCGACGATCAGCCACTGATGGGCGAATTCGGGCAGGTATTGCTCCACCGGGTCGTCCAACCCCACGCACCCCTCGTCGACGAGGGTCATGAAGGCGGTGCCGGTGATCGGTTTGCTCATGGAGGCGATCCAGAACAGCGTGTCCGGCGCCATGGGCACGTGGTGCTCGATGTCGGCCCAGCCGAGGGTTTCCAACGCGCACACGCCGGCGGCGTCGGCGGCCAGCAGTACGGCGCCGGCCAGCTCGCCGCGCGCGACGAACGGCTGCACCGGGCCGGAGAGGATGCCGGAAGAGGTGGTCATGGTTGTGTCCTTCAGGAAGATAGCTCTGGTCGTTCATTTCGCCATATCAGCGGTGGGTTCCCTCCGCGGGCGGCGACTATTTGGCGCGGAAATACCGCTCGTGTTCGCGATCCTCTTTGCCGCGCCAGAAGTTGAGCAGGGCGTCGCGGGCGCGGTCGGAGAGGTCGTGGTTCGTCGTCGCCATGAGCATCATCAGCGTGTCGCGACCGGTCGGGTACCAGTTCTCGTGGTAGCCGAGGATCTCCCAGGGGCGGTCGTCGTGGTAGAAGTAACCGAGCAAGTGTGCGCCTTCGTGTTTGCCCAACTCGTTGCCGGCCATGTTCTCCTGCAGCACGGACAGGCCGGGAGTGTATTCTGACAACCCCCACGCCCAGGTGGGGTCGGTGAAGGACTGGTGCACCACCACCATCTCCGCGTATTGCTCGCCACGAGAGTCCAGGCGCAGGTCGCGGAAGCGGTCGAAGTCGAAGCCCGCGTTGCCTTTACCCACCACCGTGGCGAGGTCGCGCAGCGCGTCGGCCGGCGGGGTGGTCTCCTCGACATGCATATCGAGGCCCAGTTCGTCGATCAGGTCGCGCAGGCCGCCCGCCGCCTCGCGCACGGCCCTCCCCTTCACGCCCGGCGCGCCATACACCAGGATACGCCGCCCGTGCGTCCACCCGCCACCGGGATATTTGCGCCCCGACGCGCCGGTGATCGGTTGCAGTTGCTGCCAGCAGTACAGGGGCACGCGCCACCCCCATTGCCACAGCGGCTTCACGCTGACCATCTGCGATAACGCCACCACCCCCGCTACCAGGATGACGATCTGCGTAATGCGCCCGAGGCGCAGATGCTTCGGGTTCAGGCTGTACCACGGCACGGGGGCCGGGGCCGGTTGGGATTCGGCCATGGCCTCGTCATCGATGTTATCCATGTCGCACCTTCCCTGTCTACGACCTACCGATCAATCGGCAGGCATTACGGTCCCATCTGTCGTTCTTCTACTTCCGTATCTCTACGATCTCCCCTCTCGCCTGCACCTTGCCATACGCCTCCGTCTGTGTGAGAAGGGTCGGCCACTCGGCAGTCTTTCCAAAGAGGGCACCGATCCTCGGCTCCGGCACTTTCGACGGAAATGATTCACCGGGCTGCAGCGTAATGTCGAGGGTGCGCAGGGCGTCGGGGTGCTCGCCGCCGTTGTCGTCCTTCCAAAAATTGACGCTTATTCGAGGGTCGCGAGCAAGCACTCCCGCGTTGTAGCCGACTTTAGCGTTCTCCCAATAATATTCCCGCGCCACGTCGTCCTTGCCTTTGCCGCCGATGTTGGAGGTCAGGTAGTGGTAGTAGCCCTTCACGTGCATGGGCAGCGTGTCGGTGTTCTTCAGGGAGATGAGCTGGCTGGTGAACCAGGGATGGCCTGGTTCGATAAGGAAGCGGTAGGTGGCTTCATATGCCCGTGGACGATCGGGTGATTTATCGGTCGGATCAGGCTCGAAAGTGGCGGTAAAGGTGTAATAGAGCTGATTGTGTTGCTGATTTGTGCCGAAGCTCATCTTCACCGGACTGACCCACAGGTTCCGATCCGTGTATTGCCATACAACGGTGCGGAAGTCACCGAGTAACACCGCATCCGGCGGGATCTGCCCTGGTAGACTCGGGTGTAACTTATACCAGATAGTGAAGAAATTGGGAGTATCCGTTTTTGATACCAGACAGAGGCGTTGGTTATCCAGGTATTGAATGCCAAAAAGCCCATGGGGTTCGATGCGCGTCTCGACGGAGGGACTATTGGGATCGAGCGCATAATAAGCAGGATCCTTCCCAGGGATATCAAAGATCGTCTTATCTCCCCAGGCAGGCAAATCTCCGACATTAAATACGAATCGCGTCGGCACTTTGTTGACGTCCGTTATCACAATCACGGTCACATCAGGCAGCGGTAGCGGTGTGGGATTGATGATTATCCACGGCAAACGCTCGGTAGCCGAACCCGACCATGGTAAACCCGGCGTATACACCGTCCGCATCGCCACCCCGCGTTCTGGCTCCTGCACCAGCAACGGGTTGGCCGGCTCGACGCGGCACATGAGGAAGTGCCCGCCCGGTGCCTTGGTGGCGGCTGTCGGAAAGGTCGCCGTATACGTCGCGCCGGGGGCGAGGGTGAGGGGTTGACGGAGGAGTTCCACACCGTCCGCCGTGCCGATGAGGGTGACGGTGCCGGTTTGCTTGCCGGTGTTGCGCACGGTGAAGGCCTCGGGGTTCTCGAAGACGAACTGCGCCGCGCGGCCGCTGTGCAGGTCGTAGACCAGCGGGTGCAGCACCCTGGCGGCGTTGGTGAGCAGCGAGTACGGCACATCCTGTTCGTTCACCAGCCCGTAGTTGGAGTCCTCCGGGAAGGTGGCGGAGATGCCCAGCGCGGGCTCGTCGGCCCACATGAAGAAGTTGGAACCGATGACATACGGCGTGGTGAAGAGGAGGCGCTGGAAGGCCGTGAAGGCGAAGGCGCGGCGGGCCTGGGTGGCCACGCGTTGCCCGGCGCCGTGTTTGCAGGGCAGCCCGGCGTCGAGGGCGGGGAAGCTCCACTCGGTAATCATCATCGGCTTGCCCGCGGCGGCCTGCCAGCCGGCCAACTCGGCGGGAAAGTCATCGGCCATCTGTCCGGTGTCCAGGTCCACCTTGCGGTAGCAATTCACCGTCACTACGTCGCAGTATTTGCCGGCGATGTCCCAGATATCCGGCGCCCACCCGGCGAAGCGGCACCCGAGTATCAGGTGATGCGGATCGGCGGCGCGGATGGCGGCGGTGGTGATGCTGAAATACTGCTCGGCACACAGGCGGATGAAGGCGCGCACGTCGGCCTTGGCCGCGTCGGTGGCGGCGTCGGGCAACTTCGCGAGCGCCCCGAGCTTATCCAGGGACGCGAGCCGCGTGCCCCAGGCGGCGTTGAAATGGGCGACGGTGGCGTGGCGCGCCTTGAGCAGCGCGACGACCGCCTGGTGCGCGGGGTTGTCGGCGGGGAGGGCCAGGCTATCCGCGAAGGGCCCGCCGGCGGTCCACTTGCCCCACTCCAGCTCGTTGTCGATGAAGTAGCCGATCACCCACGGGTCGTCCGCCAGCTGGGTGCAGCGCTTCTTCGTCTGCTTCTCGCAAAAGACGCGGAACTTGGGGCTGAAGACGTTGGGGAAACCCGTCCAGGTTGTTTTCGGCGTGATGGGGTCGATGGCGGCGTAGTCGGTGCCCAGGCTGACGAACTCCTCGTGCGCCAGCCCCTTTTCACGCATCCCGGCGGAGGCGCCACCGCCCAGCGCGGTGAAGCCCCACGCATTCAGCCGGTCAAGGGAGGACTTCGCCCACGCGGCCTCGCTGCCGTACTGCTTCTCCACGTTGCGGTGGTACGGCGCGTAGCCCAGCTTTTCGCACCAGTGAGCGTTGTAGTTCACGTGATCGACGCCGACGGCATAAAACGGGTGTCCGAGGGGATCGACGAACCACCACGTGTCGTCCAGTTTCGCCGTGCTGAAGTAGCCGGTGGCGGGCAGCGTGACGGTGGGGTCGCCGTGGCTTACGAAGGGCGGGTGTACCACCGGCGCCGGGGTGAGTTCGACGGGGTCGTCCGCCGTGGTGGTGAAGGCGGTAAAGGCGGTGTCCAGCCCACCGACATCCAGCCCCGGTTTGCCCGCGGTGACCGCTTTCTGGTCGAAGGCAAAGCCGATCTTCGCCTGCACCGTGCCGTCGAGTTCGCTGACGGTGCCGGTGATGCCCGCCGGGGTGAGTTCCACGCGCAGGCGGTAGGGGTGGTCGGTCAGCCAGGCGAACACGGTATTCGCAGTCTGCGTGAGGCGCGAGGCGGCGGCGGATTGCGCGTTCCAGGTGTCGTCGAGCATCTCGGACAGCTCGACGAAGTGCGCTTTGCCGCCGGCGTCGGAGGATTCCACCAGCGCCAGGTGCCAGTAGTTGTGCTCATCCGCCTGCACGCACACGCCGGCGACCTTCCAATCCGCGACGGTGGCGCCGTGCACGGTGAGGACGGCCTGCACGCTGACGTGTTTGCCCGCGGGGGCCGCCGTCAGCAGCGCGAAATCTCTCCCCCGGTCGCGCCCCCGGAAGCCCTGCGCGCCCATCGCCCACCCGATGCCGCCCGTGCTCCACGTCGGCGCCCCGTCGGCCCCCGCGGGGTAGTTGCCGAAGTCGTCGCTAAAGGTGAAGGGCTTCGCCCACCCGCTCACCGCCAACCCGAGGAACGCGCACAGCGCAAACAGCCGCATGGGCAGCCTCCAGGAAAGGGAGATAGTGCGTTATTCCGGTTGGCGGGGGGATTATCCTGCCGAAAAACAAGAGAGCCCGGCACGTGCCGGGCTCAAAAAGAATCTCTGCGTCTTTGCGGTGAACTCCCGTTACCCCTTCTTCCCGAACCACGACTGCCAGATCGCGCCGAAGTCGGGGAGGTGCCAGTCGAGGTGCCAGTTGCTGAGGAAGCTCCAGAAGCCGTGGTTGGCGGCGGTTTCCTTCAGGCGCAGGGCGAGTTGGGCGCGGCGCTGGGCCTCTTCCGCGCGGCGGGCCACTTCGTCGGGCGGGCGTTGCAGCACCATGAGCACGTCGGCCAGCGGGCGCGGGGTGGACATGATCGTCTTGCCATCGTAGGAGATGCCGGTGGAGCCCCCGCCGTCGAAGGCCATCGCGTCGGTGCAGCCCAGCTTAATCATGGTGTTCGCGAGGTCGGGCAGCAACTGGCGGCCCGTTTCCACCATAATCATCTGGTTGTTCGGCAGCAACCCGACCGCCAGCCGCGAGGTATCGCGCTCCATGTAGCGGTCGTGGAACCCCTGCCCTTTGGGATCGACGGTGGCCACACCGTCCGTGACCAGCCGCAGACCGCCTTGCAGCACGCTTTCGTACTTCGACCAGCCGTCCGCGGGCGTACTGTCGACGATGGAAGCCACGTTATCCGGGGTAACCACCAGCGCCGAGCCGATGCCCGCGCCGATGGTCACCAGATGGCCGCGCACCACCACGTCCCCGATGCCGTCGCCGCTGTTCAGGTCGAAAAACGACCCGGTGATCTGCGCCAATGGGTGGTTTTCCGCCTCAAAATCCTTGAAGGACTTGCGATGCTGGGGGGTATCCAGCGCCACGCCGGCGGTGACCAGCAGCGCCTGGTCGTGCAAATCCACGTTGATGACGTGAAGATAGACGCCGTCGAGGGTCTCGGTATGATAGCTCACGCTCGCCGGCGCCGCGCTCACACGCAGCACGCCGGCGGCCAGCAGCCCACAGAGGAACAGTAAAATCGGTCGAATCTTCATCGCTAGCTTCCCGCATAACAGGCCCGCTCATACCTGCGGCCCGCCACGAGGTTATAGGTATTATAACGAATAGCAGTGATTTGTCAAACAACCGTGGGGGGACAAAGCGATAAATAGGTGATTACGGGAAGGTTAAATGTGCGATGGAATACCATGCCGGCGAGACGCCGGCGGTACATCGGCACGCGACAATCCTATTATCAGCACTCGTGGTGCAGCCCGATCAGCTCCGCTGGGAGCGGGGTGTGGGGGAGGTTGTGGGCTTCGGCGACGTGGGCGTAGGTGACGCGGCCTTGCCAGGTGTTGACGCCGGAGGGAAGCTCGGGCATGCGGCGGAGGGCTTCGTCCAGGCCGAGGTCGGCGAGTTTCAGGGCGTAGGGCAGCGTGACGTTGGTCAGTGCCTGCGTTGCGGTACGCGCGTAGGCGCCGGGCATGTTCGTTACGCAGTAGTGGATGATCCCCTCCTCGACGTACGTCGGCGCGTCGTGGGTGGTCGGGCGGCTCGTTTCCGCGCAGCCGCCCTGGTCGATGGCGATATCCACAAAGACCGACCCCGGGCGCATCTCGCGCAGCATGGCGCGGGTGATGAGGCGCGGCGCGCGGGCGCCGGGCACCAGTACCGCGCCGATGAGCAGGTCCACGGTGGGCAGCTCCTCGATCAGGTTCTGCTCGTTGGAAAAGAGCGTGTGCACGGTGCTGTGCAGGAAGCGCATCTTTTCCAGGTCCACCTCCAGAATCATCACCTCGGCGCCCAGCCCGGTCGCCATGCGCCCGGCATTCACCCCCGCGGTGCCGCCGCCGATCACCAGCACCTTGCCGGGCAGCACCCCCGGCACGCCGCCCAGCAGCACGCCGGTGCCGCCCTGCGCCTTGCTGAGGAAGTAGGCGCCCACCACCGTGGACATCCGCCCCGCGATCTCGCTCATCGGCTCCAGCAGCGGCAGGCGGCGGCCCACCTGCACCGTCTCATAGGCGATGCCGGTGACCTGGCGCTCCAGCAGCGCCTGCGTCAACGCGCGGTCGGCGGCGAGGTGCAGGTAGGTGAAGAGGAGCAGCCCCGGGCGCAGGTAGCTGTATTCCGCGGGCACGGGTTCCTTCACCTTCACCACCATCTCGGCGCCCCACGCGTCGGCGGCGGTCGGCACGATCTGCGCCCCCACCGCGGCGTACTGAGCATCGGCGTAGCCGCTGCCCACCCCCGCGCCCGCCTCCACGCGCACGGTATGCCCCGCCGAGGTAAGCATACGCACCCCCGCCGGCGTGCACGCCACGCGGTTCTCCTTGTTTTTGACTTCTTTCGGTATGCCGACGATCATCATATGCCTCACTTATCCGTGTAAAATGGGGACCGCCACGCATTTTCCGTAACCGTTGCTATCGCCCGCATCCATTTGCTGGAAAATGCGTGGCAGTCCCCATTTTACACTCACTCTTACTCTCCGTTATACCCGATTTCCGCCCACACGGCGCGCGCGTGGGCGATGGCTTCGGGGGTGGGCGTGCGGGTGCCGCGCAGGCTGGGCGGGGGTTGGCCGGGAGCGGCGTGGGTGGGCCAGGGGGACCAGGTGTCGTCGGCGTAAGGGGCCCGGGCGGCGGCGTCGCGGAAGTCGGGCATGGGGACGGGTTGCCCGTCGGCCAGCGCGCTCTTCCACGCCAGGATGCCCACGCTGCTCATCGCCACGCCGTGGTAGACGTCCAGCCGGTTCGGCTCCCCGGTGCGGATGGCGCGCGCGAAGTGGAAGTTCGTCCAGAAATCACCGCCGCCGTGGCCCGCCTGCCGCGCCAAGTCGGCGTGCTCCGGCCACTCCGGCACGTAGACGCGCTCGCTCACCTCGCCGGGCTGCAGCGTCCACGGCTCGTGCCACACGCGCACCTGCTCGGGGCCGAAGTAGCCATGGCCGCGCACGCTCTCCATCGCCCCGTGCGTGCCGTGCAGGCGATACCAGTTGCTGTGCCCCGGCACCCCTATCCCGAAGAGGCGGAAGACCGCGCCCGAATCCATGCGGCAGAGGATCACCGCCCCGGTATCGTTCAGGCGCACGGTGGGGTCTTCCAACTCGGGCGCGGAGAAGGCCAGCGCGTTGACAGACACCGGCCAGGCGCCGGTGATCCACATCAGCGGCGCCAGCGCGTGGGTGCAGTAGTAGGTGGCGGGCAGACGGTTGCGCCAGTGCGCCAGGCCGGGGGCGATGCGCAGGATATCGTCGTAGTCCATCGGGTGGTTGTATTCACCCTCCGCGTAGAGCACGCGGCCGATCTCCCCGGCGCGGTACAGGCGGGCCATCTCCTGGTTAAAGACGGTAAAGGGGTAGTTCTCCGCGAGCATGTAGACGCGGCCCGTCTCCTCCACCGCGCGGCAGAGCGCCACGCCTTCGGCCAGCGTGCCGTTGCTTGCGCACTCGCTCAGCACGTGCTTCCCCGCCCGCAGCGCGCGGATGGCCAGTGGCGCGTGCTCGTGAAAATAGTTCGCCAACACCACGGCGTCGAGGTCGTGCTCCAGCATGGCGTCGAAGTCGGTATACGTCGCCACGCCGTGCTGCGCCCCCACCTCGCGCAGGCGCTCCTCCCAGGTGTCGCAGATCGCCACGAGCTGCAAGCCCGCCGTTTCCGCGCCGCCGCCCATGAAGGACTGCCCGCGCCCCACGCCGACCACGCCCACCCGAATCGGTCGCTCGCCCATGCCGCCACCTCCGTATCCATAATCGTCACTCGTTGTCGTAACTCGTCGTCGTAGCTCGAAAGGTCGAATGGCGAGTTACGATAACGAATGACGACGACGAATTACGTACTATCTGCCGAATATCTCATTTTACAATTGTCGCTGCATTATCGATGCAATTCGCTTTCGGCATGGCGTTCCCTTCTATATCCTTATCGTTCGTCTAGTCCGTAATCGAATAATTGTCTAGCCGGTTGCCTTCTCCATCGCGTTGCGGTACCATGGCGGCATGACGAAGTATCTGCTGTTGCTCCTCTGCCTGCTGCCGCTTTGCGCGCGGGCGGCGACGTGCCTGGTGCATCCGGGCGACCGCTGGGTGTGCCTGGGGGACAGCATTACCGCGGAGGACACCTACCGGCGCATGTTGGGCCGCGTCTTCACGCATTACCACCCCGACGCGACGCTGACGGTGATCAACAGCGGGCAAGGCGGGGACACGGCGAGCGACAACCCGCAGAAGCTGGTTGACCGCGTGCTGAAGTACAACCCGCAGGTCGTCAGCGTGATGTACGGCATGAACGAGGCCATCAACGCCTGGCATCGCGGGCAGCCGAAGGCGCCGGTGCAGGCGCGCTACCGCAGTGGGTTGACGTACATCGCGCGCACCTGCAAGGCGCAGGGGATCACCGTGCTGCTGATGTCCCCCACCCTCACCGACCCCAGCATCGGGTGGAGCTACTTCACGCTGGAAGACACCGTGCCCTTCCTGCGCGAGTGCGCGGGCATCATGCGCGAGGTGGCGCAGGCGGAGGGCGTCTACTACGTGCCGGTGCAGGAGGAGTTCGAGGCGCTGCAGGAAGCGCAGCCCGCGGGAGTGATTTTGCGCTCCGACGGCGTGCATGTCTCCGCGACGGGGCAATACCGCATGGCGCAGACGCTGTGGGAGCGCGCGGGCTTCGCCAACCCGCTGGGTGAAGGCCGCGCATTGAGCGACCCGCCCGCCGTCGCCCCGGTGACCGTGGCGCTGCCGGCGCGTTTCCTGGCTCCAGACGCCGCGGCGCTGCCGCTGACCCTCACCACGACGACCCCCGCCACCGTCACGCTGCGCTGGAGCCTGGGGGATGCCCACGGCCAGGAGACGCGCACGCTGCCCGCGGGGGACACCGCATGGCCGCTGCCCGTCGCCACCCGCCTGCCCGCGCGCAACGGACAGAACGCCGACCTGCTGGTGGACGTGCGCGCCGGCGACGCCGACAGCCTATACATCATCGACCTCTGCCGCACGCAAGTGCTGCACTTCGTGAACGACCGCGTGGACGGCACGGTGGAGGGCGCGCCCGGGCGACCCGAAGGCGCGCGCGTCGCCACCTGGCGCCTGCAACGCGTTGGCCACGGGCTGCTCTTCAGCGGCGAGGTGTTCGACTCCGAGATCAACGGCAGCTACGACTGGCCCTTCGGGCGCGACGGCTTCAACCTGATGTTCGACTTCCGCCCCACCCAGCGCTTCGCCGACATCGGGGTGGACCGCGAGGTGCACCAGACGCTGCTCAACGTGCGCGAGACCCCCTTCTTCGCCGTAGGCCTGCGCGCCTGGAGCGGCGAAGGCATGGGCTACGCGGGCACCGCCGCCGGCGAGAAGACCGCCACCGGCTACACCACACGCCTGCTCATCGACGACAAGTTCAGCCTGCCGAAGCCGGTGGACATCGACCACCGCGACTTCGTCGGCCTCCTCGTCGCCGTCAACGACCTGGACACCAAACCCGACGGCAAAGGCACCGCGCTGACCATCACCGCCAACCAGCAGAACGACTACGGCGTAAACATCTACGCCAACAACCTGATGATCCTCGACCTGAAGAACGCCCTGCCCGGCGATGCCGTGGTGAACGTGCATTTGTACGCGGCGAGGCGGTGATATTGCGGATTGCGGATTGGGGACGAACGGGGGCAAAAATCCGCAATCCGCAATCTACATTCCGCAATCCTAATATCCCCGCAGCCCGCTCCCCTCTTCGTCCACCACGTAGCGTTTGCACAGGCCGTGGCCGGGGGGGCCGTTGCGCAAGGGGAAGGTGTCCAGCAGCACGGTGGCGGGCATTACGGTGAAGTCGCCGAAGCGGTCGTTCACCTTGTCCATCGCCTGCTGTACGGCGCGCTGCTGCACGCGGTCCTCCACCAGGGAGAGCTGCAGCACGTTGCGCTTGAGGTCGCTCACGGTGAGCTGCACCTGGCGCACGGGCTGGGGCAGTTGCGGGCCGGGGATGAAGGAGGCCACCGCCTGCCACAGCTCGCGGCTGATGTCGGGCCCCAGCGTGCGGCGGCCCCCGAAGCCGTCGTGGGTCTCGTAGCCGTCGTAGCGCGCCCACAGGTGCACGGTGCGCCCCAGCAACCCCAGCCGGCGCAGCCGCCGCCCGCACCGCTCGCACAGGCGCTGCAGGATGCCGTCGAAACCGCGCCGGTCGGGCACCGCTTCGGGCAGGGTGAGGCCGTGTCCCACCGACTTCTCCTGCGCCTGGCGGTGGTAGGGCGTCACGGGCGCGAGGTCCACCCCCTGCCCCCACAGCCAGTAGACATTGCCGAGCACGCCGAACTCGCGCACCAGCGTCTCGCGCGGGAACTGCCCCAGCCGCTCCACCGTGTAGATGCCCAGCCGGTTGAGGCGCCGCTCCACCCGCGACCCGATGCCGCAGATGTCCGACAGACGGATCGATGTTAGCAGCCCGGGCACCTCGTCCGGGGAAATATGCGTGATGCCGTCAGGTTTGTTGAAGCTGGAGACGAGCTTGGCGATCATCTTGTTGGGCCCGATGCCGATGGAGCAGGTGATGTTGCGCCCCAGCACGGCGCGCAGGTCGCGCTTGAGCTGCTGCGCCAGCATGGCGGGGTCGCCGAAGCGCGCGGCCAGCTCCGTCATGTCCAGGTACGCCTCGTCGATGGAGAAGGGCTCCACCTTGTCGGTGTGGCCCGTGAGCACGCGCAGCGATTTGGTGCAGATCTCGCCGTACATGTCCATGTCGGCGCGCACCGCCTCCAGGTCGGGGCAACAGCGTAACGCCTCGTTGATGTGCATGCCCACCTTCACCCCGCGCGCCTTGGCCTCGGTGGAGGCGGCAATGATCGCCGTGCCCTTCGCCGGCCCGCGAATGCCCACCGGCTTGCCGCGCAACGGCGGGTAGGCCTGCTGCATGCAGCGGGCGAAGAAGGAGTCGTAGTCGAGGAGAAAGATCACCCGCGTCTCCGCCTCCACCGGCGCAAACGCCGCCTTCGCCTGTGCCGCGATACTCATCCCGATGCCGGTGCGAAAACCTGTGACCATAATCATTAGTCCTGAATCCTGAATTAAGAAGGCGGGCGGGTGGTACGTCCAGGCGAAGGAGACCTGCCTTCCTCTACCTATGCTATCGTGCGAACTCATGTTTGTCAATACATATGTTTGCATTTTCCTACCGGCGTGGGTGGGGTATAATCCGCCCATGCGCATGACGTGGCGGATGTGGGTGCTCCTCGGGCTGCTGGGGGTGACGGTGGGGCTGCGCGTGGCGTGGTCGACGGCCACCCTGGCCTGTGGTGGGCACTGGGACGCCGTGGGGCCGGGGTTGACGGTACGCACCTTCTATTGGAAAGCCCCGAACGTGCTGGTGCGCGTGACGGCGGTGCGCGCGGAGGCCGGTTGTCCGGTGCGCGTGGTGGACCGCCACGCCGGCGTCTTCGGCGAGGGGGCCACCGCGATGGCGGTGTGCCCGCCGGTGGGCGCGGCGGTGAACGCCTCCTACTTTGCGGAAGACCTGACCCCCATCGGCTTGCTCATCAGCGACGGCGCGCAGCACACCACCTTCCACCACAGCGACCGCGACTGGGGGCTCTTTCTGGTGCGCCACGGCGCCCCGGCACTGGCCGCCTGCACCTACACCGTGCCCGACGCCGCCACCCAGGCCGTGCAGTGCTACCCGCGGCTGGTGGTGGCCGGCACGCTGCCCGACCTGTCGCGCTACGTGCAGCGTCCCCCCGCCCGCCGCGCCGCCGTGGGGCTGGACGCGGCAGGCCGCCTGGTGCTGGCCGCCACCGACGGCCGCCTCACCCTCGACCAATGGGCCGCCTGCCTGCGCTCCGCCCTCGGTTGCGCCGACGCCCTCAACCTCGACGGCGGCCCTTCCGCCCAACTCGCCGTTCGCGGCACCACCCCCGCCATCCTCCCCGGCGCCGTCGTCCCGGCGTTCATCACGGTGGAGGCGCAGGGGACGCGTTAACCGCGGAGGCGCAGAGAGCGCAGAGGGGTTAGTTATTGGGCGAGGGGATGATCGGCTGGGGGTGGAGACGCGTGCCGGGCTCCCGCCCTGTTCCAAACGGTGACTATGACCTTGCGGCCACCCCCAACACAAACTCTCCGCGTCCTCTGCGCCTCTGCGGTGAATGAAAACGCCTGACCGAGTACAACCGCCCCTGCCATGCGACCGTGCCGGCGAGACGCCGGCGGTACAGGTGCCGGCGAAAGGTCAATGTGTGACAACCGACCCCCGTATCTGGTACACTAAATAGCACTGCGGCGCCGTGGGCGCCGCTTTCCGTGTGCGGAGGTAGAGATTGTGGCGGACGAGATTCGGTCGGATATCTTTGAGCAGCGTCGGCTGAAGCTGGACGCGTTAACGGCGGAGGGGCTGAACCCCTTCCAGGTGACGGAATATCGCCGCACGCATATGGCGCGGGAGATCCTCGACGGGTTCGAGGCGCTGGAGAACGTGACCGTGCGCGTGGCGGGCCGCGTGATGTCGCGCCGCGGGCAGGGGAAGGTGACCTTTCTGCACCTGCAGGACGTGTCGGGGCAAATCCAGGGCTTCTTCCGCTTCGACGACCTGGGCGAAGCGACGTACAACCGCCTCAAGCAGGTGGACATGGGGGACATCCTGGGCATGGAGGGCTTTGTCTTCCGCACGCGCACCGGGGAGATCTCCATCCACGTGAAGACCTTCGACGTGCTCGCCAAGGCGCTGCGCCCCCTGCCGGAGAAGTGGCACGGGCTGAAGGACGTGGAGACGCGCTACCGCCGCCGCTATGTAGACCTGATCGTCAACCCGGAGGTGCGCGACACCTTCGTGGCGCGCACGAAGACGATCAAGGCGATGCGCACGCTGCTCGACGACCGCGGTTTTCTGGAAGTCGAGACGCCGATGATGCAGGCGATCCCCGGCGGCGCCGCCGCGCGGCCCTTCATCACCCACCACAACGCGCTGGACATCGACCTCTACCTGCGCATCGCGCCGGAACTCTACCTCAAGCGCCTCATCGTCGGCGGGTTGGAACGGGTCTACGAGATCAATCGCAACTTCCGCAACGAGGGGATCAGCACCAAGCACAACCCCGAGTTCACCATGCTCGAAGTGTACGAAGCCTACGCGAACTACGAGGACATGATGCGCCTGAGCGAGGCGCTCTTCGCCGCCACGGCGCTGGCCACGCGCGGCACGCTGCAACTGACCTACCAGGGGCAGGAGATCGACCTCACCCCGCCGTGGAAGCGCATCAGCATGTTCGACGCGCTGCGCGAATTCGGCAACGTGGATACGGACAAGCTCTACGACTTCGAGTCGGCCAAGACCCTCTGCCGCGCCATGGGCATCCACGTGGACGCCCGCGCCACGCTCTCCACCCTGGTGAACAACCTGTTCGAGGAGTTCGTGGAGCCGAACATCGTGCAGCCGACCTTCATCACCGACCATCCGACGGCGATCTCCCCCCTCGCCAAGCGCCGCCGCGACAACCCGGAGCTGACCGAACGCTTTGAGATATTCATCGCGGGCCGCGAGTTGGGCAACGCCTTCTCCGAGCTGAACGACCCCATCGACCAGCGCGGCCGTTTTGAAGAGCAGGTGCGCAGCAAGGCCGCCGGCGACGATGAAGCCCACCCGATGGACGAAGACTACCTGCGCGCCCTCGAATACGGCATGCCCCCCACCGGCGGCCTCGGTATCGGCATCGACCGCCTGGTAATGCTCCTCACCGACAGCCCCAGTATCCGCGACGTCATCCTCTTCCCGCTGTTGAAGCCGGAACAGGGGGTGGTCGAGGAGGAAGACGGGGAGGTAGCGGATTGACGCTCGAGGCGCGGGTACGGGCAACGGCAATCCAGGAGGTGGTGCAACCCACGTTCGGTGTTACGGAACAACTCCTCGCCGTGCATACGATCCCGACTGGCCAGGGGCAACCGTGCATCGCCGATGTCGAGATGCGCGACGGCGAAGCCCGGGTTTACTTCTCCCTCGACAATGAGGCCTACTACCTGCTCATCTATCTCGACCTCGTGCCGGATGTGCAGGTGCGCTGTGTCGAAATCAGCGCGGCAACTTCAGTACGCCTGGTGGTGAGATCGGAGACGCATCCGTTGGCGCTGCTGCTCTCCCTCATTACCTTCCACCCGACCACACAATGGGACAAAGGGCAACCACGGGTCATCTGCGGGCGGCAGTTGTCGTCCCTGAACAGCAATTCAGGGTTCTATTACCAGGTATCTGGCAAAAAGACCGGGGAGGTGGAGGCAAAGCTTCGGCAGCTCGTGGATAACTTGATCCCACGGAAGGTCGAATTGCAACGGCTTGTAGAGATTGCCGAAGTGGATATCTCTGTTGGATATCACGGCTATGCATTCTGGATGGGTGGCATTCACCTCGAGAATGCCGCCATGCAAGCATTGGCGGAGCTTCCGGTTTCCCTTGATATGGACCTGTATGCTAATGGTCCCGACTTACCCGCGTAACCGGCCACTTTCTCGGCCTGACTTATTGTGTATCTTTCACTGATTGCGCTCCGGCAATTCCGTATCTTTCGGTTTCCGCACAGATTCGATGAATCTTCGATCCACGGCGCCAAATGCACGAAAATTGGCGCGTGCTTCGTTTAATGTCATGTGATTGGCCGGCCTGATTTTATCAGGATCGCCAAAACCATCTACTTCCCAATGACATACATGGCAGATGTCACCGATCGGGTCTTCCCTTAAAGTGAAATAACCGCAGCATTCGCACGGAACGCGCTTTGCCATAGTCCCTCCTTGTGTCACTTGGAGTAATCCCTTACTCCTCTCGCCGCATCATCCCCACCAGCCCCTCGATAAGATACAGCCCCACCGCGAAACCGAGCACGACCAGGATGGCGTAGGCGTATTTCGGCATCCGAGCGGTGAGTTCCAGGGCGAATTGCAGCAGGATGACGAGGCCGGCGCCGACGAGGATACCCAGCTCGCGCAACGCCGGGGCGGCGGCGAAGCGGCGGCTCCAGAGGCCGTGAGTGATGCGGACGATGGCCGCCGCGATGACGAACTCGATGAAGACCAGCATGGGACAGCCTCCTTGTTATCCGTTCGGGTAAGTCGGGACAGCCACCACTTTTCCGCAAGGGTGTGCAAGAGCGAGTACGGAGCGGTGAAAAGTGGTGGCTGTCCCGACTTACCCGAATAGGCGCGCTGCCGCCTCGTTCACCCGCGCGCGGATGCGCGCTTCGTCGAGGGTGCGTAGTTGGCGGTTGTGCATGAGCACCTGGCCGTGGACGACGGTGGTGTGCACGTCGCCCCCGTGCGCGGCGTAAGTGAGGTGGGATATTTCCCGGCCCGCGGACGGCGTGAGGTGCGGGGCGGTGAAGTCGAGCAGGGCGATGTCGGCCAGCGCGCCGACGCGCAGGACCCCCAGGTCGTCGCGGCGCAGGGCGGCGGCGCCGCCGCGGGTAGCCATGCGCAGCGCCTCCGGGGCGCTCACCGCCGTCGCGTCGCTGCCCACCTTGGCCAGCAGCGCGGCCATATGCATCTCGCGCAGGACATCCAGCGTGTTGTTGCTGCCCGCGCCGTCGGTGCCCAGCGCCACCGCCACCCCGGCGTCCTGCAAGGCGCTTACCGGCGCGATGCCCGACCCCAGCTTCATGTTGCTGCTCGGGCAATGCGCCACCACGGCGTCGTGCGCGGCGAGGAGGGCGATCTCGCCCGCCGTCGGATGCACCACGTGCGCCGCGGTGACGGGCACGGTAAACAGCCCCAGTTCCGCCATGCGCGCGATGGGCGTGGTGCCGAACTCCTGCCGGCACGCCGCCACCTCGCCCGCCGTCTCCGACAGGTGCGTGTGGATGCCCACCCCCAGTTCCGCCGCGGCCTCGATAACGCGGCGCAGCATCGGCGCGGGCACGGTGTAGGGGGCGTGCGGGCCGAAGGCGGGGAGGATGCGCGGGTGGCCCTCGGCCTGGAGGGTGCGCACGCGGGCAATCGCCGCGGTGAGGATCTCCTCGGCGTTCGGCATCACGCCGATCACCACGCCGGAGAGGCAGGCGCGGATGCCGCTTTCGCGCACCGCGTCGGCCACCGCTTCCACGTGCCAGTACATATCGTTGAAGGTAGTCACCCCGGCGCGCAGCATCTCCGCGATACCGAGCAGGGAGGCCCAGTAGACGTCGTCGCGGGTGATGCGCGCCTCCACCGGCCAGATCTTCTCCGCCAGCCACGTCTGCAGCGGCAGATCGTCCGCCGCGCCGCGGAAGAGGGTCATTGCCAGGTGGGTGTGGGCGTTGATGAGGCCGGGGATGGCGACCAGTCCGGTCGCGTCGAGTACTTCGTCGCCCGGACGCGGCGCCGGCGCCCCGGCGGCGGGTCCGACGTAGACCAGGTGGGCGTCCGACGCTACCAGTGCGGCATCGGGGATCACCGTCAACGCGTCGTCCACCGTCACCGCGGTGCAGTGCAGGATATGCAGGTCGGACATCACAGGCAACGCCTCCGCTCGCTTAGTTCGCGACGGCGGGAGGCTTCACCTGCCGCGGGACGGGGGGACGAAAAACCACAGAGACACGGAGGCACAGGGAGCAAAGAAAAGGGCCGGCTGGAAGTGCGAATACCCCTACCTGTTCGGGGTTCCGCTTTTCCAGCCGGCCCTTTTCTATGTGCTCTGTGGTTAAAACAACCGCTAGAACCCGTTGCCGACGGGGTTCACCGGCGTGCCGTTGATGCGCACCTCAAAGTGGCAATGCGGGCCGGTGGCAACGCCGGTCATGCCGACGCGGCCAATAAGTTGACCGTCGCCGACGACTTGCCCGGCGTGACAACAGATGGCGGACATGTGCCCGTACAGGGTGGCTCGGCCGCGCCCGTGGTCGATGATGACCGCGTTGCCGTACCCGCCGCGCCGCCCGGCGAAAACGACCTCGCCGGCACCTGCCGCGTGGATGGGCGTGCCCATAGGTGCCGCGATATCCAGGCCGGTATGCAACCGCCGGTAATGGAGCACGGGGTGATAGCGATAGCCGAAGCCGGAGGTGATGCGCCCGGCGACGGGCAACCCGCCGGCGTGGCGGACATAGACCGTATTGAAGCGGCGGCGTCCGGCGACGGTATTCCCCATGGACTGCAACATGCCGGTGACGGCGGCGGAGTCGCGCTCGAGGGTGGCGAGTTCGGCCTCCATGTCCTGCCGCATGTCCTCCACGCCGCTCAGCTTCGTCTCTACGTGCACGCGGGCGACGTTGGCGTTGTAGTGCCACGCCATCGCCTCGCTCTTGCGCGTGTCGTACTCCGCTTTTTTCTCCGCCACCACCGAGTTGTAGCGCGCGATCTTCTGCTTCTCCTCGCGCAGGTTCTGCAGCGCGGCACGATCCTGCCGCGCGAGCACCTGGGTGAGTTCGGAGCGTTGCACCAGATCGCTGTAGTTGCGCGCGTTGAGCAGGAAGTCGAGATACCCCTGGTCGCCGCGCTCATACATGTGCACCAAGCGGGCGGAAGCACGCTTGCGGCCTGAGTCGAAGTTCCCCTTGGCCGATTTCAGCATCTGCCGGGCATGGAGCAGCTCGACGCGCGCGCGCTCGACGTAGATGACCGCCAGGTGGTAGCTGGAACGGGCGGCGCGCACCTCGTGTTCCTTCTGGCGGAGCACCGAGCGCGTGCGGGCCTCGCGCGTCTTAATGTCGCGCAACTGCTCGCGCACCTTGTGGATTTTCGTCTGCAAGGTGGCTTTGCGTTCCTGCAACTGCTGCTTGTTGCCATGCGCGGGGTGAGCGAAGGCAAGGACGGGCAGCAGGAGGACAACTATGAGGAGCCCCCATCGGGGCACATGTATGCGTAGGGCTGGGCGCATCGGCGATTTTTCCCCCATCAGACCGACCGGCAGCTTGGTCATAGCCGAGTGCTTCAAAATACGATGACGTGGGTGGCAACCTGCCGACCCCGGATACAACTTGTGCAGTATATCACATGGTCGGTGGGGTGGCAAGGGGGTGGCGGGACGGCGGGGGGGATGAGCGTAGTTCGCCGGCGGGCTGGATCTGTTCCGGCGCGGTTCAGCGCCCCGTGGTCATGCCGTCCTGCGCCATCTGGTCGATGGTGACGAAGGAGTAGCCCTTCTCGCGCATGGTGGCGACGAAGCGCGGCAGCAGGACGAGGCTTTCCGGCATGCCATCGTGCATCAGGATGATGGAGCCGTTATGGGTGCTCTTCACCAAGCCCGCATAGAGGTGGTCGGCGGTAAAACCTTTGTAGTCGCCGGTGTTGTACGACCACATAATCGTTTTATAACCGTGCGCCTCCGCCATTTTGAGCACTTCGGGGTCGATCTGCCCGCCGGGGGGGCGGAAGTAGCGCGGGGTTTCGCCGGTGATGGCTTTCAATGTGTCGCCGCACAGTTGCAGTTCCTGCGCCACCTTCGCGATGGTGATCTTCGTGAGCCGCGGGTGGTGGTAGGTGTGGTTGGCCAGGCAGTGCCCGGCGTCGAACATGGCGCGCACCAGATCCGGCGCGGCGGCGGCCTTCATGCCGACGATGAAAAAGGTGGCTTTCACGTGGAGGCGGGCCAGCACGGCGAGGAGCTGCGGGGTGAATTCCGGGTGCGGCCCGTCGTCGAAGGTGAGCGCGATCTGCTTCAGCGCGGGGTTGCCGTGGGAGATCTCCCAGCGCGACAGATCGGGCGGCTTGGGGGCAACCTTCTTCGGCGCGGGGATGGACGGTTTGACCAGCGGCGACCCGGCACCCGCCGCGGCGATGGCGCCGCCGAGGAGCATGGCCAGCACCACGCCGACGCAAATCGTCAGCACCCAGGCGGTGGTTCCATATCCGGTTGTGCGCGCTGGCTCAGTCATCGTCAGCAGTATAACAGATGTGCGCCCGGTTAGGAAAGGGGGGAATGCGGCGCGGTTCATACAGAGTTAGCGGTGGGTCGGATCCTTCCCCGGTTGCAGGTTGGAGAGCACGCCGTGATGCACCAGCGGACTGCCGGCCTTCTTCGGGCACGGGCGATGCGCGTCGGCGATGAGCGCGTCGACGGTCACGAAGGTGTAGCCGCGCGCGCGCATAGTGGCGATGAAGTACGGCAGCACCTGGAGCGTCTGCTCGATGCCGTCGTGGATGAGGATCACCCCGCCGTTACTCGCCTGCGCCTCCATGCGCGACTCAATGACCGCGTTGCCGGGGCTGGCGTAGTCACCGGGGTCGTCCGACCAGAGCACGGTGGTGTAGCCGGCAGCCTCCGCCGCTTCCGCCACGCCGCGATTGTAATCGCCGCCGGGCGGACGAAAGAGGTGCGGCGCCTTGCCGGTGATGGCTTCCAGCGTTTTCCCGCACGCCACGATCTCCGTCCCCACCTGCGCGGTGGGGATCTTCGTCAGGTTCACGTGATGATAGGTGTGGTTGCCCACGTTGTGCCCGTCGGCGATTTCCGCTTTGATCAGCTCGGGGTGACGCGCGGCCATCTCGCCGACCACGAAGAAGGTGGCCTTCACGTGTTGCTCCCTGAGCAGCGCGAGCAGCCGCGGGGTGAAGCGCGGATGCGGTCCGTCGTCGAAGGTGAGCGCGAGCAGCTTGTGCCGCGGGTTGCCGTGGAAGAATTTGTGATACGCGAGGCCGCGCGCCAGCTCCGCCTCGTGCTGGGTCGTCAGCTCGCTGAGGCTGCGCGCCACCGTCTCCAGCGCCTGGGCCCACACCACGGCTTCCGTCAGCGCGGGCGCCGCCGCGCGAAGGCAGAGCGGCAGCAACAACGAAATTACCAGAACCGCGAAGATTTTCCTCATATCCCCCCAGCCCCTGTAGTGCGTAGCACCAATAGCGGGGCGATGCGGATATTTTACCAGATGCCGCTGCTTGGTGGAAAGGGCGGGGCGCGTAACGGGAACAAACCCGTACGCGCCCCGCACCCGTATAACGGTGAGACAGCCGTTACGGCGCCAACTCCCCCACCCCCCACGTACCCGGTTCCAGGCGGGCCTCGGTGGGGAGGTCGTAGACGATGGCGGCGCCGTTGCGCGCCCAGTGCATGCGGGCGGTGTTGCGTTGCCCGGCGGGGTCGCTGAAGTTGAGCGAGAGATCCAGCCCGAAGCGATTGCCCGCGGGCAGGCCGCCCAGGAGGCGCCACGGGATGGCGGCTTCGAGCCGGTACTCGTTGGGCAGCACCTTCACCGCGGCGGGCACGTCGGTGAGGGTATCCACCGCGTCCACCGTGTACCAGCCGGCGGGGGAGCGGAAGGTGACGGGCTTGGCGCCCACGGCCACCTTCGCGCGGTACGCCATCACGCGCACCCCGGCGCCGTCGGCGGTGGGGGCGAAGAGGAGGCGCACGTCGCCCAGCCCCGCGGTGCGGTTCGCGTTGTTCGCGCCCAGCCACAGGCTCACCTCGTCTCCCGTTTTGAAGAGGGCGGTGTTGTCCGTGCCGGCGTTCTTCCACGGCGAGTCGTCCAGCACGTCCGCGGCCAGATAGAGGTTCTGCGCGTCGTACAGCAGGCGCACGGTGCCTTGCGCGGTGGGCTTCAGTTGCAGCACTGCGGCGGGGGCATTGAGGAACGGGGTCAGGTCGCCGTCGATCTTCATTGTCTTCGCGCGGGGGATCGTCAGCGTGCGCACGCCGGTGGCGGTGCGTTCCGCCTCCTGCGCCTTCGCCGAGGCGATGTCCGCCGCGGTGACGGTCACGGTGCCTTTGAATGGCACCGCCGCCTTGTCCGTCCCGAGCACCTCGTAGACGTGGATGGCGTCACTGGCGGCCATCAGGTACACCTTGCCGGTGACGGGGTGGCGGAAGATGCGCGTGTTGAACAGCTCCACCCACACGGTATACGGCGTGGGTACCGGATCGCGGGAGGGGTCGTCCAGCAGCGTATCGACGTACAGGCCGTGCTGCACATCCCAGGCGTGCACGAGGCTGTTTTCGTCCGTCCAGAAGAGGTAGTCGTTGATGATCCCCGCTGGGCCGGTGGGACAATACATCTGGCCGGGGGCGACGAAGCTGGCGGCGCGGGTGCCCGCGTGCCACAACGGCAGCCCGGTGGCAGGATCGTATTTGGTGATCTGCGAGAATTCCCAGTCGTGGCCGTGGCCGACGCCGGGTAGGTTGAGGGAGTTATAGCCGCCGTTGAAGGCATACACAGCGCCGTCGGCGGCGTAGGCGGTGCGCGCGCCGGGCGCGCCGTGGGCGATGCCGCGGTCGAGCAGCGGCAGCGCCACGCGCTTCGCCGTCTCCCAGTTGTAGGTCGGCGTGCCGTTCTTCCACACCACGGGCAGCTTCCACACGCCGCCCGGCTCGCTGTCCGACCAGTCGTGCATGTAGAGGTCGAAGTTCTCGTCGAAGTAGGCGCCCCACCCCTGCTGCGGCCCGCCGTTATCCACCGGGAAGGCGGGTTTGTCGGTGACCTGCCACTCGTCCGCCTGCGGCTTGCCGTCGCCGTTCAGGTCGCTCCAGGTGCCCTTCAGGCCGGTCTTCTTCTTCCATTCCACCCAACTGATGTTGCCGTCGGCGGCCTTTTCCACCCAGCCGCTGTAGACGGCGGCCACGCCGCGGAAGGAGTCGTCCTTCAGCTCCACGATGCCGCCGCTGCCGCTGCACCAGTACGTTTTTCCATCGCGATGACGGATGCGCGCCCACCACTTGGCGGGGATGCCGGTGTCGGCGTAGACGCCGATCCAGTAGCTGTCCACGCTCCACTTGCCGGTAGTGTAGTCGACCTTGTAGCGGATCAGATCGCCGTGGGTGTCGCCGTAGACATATTCCGGCTGGGCGTCGTCCACCGCGAACATGCCGCTGTAATAGTACGGACCCTGGAATTCACGCTCCAGCGCCCCCGCGGCGGACCAGCGGGTGAAGCGCTTCGGTGCGGCGCTCTCCGCGACGAAGAGCCGCCCGTTGCCGACGGCGCACAACCCCACCGGATCGCGGAAGTTCTCCGGCTGCATTTTGCCACACTTCGGACGCCCCCCGGTCTTCCCGAGGGTGCGCGTGACCTTGCCATCGGCGTCGCAGCAGACGACCTGCTGGCGCGCGCCGCCCGTGGTGGCGGCAAATCCGCCGCCGGGCAGCGCGGTGAGGCCCCAGACCGGCGCGCCGAGATCGGCCACGGTGGCGATGACCTTGCCCGCGGCGTCCAGGCTAACGACGGTGTTGCCGTTGCCGACGAGCAGGCGGCCTTTCGCGTCCACCGCCACGCCGGAGGGGTCGTCCAGCGGCCACGCCGCGACCTGCGCCGCCGTGGCGGCGTCGATGACGAAGACGGTGTGCTGCGCGGGCGAGGTGAGGTAAAGCTTGCCGTCGGCGCAGGCCAGGTCGGTGGCGACGTGCTCCGTCTTCACGTACTCGCCGTACATCGGCTGCTTGTCCTGGTCCTTCGCGTAGTATTTCAGCGCGCCGGTGGCGGCATCCACGCGCCAGAGCAGGGGGCGGCGCATGTCGCCGCCATAATTCGTCTGCCCTTCCGGCGCGTTGAGGGCGCTGGCGCAGGTGATGTAGATATTCGTGCCGTCGCTGGCCACCGCGTGCTGGGTGCCCTTCAACCACCACGCCAGGTGCTGTTTCCAGCGCACTTCGCCGTCCTGGCTCATGCGGATCAGGCCGCCCTCGCCCTCTTCGAAGGCCCACAGCACCACGATGTCACTGTTCGGGTCGGGGGTGACGGGGCAGATGTCCATCACGTAGCCCCATACGCCGCCCCAGCTTCCCTTGCCGTCGGCGGTGCGGTAGGGCGGGTTGCCGCTCTGCGCGATGCTGGTGACGTATTTCAACGAGAACTTCGGCGCGATGATGCCGTGGTAGGTATACGTGCCCGGTGCCACCCAGCGACCGAACAGATCGCGACCGTCCCACGGGAGACTTGTTTGCGTGCTCGGTTGCGCGCAAACGAGCTGGCGCACGGTAAGGTCGTGGGCGTCGTAAATGTTCACGCTCATACGCCCGGCAACGGGCGGCTTCACGTTGAGCGTCACCGCCGTAACCGGCTTGGCGTCCTCACGCGGTAGCGGGCGGATTTCCGGTTGCCACAGGGTGGTGGTGGCGACGAGGATGCGCCCGTTGCCGTTGTCGGCGATGTAGACGCCGTCGGCATCCGCCACCACGGCGGTGGGGGCATTCAGGGTCGTCAGCGTGTGCCCGGGCGTGCCCGGCGTGCCCAGGCGCGCCAGCACGGCGCCCGTCTTCGCGTCGAGCTGGTCCACGATGTGCCCCGCCGTGTCGCAGACGTAGACGAACTCCGCGGTGGCGGCGAGGCGGCGGATACCCTTGTAGGTTTCGGCGGAAGTCCACGCCACCGTCGCGCCGTCGGGGGAGAGGCGCACCACGCGGGTGGCGTTGGCGATATACACGGCGTCAGGACCGACCGCGAGACCGGTGACGGCGGGCATGTTGGTCTTCCACGGCGTGACGGCGGCGTCTTTATCCGTCAGCGGACGCGCCCAGATCGTGCCGGACTTCGGGTCGGCGAGTAGCAGCTTATTCCCCTGTGCGGCGGCTTGCCCGATATCCTGCAACTCGGGTACCGGCACGTCATACCACCAGTCGCGCTCGCGCTGATAGGCAATGGACAACCCCTTGGCGCCGCGGTACACGAGCACCGTGCCATACGGCGCGGGGGCGAGGGCGAGCACGTTTTTACTGTGTAGCGCACCCTCCACACCGAGGACCTGTCCGATGGGCTGCGCCTTCGGCACGTGGACGAGATGCTGCACGTCGTTATTACCGGCGGTGGTATACGCAAGCCCGTGCACCGAGGTGCCGTCGTCGACCAGGTCGGTGAGACTCAGCGCGCCGATGCGCCGGGTGTAGGCGAAATTCGTGCCCGACCACTTGGCCTCCAGCGCGCCGCCGCGGCCCACGAAGAAGTAGCGCTCGCCGTCGCGCACCACCTGCGCCGCCATGCGCAACTCGCCCACCCCCGCGCCGCATTCGCCCGGCGCGGGCTTGGTGCCCTCCGCGTCCAGCCGGCGCAGCCCGCCTTCGTAGCCAAAGATATAGCGCAGGCCGTCCATGAGTTGCCCAGGCAGCGGATCGCCCTTCTTCTCGCCGTCAACGGTGTAGCGGCCCGCCCAGTTCACCCCGCCCGCGTGCTCGATGGAGAGCAGCCCGTCGGCGTCCACCTGGATGACGTGCCGCCAGGGGGAGGTGGCGCCCGCGGGCATGTCCAGCGTGAAGAGCGCCACGGCCTTGTTCGTCGCCGGATCGTAGGCGGCGACGGTATACTTCTTCTTTTCAATGAGCGACATGCCGACCAGCACCCGGCCCGTATTGTCCGGCGTCGGCGAGATGGCCCACGTGCCCTCGCCGGTGAGCACCTGCACCGCGGCAAGCTTGCCAGCGTCCGCGGGGGTGGTGTCGATGCGGTAGAGCGCGCCCTTCGTCTGGTACCCGCGCGAGGCGACGCAGTAGATGCCGTCCCCCGCGCGGCAGAGCAGCGAGCGCACCATCATGCCGCCGTCCAGTCCCGGCAGGGGGAGCACCGCCAGGCAGCGGCCGTCCTGATCGGTGACGACGATCCCCTCCGCGGCACCGGCCAGGTACAGCCGCCCCTTCGTGTCCAGCGCGATGCCGGTGTAAAAGGCATACGGCACCGGCAAATCGCGCAGTCCCGCGCTGTTACCGAGCACGCCGACCACCTTCAACGGCGCCGGTTGCGCATACGCGCCCACCACCAGCACGACCAGGAGCAACACCAACCCGCAAAAACGACGCATGGGGCACCTCACTTGGGGATAAGTACCCTATTGTAGCATAAGTGCCGGGATATGGAAGCGGTTTAGCGTAAAACCGCAAAGCGAAGGGTCGATAGCGCACGCAATGCGAGCGTCGCTCTCCCTTTCGCATGAACGGACTAATGCTATTTGACGATTGTTTACGGCTCTGGCAGCAGATGGAGCAGCGAGCAACGGCTGACGCAATTTTTGGGAGGGCGAGCGTCCCCGCGAGCCGCGCGCGAGGCAACGGTAGCTGACAAAAAGACGGCCTGGACGTGAAACCCCTGCACACATCCAGACCGTCGTCTGGTATCGATCCCAGCTCATTTGCGCGCGGCTCGCGGGTACGCTCGCCCTCCCAAGGTTGTCACGGCGCTTCGCTGTGGGCTCCATCGGCATAGAATTGCGACGGGCAGGCATGGGACGGCGCCCATGCGCTACAGACCGAAGGATAGACACGCAGACTGTAGCGGCAAAGATGAATCAAAGAGCATAGCCGTCCGACAGCCCCGACTTCCATCAGAGCGAAATTTAAAATACGCTTATATTGCCCCTGTCCGCACCGTATTTACTTAACGACAATTCACTACTTTTCCGATTTTCTTTCGCACTTTTTCCGCGTATTAGCAGGAATTTGCCGCGACGCGTTGTATTAAGGTTTATTACCATTACGACGCATGGTCAGCGCCGTATTACCCTCCCTTTGGTCTGAAGGAGAAGTCCCATGGCCGTCACCCAGCTCTCCGTGTTTCTGGATAATACCGCCGGTCGGCTGGCGGAAGTGACCCGCATATTGGGCGGACAGGATATCAATATCCGCGGGTTCAGCGTGGCGGATACCGCCGACTTCGGCATTCTGCGCCTCATCGTGAACAAAGAGGCGGAGGCCGTGGCGGCGCTGCGTGACGCCAAGTTCACCGTGCATGAGGGGCCGGTGATCCTGGCGCGGGTGCCCGACGTGCCGGGCGGGTTGGCGCGCGCGCTGGCGGGCTTCGCCCAGCACGGGTTGAACGTCGAATACGCGTATGCCATCGTGCAGTCCATCATCGCCTTCGGGGTGGAAAACGTCACTGCCAGCGAAGCGATCCTGCGCGAGGAGCAAATACCCCTGGTCACCGTACCGGAATTAGAGGGGATGTAACTACATCATGCATACCAGCTACGTCGTCATTGTCGTCGCCTACGTTCTCGTCATGCTCGGGATCGGCTATTGGAGCATGCGCCGCACCAAAAACGTGGGGGATTTCTTCCTCGGCGGCCGTACCCTCGGCCCGTGGATGAGCGCCTTCGCCTTTGGTACCACCTACTTTTCCGCCGTGCTCTTCATCGGCTACGCGGGCAAGCTCGGGTGGGGCTTCGGTATCCACACCATGTGGATCGTCCTCGGCAACACCCTCATCGGCACCGTGCTCTCCTGGCTCATCCTCGCCGGGCGCACGCGTGAGATGACGGAACGCCTGAACGCCATCACCATGCCGGAATTCCTGCGCGCGCGCTATGACTCCAAAACGCTGCAGGCCATTTCGGCGTTGGTCGTCTTCATCTTCCTGGTGCCTTACTCCGCCTCCGTGCTCATGGGCATGAGCTACCTTTTCGCCCTCACGCTCAACATCGACTACCTGCAGGCGCTCTATCTGCTTACCGCGCTCACCGCCGTCTACCTGGTGATGGGCGGCTATTTCGCGGTGGCGGTCAGCGACTTCCTACGCGGCATCGTGGAATTCGCCGGCGTGATGCTCATGGTCTACCTGCTGGCGCACCACTTCGGCGGCTTCCATCACGCCACGGCCATGCTCCTCTCCGATCCCTCCGCGGCGCCGGGCATCACGGGCGCCGCCAAGCCGATGGGCGCGGGCTGGCTGCAGGTGACGGCGCCGGGGTGGATGAGTCTGCTCGGGCTGGTCATCATCACCAGCTTCGGGCCGTGGGCGCTGCCGCAGATGGTGCAGAAGTTCTACTCCATCCGCAGCCGGGCCGACGTGAAGCGCGCGGTAGTCATCGCGGGTATCTTCTCCATCTTCATGGCCTTCGGCGCCTACTACAGCGGAGCGCTGACCCACCTCTTCTTCGGCCCGCACCTGCCGCCGGAGCTAATGAGCCCCCATGGCCCCCTATGGGATAAAATCATGCCCTTCTTCATCGTGAATGCCGGGCTGCCGCGCGTGCTGGTGCTCATCATCGTGCTCATGGTCTTCTCCGCGTCAATGTCCAGTCTGTCGTCGCTGGTGCTGGTCTCCAGCTCGGCGATATCCGTAGATCTCTTCGGCGCCTTCGTGAACCGCCATGCCAACCCGAAACAGACCATGGTGCTGCTGCGTGTGCTCTGTGTAGTCTTCGTCGGCTGCTCACTTGCGCTGGCGCTCAAACCTCCAACCTTTATCGTGAACTTGATGGCGATGTCGTGGAGCACGCTGGCCGGCGTCTTTCTGGCTCCTTACCTGCTTGGCCTATTCTGGAAACGCGCCACACGAGCGGGTGTCTATGCCGGCATCTTCTCCGGCCTCGCCTGCGCCGTGCTCCTTTTCCCCGACTGGGGTTGGGGGTCGGCAGGGGTGCCCATCGCCGGCGCGATCACCATGTTCGTGCCGATGATCGTCATGCCCATCGTCAGCCTCTTCACCACCCCGCCGTCGCCGGAGCTGCTCGCCTCGGCCTTCGGTGAGGTCAAGCCGCTGGAAGAAACCCCCGAAGGAGTGACGGTGTGACGATGACGATGGCGGAACATATCTGGGATCCCGCGTGGGAATGCGCCGATCGCGCGACCATCGCCACCCAACAGTTGACGCGGCTGCAGGAAACCGTGGCGTACAGCTACGCGCGCGTGCCCGCCTACCGGGCCAAGATGGACGCCGCCGGGGTGCGCCCGGCGGACATCCGCACGCTGGAGGACATCCGCACGCTGCCGTTTACGACGAAGCAGGACTTCCGCGACTCTTACCCCTTCGGCCTCTTCGCCGTGCCGCCGCAGGAGCTGCTGCGCATCCACTCCTCCAGCGGGACGACCGGCAAACCGACGGTGGTCGGCTACACGCGCCGCGACCTGGACACCTGGACGGAGCTGCTGGCGCGCATGATTACCGCCGCCGGGGTGACCGACCGCGACATCGCGCAGATCTCCTTCGGCTACGGCATGTTCACCGGCGGTTTCGGGCTGCACTACGGCCTGGAGCGCGTGGGCGCTACCGTGGTGCCCGTCTCCTCCGGCAACACCGACCGGCAGCTCCTCTATATGACCGACTTCGGCTCCACCGCGCTCATTTCCACGCCGTCCTACGCCGCGTATCTGGCCGAGCAGGCGAAAGACCGCGGGTTGGCGCTGGGCACCGATATCCACCTCAAATGGGGTCTGTTCGGCGCCGAACCGTGGACGGAGGGGATGCGCGGGCGCATTCAGACCGCGCTGGGCCTGTCCGCCACCGACAACTACGGCATGAGCGAACTCGGCGGCCCCGGCTTCTCCGGCGAGTGCGCGGCGGTGAAGGATGGTATGCACATCGCCGAGGACCTGTATATTTGGGAAGTGCTCGACCCCGTTACCGGGATGCCGGTGTCGGAGGGGGAGATCGGCGAGCTGATCGTCACCCCGCTGTGGAAGGAAGCGCTGCCCATCCTGCGCTACCGCACGCGCGACCTCACCGCCATCACCACCGCTCCCTGTCCCTGCGGACGCACCACCGCGCGCATGACCCGCGTCACCGGCCGCACCGACGACATGCTCATCATCCGCGGCGTCAACGTCTTCCCCACGCAGATCGAGCACGTGCTCATGCAGACGGAAGGCACCTCGCCGCACTACCTGCTGGTCATCACCCGCGACGGCAGCCTGGACACGCTGGAAGTGTGGGTGGAGATCTCCGAGAGCCTCTTCAACCAGAGCATGAGCGCCCTCACCGACCTGCAAAAGCTCCTTGCCAAACGCCTCCACAGCGCCCTCGGCCTCTCGATCAAGGTCAAACTCGTCGAGCCGCAAACCCTGGAACGCAGCCAGGGGAAGGCGAAACGGGTGCTGGATAAGCGGACGGCGGAGTAACCGCGCGACTTACCCTCGCCCCGTCCTCAAAGGGGTGAGGGTACGCCGACAGGCGAGGGTTATTCACGCAAACGGCGGCCTCACCACCCCCCGCTCGGTGACGAAGCCGGCGACCAGCGTACCGGGGGTGACGTCAAAGGAGGGGTTCCACGCCGGGGCATCGGCGGGGGTGAGGAGCGTGGCACCGCAGCGGCGTATTTCGTCCTCCGCACGGAACTCTACCGGGATCGCCTCGCCGTCGGCGAGCGCCGTGTCGACCGTCGAGAAGGGCGCGGCCACGTAGAAGGGGATGCCGTGCGCGTGGGCCAGCGCGGCCACGCCGTAGGTGCCTGTCTTATTGGCGAAATCCCCGTTGCGCGTGATACGGTCGGCGCCGACGATCACCACCTCCACCTGCCCGGCGCGCATGAGAGCTGCGGCCATGTTGTCGCAGAGCACGCGGTAGGGGATGCCGTCGCGCTGCAATTCCCACGCGGTCAGCCGGGCACCCTGCAGCAGGGGGCGCGTCTCGTCCACCCACACATGACTAACGCGCCCGGCGGCGTGGGCGGCGCGGATCACCCCCAGCGCGGTGCCGATGCCCCCGGTGGCCAGCGCCCCGGTGTTGCAGTGGGTGAGCACGCGCGAGCCCTCCGGAAAGAGCGGCACCCCCGCCGCGGCCATCGCCCGGCAAGCCGCCGCGTCCTCGGCGTGGATCGCCCGCGCCTCCGTCAGCAGCGCCGCGGCCAGGTCGGCGTCGGCAACGGCATCCATCACCCGACGGCAGCGCTCCAGCGCCCAAAAGAGATTCACCGCGGTAGGCCGGGTGCTCGCGAGGAGCGCGCGGTAGGCTTCCACCTCGTCACGTGATCCCGCAACCCGCGCTGCCAGCGCCATGCCGTAGGCGGCGGTCACCCCGATCAACGGCGCCCCGCGCACCGCCAGCGTGCGGATAGCCTCCGCCACCTCCTCCACCCGCCGGCACGCCAGGTAGCGCTCCTCCCCCGGCAGCAACCGCTGATCGAGAATCTCCAGCGCCGATTCCGTCCAGCGCACGGGAATGATGGTCGTGGTGAGAGTCTGCATGGGGGTATTATAACGCGTTGAACCACAAAGGCACAAAGGAGGGGATTGTTGTACCAGAAACTGGAAGCGAGGACAGTACCGGTAGATTGAATGTCACTGTTTGGAAAGGGGCTAGGAGCCCGGCTCGACTGCAGGCAAGGGTAAGCAGTACAGCACTGTATGGAAGCATGACGGCCAGTCGCGCGCCCGTTGCCGGTGCAAAGCCAGTTGTCGATTTTCCCCCCAGGCGAAGGTGGAAAAATCGATCATGGGCACTATCATTTTCACCCGCGCGCGCGACTGCCGTCGAGCTTCCAAACAGTGCTGCCGATCTGAACCTTCCCTATCAGCGGGCCGGGCTCTTAGCCCCTTTCCAAACGGTGACCAAGATCCGACCTGATCAGGTCATCGCCCTTCCACCCCGGCCCAACCCTCTGTGAAAATCTGTGAAATCTGTGGTTTCTCGTCCCCTACTGCGGCGGCAGGTAGCCGCGCAGGCGGAGGGAGTTGGTCACTACGAAGACGCTGCTGAAGGCCATCGCAAGCGCGGCGAACATGGGGTTGAGGGTGATCCCCCAGTGCGCGAGCGCGCCGGCGGCGATGGGGATGCCGAGGACGTTGTAGATGAACGCCCAGAAGAGGTTTTGCTTGATGGTGCGCAGCGTGCGGCGGCTGAGGTCGATGCCCACCACCACGCCGGAGAGATCGTCGCCGATGAGGGTGATGTCGGAGGCTTCCAGCGCCACGTCGCTGCCGCTGCCCACGGCGATGCCGATGTCCGCCTGTGCCAGCGCCGGGGCGTCGTTGATGCCGTCGCCCACCATCGCCGTCACCGCGCCCGCCTGCTGCAGCCGCGTAATCTCCGCCGCCTTGTCCGCGGGCAGCACGTCGGCGATCACGCGGTCCACCCCCACCGCCGCCCCCACGGCCTCCGCCACCGCGCGGTGGTCGCCGGTGAGCATGATGGTAGTGAGCCCCAGCGCCTTCAGCCGGCGCACGGCGTCCACCGCCGAGGGGCGCAAAGTGTCCGCAACCCCGATGACGCCGATGAGCACGCCGTCGGCGGCGACGAAGAGGGGTGTGGCGCCCGCCGAGGTGAGGGCGGCGCTGTCAGCGGGTGCGATCTCGACCCCGCGCTCGGTCAGCAGCGCCGCGTTGCCGAGGAGCAAGCGCGCGCTGTCGACCGTGGCCTCCACCCCGCGCCCGGGCAGCGCGGCGAACTCCGTCGCGAGGGGCAGCGCCAGCCCGCGTGCCTGCGCCGCGCGCACCACGGCTTCACCCAGGGGATGCTCGGAGCCGCGCTCCGCCGCCGCCGCGCGGGCGAGGAGGTCGTCCTCCGCCACGCCGAACGTTTGCACCGCCGTCACGGCCGGTTCACCACGGGTAAGGGTGCCTGTTTTGTCGAGGACGATAGTGGTGAGGGCATAGGCGCGCTCCAGCACCTCACCGCCTTTGATCAGGATGCCCATCTCCGCCGCGCGCCCGGTGCCGACCATGATGGCCGTCGGCGTCGCCAAGCCCATGGCGCACGGGCAGGCGATAATGAGCACCGCCACGAAGTAGAGCAGCGCCTGCGGCAACGGCGCAAAGAAGAGCCACACGACCAGTGTCACGAGCGCGAGGCCCAGCACCACCGGCACGAAGACCCCGGCCACGCGGTCGGCGAGGCGCTGGATGGGTGCCTTGCTCCCCTGCGCCTGTTCCACCAGCCGCACGATCTGCGCCAGCACCGTGTCGCCGCCCACGCGGTCGGCGCGAAAAACGAAACTGCCCGTGCGGTTGAGGGTGGCGCCGATCACCGTGTCCCCCGGCCCCTTCTCCACGGGCAGCGCCTCGCCGGTGAGCATCGACTCGTCCAGGGTGGAGCGGCCTTCCAGCAGCGTGCCGTCCACCGGCACCTTTTCGCCCGGGCGCACCACCACGCGGTCGCCGGGCTGCACCTGGGCGACGGGGATTTCCACTTCTGCCTCACCGCGCTGCACGCGGGCGGTCTTCGGCTGCAAGCCCACCAGCTTGCGGATGGCGTCGGAAGCTCGCGAGCGCGCGCGGGCCTCGAAGTAGCGCCCGAGCAGGATGAGCGCAATAATCACCACCGAGGTGTCGAAGTAGAGCATGTGCAGCAGATCGTGCCCGGCGCCGAACCACCCCGGTACGATCACCACCAGCGCGCTGTACGCCCATGCCGCGGTGGTGCCGAGGGCGATAAGGGTGTTCATGTCCGCGCTGAAGTGCCGCAACGCCTTCCACGCACTGCCGTAAAACCGCCGCCCCGGCCCGAACTGCACGATAGAGGCCAGCACAAGCAGCCCCCAGGCGATGCCCCGGCTCGCGGCAGGGCCCACGGGAAGGAACAGCGTGAGGTGGCTGACCACGGTGACCACCGAGCCCAAGGAGATGGCAACCCATAACGCGCGGCGCAACTCGGCCAGCTCGCGCGCGGTGTGCTCGCGCTGCACGTCGAGCAAGGTGGGGGTCTCCTCCGTGCCTACCGGCACCTCATACCCGGCGTCGCGCACCACGTCGTGCAGCGCGGCGGGGGTGGTGGCCCCGGCGAGGTAGGTCACCATGGCGGTATTGGTGGCAAAGTTCACCGTGGCGGTGAGCACCCCCGTCGCGGCGTTGAGCGCCTTTTCGATGCGCGCCACGCAGGCGGCGCAACTGATGCCGCCCAGCGGGAAGGTGACAGTGAGCACCGTCACGTCGTACCCGGCGTCACGCACCGCCTCGACCAGTTGCGCCGGGGCCGTCGCGGCCTCGTCATATGCCACCGACGCGGTATTGGTGGCATAGTTGACCGCGCTTTCCGCCACGCCCGGCTCGCGCGTCAACCGGCGATCGATCGCCGCCGCGCAACTGGCGCAGTGCATCCCCTCGACTGGCAGCGTGATGCGTTTCACGACGGAATAACTCCATATCTCCGTGGCATGGGCGTCTCGCCCATGATGTCCCCTCGTGGCATGGGCGTCTCGCCCGTGAATATCATGGGCGAGACGCCCATGCCACGGTGCCGCGCTACACCACCTTGAACCCCAACGACTCAATCGCCGCCGTCAGCCGCGCGGGGTCGACGACGCCTTCTTCATACTGTACGTCCGCCTGCGCGGCGGCCAGGTCCACGACGGCGCTTTTCACCCCCATGGTGTTCAGCAGTTTGCGTTCCACACTGCGTGCGCAACCGCCGCAGCTCATGCCTTCGACGTTAAATTTGACCTCTGGCATACCTTCTCCTTATATCTGATGCATTGTAGCATACCCGCGCGCGCTGCAGCACGCGCCACTATTTCTATATAACCCAAATGCTATATCAATACACCTATTCGGCAGAGTTTACCGTTGGTAAACCGCAGCCGTATTCGCTGCGCGAATTCGGCGGGGTTAATGCCAGCATGTTCGTGGTAGAAAGGGGGAAAAGCATCCCCGGGCGGCGAAGATGTGCGGCAGTGCGTACGGAGACGCTGACATTGATGGACGGAGACGGCCCCACCGCGGAGGCGCGGCGCGACGCGGCGTGGGTGGCGGCGGCCCGCGCGGGGGATCGGGACGCCTTCCACGCCCTCTTTCAGGCCTACCAGCGCGCGGTGTACGCCATTGCTTACAGGATGCTGGGCAACGCGGACGACGCCGCCGACGTGGCGCAGGACACCTTCGTGCGCGCCTGGCGGCAACTCGGCACGCTGCGCGCGGGGGAGACCTTTGCGCGGTGGATACGCATCATCGTCACCAACCGGTGCCGGGATCACCTGAAGCGCGTGCGCCCGGTCACCTATTCACTCGACGCCGCCCCGCCCGGCAGCGAGGAGCTGACCGCGTGGGAGCTGCCCGCGCCGGAGCCCGACGGCGCCGGACACCTGCTCGATGCGGAACTCCGCGGTACGCTGGCCCGCGCCATCGGCGGCCTGTCGCCCGACCACCGCGCCGTGCTGGTGCTGCACCACCTGGACGACCAGCCGGTGGAGGAGATCGCGCGGATATTGAGCCTGCCCATCGGCACGGTGAAGTCCCGCCTGGCCCGCGCCCGCGCCTACCTGCGCGAGGCGCTGGATTCGTATTTGAAGGAGTAACGCGTGCGCCCGCTCCTGCTGCTCGCCCTCATACTCGCCGTCTTACCCCTCCGCGCGGCGGAGTGGACGGCCCATCGCGCGCCGGGGGTGGTGATCTTCACGCAGGGGGAAAACCCGGCGCTGGCGGAGACGCTTCTCGCGATGGCGGCACGCGACCTGCCGCGCATCGGCGGCGCGTTGGGGTTGGCGCACCCCGGCCCCTTCCCCGTCTTCGCCTACACCAACCGGTCGGACTTCTACCGTGACGCCGGCAAAAACCCCTATCTCGAAGGGGTGAGCTACCAGCCCAGCGGCCTCATCCGCATCGACGCCGCCGAACCCGCCTGGTCTCTCGGCCCCACTTTCGCGCACGAACTGACGCACAGCATCCTCAATCAGCGGCTGGGGGAGAATATCGACCGGCTGCCAACGTGGGTGAACGAGGGGCTGGCCGGGCACTTTTCCGAACCGCTGTCGCCGGATCAGTACCGCATGATCGCGCAGTTGATCCACCGCAACGGCGTGCTCTCCCTCGCGGAGTTGCGCTACGCGTTCGAAAACCCCGCCCTCACCGACGCCGCCTACGTGCAGAGCCGCGCGATGATGGCGTGGCTGGAGCTGAACTACCCCGGCGCGCTCCGCCGCCTCATCGACAACCTGGCGCACGACATGCCCTTCGACGAGGCGCTCTACCAGGCGACCGGCCTTACCACGCAGGCATGGTGGCAGGGATGGCAGCAGCAGGTGCCGGGATATCTGTACTGGCTCATCCTGCTCAACTCCCCCGTGGCCTACGCCCCCATCGCGCTGCTCTTCATCCTCTTCGCCGCCCTTCGCCTCCGCCGCCGCGCGCAGGAACGGGCGGAAGCCGAGGCTGAAGCCGCCGCGCCGACGGTGGCGCTGGCGGAGGGGGCGGAGGAAGAAGAGGACGAGGAAGAAGATATCGAAGAGGAATACGAATAATTCGTGTAGGGCATGGGCGCCGTCCCATGCCTTCCCGTCGCTTTTCTGTTCCGCTGGAGCCGCCGGATAAAGTTGACGTCTGCGCACGAAAAGCGTAACTCCCTGCTCCATCGGATCAAATCATCGTAAACATGGCATGGGACGGCGCCCATGCCCTACGGGCTAATGCCACCCCGTTTCCGCCCCACCCACCGCTCCGCGTCTCCATCCGTCACCAACGCCCGGTGCCATTTACACCTGGGCGGTTCCCAGGATGGCGCAGGGGCGGTATAATGGTGTGTTTGCGCGCCGGCGGGCAGCCGGCATTGCTATCTGAAGGGTATTGTTCCGCGTGACGACGCTACTGGAGACGATCAGCGGGCCCGCCGACCTGAAGCGGATCCCGCGTGACCAATTGCCGCAACTGGCGGCGGAAATACGGGACTTCCTGCTGGAGTCGCTGACCAAGACGGGCGGACACCTGGGCTCGAACCTGGGCGTCGTGGAGCTGACCCTCGCGCTCCACTACGTCTACGAGAGCCCGATCGACCGGCTGGTGTGGGATGTCAGCCACCAGGCCTATACGCACAAGTTGCTCACCGGGCGGCAGGCGCTCTTCTCCACCCTGCGGCAACTCGACGGGTTATCCGGCTTCGCCAAGCGGCACGAGAGCGTCCACGACGCCTTTGATGCGGGGCACGGCGGCACCTCTATTTCGGCGGCGATGGGCATGGCGCGGGCGCGGGCGCTGCAGCAGACGCCCGGGCGGGTCATTGCGATCATCGGTGACGGCGCCCTCACCTCCGGCATGGCGCTGGAAGCCCTCAACGACGCCGGGCACTCGCTCACCAATCTCCTGGTCGTGCTCAACGACAACGCCATGGCGATCTCCCCCAACGTGGGGGCGATGGCGCGCTACCTCTCCCGCGCGCGCAGCGAGCCGGGCTACCGCCGCGCCAAGGAGCAGTTCGAGGCGCTCATGCAACGCCTGCCCGGCGGCGAGACGGTGGTGGACCTGGTAGAGCGCCTGAAATCCGGCGTGAAGCAGGTCTTCATCCCCGGCATGCTCTTCGAAGACCTGGGCTTCACCTATCTCGGCCCGGTGGACGGCCACGATCTGCCCTCGCTGATCAGCGCCCTGCAACAGGCGAAGCGCCTGGCCGGCCCGGTGCTACTGCACGTGCTGACGGTGAAAGGCAAGGGGTATACGCCGGCGGAGACGCACAGCTCGCGCCTGCACGGGGTGCCCGCCTTCGACCTGGAATCGGGCGAGCCGCTGACGGAGCCCGCCGGCGACACCTTCACCGAGGCCTTCGGACGCAGCATGTGCCGGCTGGCCGCCGAAGACCCGCGCGTGACGGCGATCACCGCCGCCATGTGCGACGGCACCGGGCTGACGGAATTCATGGGGCAATATCCGGCGCGCTTCTTCGACGTGGGCATGGCGGAGGAACACGCCGTGACGCTGGCCGCGGGGATGGCCGTCGAGGGGCTGCGCCCGGTGGCGGTGGTGTATTCCACCTTCCTGCAGCGCGCCTTCGACCAGGTGGTGCACGACGTGTGCCTGCAAGGGCTGCCGGTGGTGCTGGCCCTCGACCGCGCGGGCATCGTGGGCGAAGACGGCCCCACCCACCACGGCGTCTTCGACCTGTCGTTTCTCTCCCTGATCCCCGGCCTCACCGTGGCGGCGCCAGCTACCATGAACGAACTCGATGCCATGCTCACCGCCGCGCTGGCGCAGGACGGCCCATACGCCATCCGCTACCCGAAAGGCCGCGCGGCGCTGACGGAAGCCGGCGACCTGGCGGGGATTGCCGCGGGCAAAGCCGCCGTGCTGCGTGAAGGGGCGGACGCCGCGCTGGTGGCCATCGGCGCCATGGTGAAGCCCGCGCTGGACGCCGCCGCGCTGCTGGCGGAGGCGTGCATCGAGGTAACCGTGGTCAACGCGCGCTTCGCCAAACCGCTGGACATCGCCACGCTGCGCGCGGTAGCCGCGCGCACGCCGCTGCTGGTGACGGTAGAGGAGAACACACTGGCGGGCGGCTTCGGCTCCGCGGTGGAAGCCGCGCTGCGCACCGCCGGCCTCACCGTGCCCCTCATTACGCTCGGTCTGCCCGACGCCTTTGTCGGCCAGGGGCCGCGCGCCACCCTCCTCGCCCGCCTGGGCCTGGACGCCCGCGGCATTGCGGAGACCGTGCGTGCGCAGTGTCCCTCGCATGACGAGGAAAGTGCACACCCCGCGTCGATTACCGACACCGGCGCCGTGGTATACTGAGCACGCAGCTTTCAGTGGCTTACTCGGCGGAAAGGATTGTCCATGCGCGCCTTCGCGGTCTGGCTCTCTCTGGCACTTCTCGGCCTGCTGCCCGGCATGGCGGCGGAGACCACCGCGCCTGTCGCCACCCCTCCCGCCGCCACGACGCCAGCCACGGCCGTCAAGAAACCCTTCACCGGCACCACCCGCGCCGAGGCCGAGTTGGGCAAGCACACTTCGGAGGAGATCGAAAAAGAGGTCAAGCTGGTCAAGGACGAGAAGGCCATCGCGCACCTGAACGACATCGCCGCGACCATTGCCCCCTTCACCCAGCGCCCCGACGTCGTCTATAGCTGCAAGATCCTCGACACCGGCGAACTCAACGCGGAAAGCATCCCCGGTGGCACGATTTACGTCACCAAAGGCCTGCTCGACGCCGTCGAGAGCGACCACGAGCTGGCCGGCGTGCTGGCGCACGAAATCGCGCACAACTCCCTCCACCACGCGCAAAAGTTGATGGAGCACGAGCGCAACGCCAGCATGGTGCAGGTGGCGAGCATGCTGGCGATGATCTACATGAACCGCGACGAGAATGTGCCCGCCGCCGACCTGCTCACCATGAGCGAGCTGGTGAAGGAAGCGCTGGTGAACGGCTACACCATCGAGCTGGAAGCGCAAGCGGACGCCAACGGCGTGGACTACCTGGCGCAGACGAAGAAGTACGACCCGGTGGGCCTGTACTCCGTCATTCTGGGCTTCGAACAGATCGAACTGCATCATCCGGAGATGCAGATGGGGTATCTGAAAACGCACCCGTACTCCGACGAGCGGCGCAAGGCACTGGAAAAGAAGCTCGCGGATATGCACATCCCCATCAACCTGTGGAACGTGGTGAACTTTCGCGCTTCCGTGATCTTGCCGAAGAAGAATGACACCGGCTACGTGCTGCGCCTGGGCGACGTGAACTGCTTCACCTTCGAGGCCGGTAACGACGGTCAGGACGCCGCCACCCGCGCCGCCGCCGCCGCCGCTTCCATCAACCACCGCCTGCAGGCCGCCTACATCCAGCAGTACGACGTGGGCGCCGACCAGCACGACGACCTGCTCAACATCACCTTCCGTGGTGTCCCGGTGCTCACCCTCACCAAAGCCGACGCCACCGCCGCCAACCTCAAACTCGACACCCTGGGCGCCTACGTCGTCGCCAACATCAAAACCGCCCTCTGGCACGAACACGTAAAACGGGCGTAGGTAATTGCGGATTGCGGAATGCGGATTAATGAAGCGCGAGACGCTGGCCTGTTGTCGCCCAACCCCCTGATCCCCATACGCGTCAATTTACGATCACCGTTTGCCTGATTTTCGACCCGACGATAAATCGTCAGGCTACCGGCTGCGCCCCTTGAAAGGGGCTTATCAAGTGTGCGCGAACCTGGTTTCGTGGTTATTCGCCCGTTAGGTGTTCGGCGGGAACGGTCTTTTCGAGCTTAGAAGCCGTTTGAAAACGCCTACTCCTCCGGTCAGCGCTGCTCTCCCCAGCGCCTAGCGGTCGCTTCCTGTCCTGGTGTCTGCGACCGCCGATGCGGTCCGCCCGGTGCCGGTGGCCGCCGATTGCTTGTCACAACAT
>CAIYQO010000095.1 GCA_903928345.1 uncultured bacterium | reverse complement strand
GACCGGCCTCCACGCACACCCCTTCTCCCCGACCTTTCAAACAAGATGTCCCTCAGTGTACCTGAGTGACACCCCGCTGTCATGCCGGATGGCCAGGACGGGTGAGCAAAGCGGGGATGCAGAGGGTAAGCGGCGACACCAATAATGCGATTTGTGGGGGTAAGAATAGTTTAGTTGTATGGTTCGATTACATGGGATGCGAGTATGGGGTTGTCACGACGCAGAGAAACAGGGGTTGTGATGAAATACATAACCTCTCATGTAATTTGGCTCTGAAAGAGCTGAATTACATCTCTGGTGGTGCTTCCGCCATGGACGGCGGGAAGCATGGCGGATGATTGTCCCTGTATTTATAAGTAAACATTGACACTTCTATAAGGCGGGGTTATAGTTGACGCTACTGGCCTTTCGAAAGGCTAGTTGAGATAACCGTCCGATTGGACATTGGAGGCTTTCTATGTTTTCGACACAGGTATTCGATATTAAGGGCGTATGGTTCGTCCTGTTGCTCTTATGCCTATCGATGTATCCTGCTTTTGGCGAGGAGATGAAGGCAGAAGAACTATACAAGAAATCGGTTCCTTCAGTGATGACCTTGACCGTTAGCAAAAAGGATGGGAACACGGCTATAGGAACTTCATTCCTAATCTCAGCGAATGGAATCGCTGTGACTGCTTGGCATGTTGTCAGAGATGCAACTAAAGTCGAAGCTAAATTCTCCAATGGTGAGGTATTCGATGTATCAGGTCTAATTGATAGAGATGTAAAACGTGACCTTGCACTTATAAAAGTAAAAGTGTATGGAAAAGTTGGATTGAAAGGAGACGAAAACGATCCAACAGTCGGAGCTAAGGCATATATAATTGGCGCGCCAAAAGGATTAGAGTTCTCTATTAGTGATGGTCTAATCAATCAATTACAAATACTTGATGGGATGACATATTATCAATTCTCTTGCGCAGCATCTCCAGGAAATAGTGGCGGGCCATTACTCAATAGTGAAGGAGCAGCGATTGGAATTGTCTCCTGGCAAATCAAAGATGGTCAGAATCTGAATTTTGCGATACCGATGAAATATGCTTTAGGGCTAGACAATACGCTCCCGACGAAACCATGGGAAGATGTAAAACCAGAAGTTTCATCAGTACATGATGTGAATTCAGATGCGGACATCGACAAAGTTTTGGCAAACGCTTTAGTTGTTGACCTTGATTCAGCAGGAATTGGAACGTATTGTTTTCAACTAATGACGAAACCCCTGTTTATTGAACGAAAGAATCTGTTTGGAGTTCCCATAGAGCGCATATGGATTACATCCTGTGTTCCTTCTATAGTCTATCAGCAGGAAAAAAGAGTGCAACAAGCGAAATTTGATGTTGATAGAATAGTTACGGATGGAAGCCGCGACAAAGCAAAGAAAGTATTAACAGACCATCTTCTACACTGGATGGATTTCTATCGCCTCGCTATTAGTGGTTTTGAGTTAGCAATAAAATCAAATGGATGGTCACCTGATGCAAATAGTAGTGCTTCAAAAGCTAGGGCATGTGTTCCAATAGACATTAACAACATCGACATCTATTCTGACCTATGTAAGTCAAAGACGTTTGTCGATAATATCCCAATTGATTACCAATCATTTTTAAATGTACTTTCTAATGACCCTGGATTACGATTAGGCAGTGCGATATACAGTCTTAATCCAACTTGCCTTCTAGTAGTAGGTAACGACACGTTTGCCTCAACACTCGGCTTTCAAGATGGTGACACGATACTTTCCGCAGGAAAACAAGAGTTTAAGTCCCTAGATTCCTTCAAACGATATGTAAAAAATAACCTGGGGAACAATACGGATATAACAATCTCAAGAAATGGCAATCAGAAGGTGTTAACTATTCATATACCAAAGGAAATACCTGAAAAATATTTGAAAAAATAGTTGTCCTCCCAAGGAATCGATTTTCATTGCAAATACGATAAATGCAGAGATTACTACTCCAACATGTAGTAACACAAATACGGGGACAGGTTATCTATACCCTCCGGTTTTGATAGATAACCTGTCCCCGTGTGCATGCGCTGAGGCCGTTAGAACTTCAGTACTTGTCCGGGTGTTGCCCGGTAGGTCAGCGGCTTGGGGTCGAGCCAGTCCACGATGTCTTTGCGGATGGCGTGGGCGAACCAGAAGTAACCCAGGGGGTTGAAGTGGCCGAAGACCTGGGCGCCGGCGCGGCTGACGTAGTATTTATCACAGAACTGGTTGATGGTGCCGCGGAACTGCTTGTACTCGTCGCGGAATTTGGTCAGCGTATCGACGTAGCGGTAGTTCTCGCGATCGAGGAAGTCCACGAACTCCTCGTCGAAGCGCGGCTTGCCTTTGCAGAAGGCCTGCACGGTGGGCACGTCGTAGCTCAACAGCACCATGAACTTGCGGTTGTTGGCCACGCACCACTTGCGGAATTTGTCGACGGTGTACATGGTGGAGCGGATGCCGTAGGCGGTGTGCAGTTTGCGGGCATCCGCCTGGCGCGTTTTGGGATTGCGCAGGTCGACCTTAATGCCGAACGCTTCCGCCAACTGCTCTTGCGGCCCCACGGGGGCGTCGCCCCCCTCGGTGAGGCAGAAGAGCTGCGCCATCGGATCATCCTTGAAGGCGTTATAGAAGTTGTCCTGGCCGACGAGCTTGCGCAGATCTTCGATCTTCTCGCACATGCCGGGGACTTCCACCCACGCGGCTTTGTCGACGTCATACCGCAGATGATCCCAGGGGAAGCCGTGCACCGGGTAGCCGTCTTTCAGCCCGCGCGGCAATTCGCGCACCATCCAGCCGACGCGAATCCAGCGGGCGGCGTCGAGGTTGCGCTTGTAGTCGTCGTCCCACACGTTGAGGATCAGGTATTCCGACGCGATCTCTTTCAACTGCTCCATGCGCATGGCCCGGCGATAGGCCTGGAAGACGCCATACCCGCCTACGCCGAAGTTGCGGATCGGCTCACGCAGATGCCCGGCCAGGGTTTCCTGCCAGGTTTCCGCATCGCCCACCTGCGCGCACAGCGTGTAGCTGTCGCCGTAGGTGGTAATGCGGCACGGCTGATCCGCATAGTTGATCATGGTGCGGTTGAAATAGGTGGGGTCCATCGTGCTGGCGGTACACGCTTCGTCGATGCCGTCTTTCAACGCCTGATTCAGGTGGAAGTACCCGAGTTCCGGATCCCACCGGAGGATGGGGGGCTCCATCGTCGGATCCAAATACCGCTCGATTTCCACCGGATGATACGCATCCGTGTAGAGCAATTGCTTCATGTCTTTCAGCTTGGCCACGGGTGAACTCCTCTCGATTGCATGCGGGATGCTTTACGTTGCTCGACGGCAGCGCAGATATCGCACAACATGTGGATGGTCTGGCAAAGTGTTTATACGTTTCGACGGTCGTGGGGTTGTTCCTGCCATGCCCGGCGGAAATGCGCAGTTTCCACGCCTCATGCAAAAGTCGTTCCGCGCTCTCGCGCGGCCCTCACCCCAACCCCTCTCCCAGCGAGGAGAGGGCCTTTGACGGGTGCGGATTTTTGAACCGCATGATCCATCAACAATATGGAAAGCGCGCGTCGCGGCATACTCACCGATAGAACTCCGTGCCGGCCTTGCCATCGAGGGCGGCGTCGAGTTGATCGGCTCGCGTGATGATGGCCCGCCGGTCCTTGCCGCTCTGCTCCAGGAAGTTCAGAACCCCCCGAACTTTGGGGCCAATGCTGCCCGCGGGAAACTGGCCGTCCGCCAGGTATTGTCGGGCCTCCGCGACGCTCACGCGGGTGAGGTTTCGCTGCCGGTCCGTGCCGAAGTTCAGCGCCACCTGGGCGTAGGGCATGAGGATGATCAGCAGGTTGGCTTCCGTTTCCGTGGCGAGGAGGGCGGAGGTGAGATCCTTGTCGATGACCGCCTCCACGCCTTCGTAATCGCCGTCGTCTCGAAACCGGATCGGAATGCCGCCGCCTCCGCCGGCGATCACAATATTCCCCTCGCGGGCGGCATGGCGAATCATGTGTCGCTGGATTACCTTCACCGGCGTGGGGCTCGGGACCACGCGCCGGTAGCCGCGCCCCGCATCCTCGATAATGTGCCAGCCGTGCAAGGCCTGCATAGTTTCCGCCTGTTCCCGCGTCATGAAGGTGCCAATCGGTTTCGTGGGGTTCGCGAACGCCGGATCGTCGCGTTCGACGAGCACCTGGCAGATCACCGTGACCACGTAGCGATACAGGTTCTGGCGGTTGATCTGGTTCAGCAGCGTCTGCTGGAGGAAATAGCCGATGTTGCCTTGCGTTTCGGCCACCACCACGTCGAGCGGCATTTCCGGTGCCAGGTCCCGGGCATGTTCATGACGGAGCACTTGCTGGCCCACCTGCGGGCCGTTGCCGTGCGTGATAATGATGTTGTAATCACGCTCGACCAGGCTCATCAGATGGCCGCAGATGGTCTCGGCGTTCCGCATCTGCTCCGCGACGGTCCCCGACTCGCCGGCCTGGATCAACGCATTGCCGCCCAATGCGACCACCACCAGCTCACGGTCGCTGCGGTAGAGGTCACGATGCGGCTGCGGTGTCGGCTGCGTCATATCTCATCTCCTGTGTTGCCCCACGACACGGATTTCTCAGCTCTCGCGCGCCACCTGACGGTCAATAGTGCCAGTTCACGCGTGTGAATATTATATGACGTTTGCTTTGCATCTGTATAGTTCCGGACCGACAGTTTCATTCGTTGCTCGATGGCAACCCATCGATTATGGCACTTCCTGCTAGAGATGTGAACGCTGCTTTTGTCCAGTAGAGCACGCTCATGGTTTTCTGGATGACGCCTGGGGGGTCATCGGTTGGTCACAGTGCGCCTACCGACGCTGACCCCACCCCCCAGCCCCTCCCCCGGGCGCCTCGCACCACTCGGCTGGGAGAGGGGGGCACCGGAGTGGAAGATGTGAGACACAATCTCTATATTGGACAGCAGTGATTTCACATACATCACCGTTAACGCATCTTTGCGCGCAGCAGCTTTTCCCGCAACGCATCGAAACCCGGCGGGGTCATGGCGGTGGTCAGGTCGCCGGCGACCATGGCGCGGGCGCGGGCCAGGCTGGCGGTGGCGGCGGTTTGCCAGTCGGCCAGGATGGCGCCGTCGGGGTCGAAGAAGGACTGGCTGTGGGCGCAGAGCACCAGGTCGGGCCGATAGGCGGCCAGCCGTTCGAAGCCGGGCAGGAAGCCGCGGGCGGGCCAGGCAGTGTCGTAGTAGAGGTTCGGCATGCCCACGGCGATGGGCCCGGCGCCGTATTGCAGGGTGTCGCCGGTGCAGGCGATGCGCCGGTCGCGCCAGGGGAGCAGAAACGCGGCGTGGGCGAAGCAGTGGCCGGGCAAGCGCACCGGTGTGATGGCCGTCTCGCGCCAGGCTCGCGGCAGCTCGTAGGGGAATAGTTCATCCACCGCGACGGACTTGAAGGGGTAACCGTACCAGTCTACGGCGAAGGGCAGGTGATAAGCGGCGGGATTTTCCATCAACTCGGCCACGTCCGGCGTGGCGGCGATGGTGGTGCCATAGCGGCCGCGCAGCAGGTCGCAGAACTGGAGATGGTCGCCGTGGAAGTGGGTGATCAGCGCCAGTTCCACCCTTTTTAGACCGGCTTCGCGCTCCAGCAGGTCCAGGTCGGCGTGCATGCCGGCCTCGCCTTCCTCCCACGTAGGCCACACGCAGGGGCAGGGGTCGAGCAGCAGCCCCGCGCCGTCGTCCGAGACGAACACGACGAGATTGCCGGCGTCGGTGTTCTGGTAAATGCCGTCCGCGACCTGGCGCAGGTGGCTGAAGGTGCGGGGCGGCGTGTAGTTGATGGGCGACACCGCTTCGTCTACACGCAGCGCCGGCGGGTGGGTGACCCAGGCGATGCGTCCCTTCAACGCCGTGATGTCGCGATGGGGGGCATCGATCAGCGGCCCGGTGGTAGGCAGCAACAGGCGCGCGTGCAGCTTGTCCACCATGGTCAGCGCCCGGCGCAACTGGAGATACCCGGTGGGCAAGCCGTGGCAGCGCTCCAGGTCATAGGCGTTGGGCAGCAGGCCGCCGGCGTGGAGCAGGTCGCCGGAAAACAGCGCCCCCTCCGTGCGCCAGAACAAGCCGATGCTGCGCTTGCCGGAGGCGGGCAGGGGGAGGATCTCCAGCGTGATGTCTTCCCAGGTGAATGTTTCACCGGGCGCCAGCGTGCCGGCCACGGCCAGCGGCTGCGCGGGCAGGCGCTCGGTGACGCAGCCGCCGATGCCGTATTTCTCCGCTCCCTTGTAATCCCAGTCGCGGTCGGGGGGCCATACGGTGTCAGTAGCGGCGAAAAAGGCCGGCGCGTGCACGGCCATGTCACGGCTCTCCGCGGCGACGAACACGGCGGCGTCGGGGAAGGCCGCCCACTCGCCGCAATGCTCCGTCTGCACCTGCGTGTGCAGCACCGTGGACGGCGCGGGCAGCCCGGCTGCGCGCAGGGCGGCGGCCACGTCGGCCTCCGGGCAGTCGATGAGCAGGCTCTCGCCCTCGCGCACCAGCAGATAGCCGTTGGTGTCGGCGGCGATGCGCCACAGGCCGGGTACGCCGGGCACGGGGGAGATGTGGGGAAGCTGCAGCACGGGTCAGTCTCCTTCCGTGCCGCAGTATAGCAACTCGACGGATCGCGGACAAGGCTTACGCCGCTTGATCGCGCAGGTAGGAGATCCAGTAGCGGTCGGCACGGATGGCGTCGTCGGCAGTGAAGGTGGCTTCCGGCGCGTTGCTCAGTGCCGGGATGCCGCCTTCGATGATGACGATGCCCTGCTCGGGGCGCAGCGTGAGCCACCAGGTCGGCACCACCACCATGCGCGACTCCGGCAGCGTCACGTAGGCGTAGGCGACCAGCTCCGCTGCCGCATCGGCGAGCAGTGCCGTCACCCGGCCCAGCGTGTCGCCGTCCGGGGTATTCACGGCAAAGCCGCGGATATCCGACACCCCCGGCGCGAAGGTCAGCGGATCGTCGGCGTGCACGGGCAGGTAGTCGTGCAGCCGCGGGGGTTGCGTACTCGGCACGCCGGCGGTATATTGTTCGCTGGTGTGAAAGAAATCCAACTGCGGAGCCTCGCGGTGGTAGCGATATGACGCCATCGGCAGACCCTCCTATCGACAATCTGCACCTCTAACGCGGGAAAAAAACCGCGCGCGTCCCACATCGATGTCGCGGGAACAAACCGGCCCGCTTACTCGTCTAACCTGTCACGTTCCACGCGGAGGTTTTACCATGCATCGTCTCCTGCTCCTGCTCACCGTGCTGCTGCTCGGTGCCGTCGCCCGCGCGCAGTTGGCCTACGTGTCGGAAAACGACCTGCTCGGACAGGCCGATCTCATCGTCGTCGGCACCATCGTGAGCGAGACGCGCGACGCCGACGTGCCGAATTATATGGCGATGGTGACGCAGATCAAAGTGACGCAGACCCTGCGCGGGCCGAAGCTGGACACCGTGACGGCGCGCCATGCCGCGGTGCCGGTGATGCCGCCGGGCATGATGATCCTCGATCACGGCGGCTTCACGTTGCCTGTGGGCGAGTCGCGCCTGCTCTTCCTGCAACGCGGCCCTGGCGGCTACACCATCGTCGGCGGCGGGCAGGGCGTGAAGCCGGCGGAGGACGCCGACCGCATCGCCAAACTCGTCGCGAGCTTCGAGTTGTCCGCGTCGCTGAAGGACAAGGTCGGACCGTTTTATTTCAACCAGCCGGTCGTCCTGCAATGCGCGGTGAAGAACAGCGGCGACAAAGCGGTGCGCATCTACGAGCCGCAGGTGGAGGGGTTCTACTTCAGCCCCCGGCTGGGCGGCTTCGCGCAACTGCAAATCGTGCCGCCGGACAAGCCGAACGCCAACCTGACCTATCCCATCACCGTCGAGCCCGGCAAGGAGGTCGTGGTGCCGGTGCAGGTGCTGCTGACCAAGCCACCGAGCTGGGGGCTCTTCTCGGCGGATACCTACCTGCTCACCCCGCTGGCCGTGCGCGCGCGCATCTACACGGATTTCGGCCCTGACGTGAAGACCGGCCAGACGATCACGCGCTCCCCTGCCTTTGCCCTCGCCTCCGCGTGGACCCTCACCCTCGGCGGCTTCCCCCCGCCGGCGGAGATGGGCAAATAGTACTTTTACGAAAACCGCAAAGACGCAAAGGACGCCAAGGAGACCGCAAAGAGAGTTTCCAGCATTGCGCCGGGAGGATGGCATTCGGCCACGGTGACCACCTCGGCTCAACCCTCAATTCTTTGCGTCCCCATGGCGTTCTTTGCGTCTTTGCGGTTTTCGTTCAGGAATCAGGAGTACGAAGTGCCCCTGGGAGCAACTTGAGGTGGCATCGATACCCGACAAAATCGCAGACACGCAGGAAAGCGCTCGCATATCGCGAATAGTAACCTCGGCGAGGTAAACGACGATGCGGCGATGGGTGGGGTTGGTGTGCGCGCTGGCGCTGAGCTTATTGGGGACGGCGCGCGCGGAGAACTATACGCTCCTCGGGCTGGACGAGGCGAAGAACCTGGTCGGCACGGCGGACTTGATCGTCGTCGGCGGGGCCGGGGAGCGCAGCATCGTGCCGGGCGTGCCCGACTGGCTGGCCGGGCAGGTGACGCTGCGCGTGGATAAGACCCTCAAAGGCACCGCCCCCGCCACAGTGACCGTGCGCTACCCCAAATGGCTCGACGACGGGCTCACCAAGACCCTGCACCCAGAGGGGCGGCAGCTCTTCTTCCTACAACGCGGGCAGGGCGGGTATGCGTTCGTCGAGGGGATGGACGGCATCCGTGCCGCCGACGACGCCGACCAGTACCAGAAGATCGCCGACACCTTTCCGGTGACCGTCACCCTGGCGGGGTTGCCGCCTGTCTTCAACTTCGGCACGGCGCAACCGGTCACGGTGAAGATCGCCAACAAAGGCAAAGACCCGGTGCAACTGCTCTTCGTCGCGCTGGAGGGGTACTACTACGGCACGCGGCTGGATAAGCGGATGTCTTTCAAAACGGATCAGGCGCCCGACACCATCGCGCGTCCAACCATCGAGCCGGGCGGCGAAATCACCGCCACGGTGACGGTGGCCTGCAACGTGCCCGACGCGTGGCAGGTCTTCTCCCCCGACACGTATCTGCAAACGGTAGCCGCTGTGCGCGGCGCGGTGCTGGTGAACACGCTTGCGAAAAAGGCGGACGGCAAGCTCGACGCTATCTTCGCCCCGCGCTACTACGCCGCCTCCGCCTGGACCCGCGTCACCGCCGGCTTCCCCCCGCCGCCGGACGATAAATAGCCACGATTTTAGAAACTATCTCAAAACGCCTCGCAGCCGCCTCGCGGGTCTTCTTCGCGCCTGGCGTTGTTCGCTTCGCGACCCCAAGCCGTTTCACTGCGTGAAGCCAGCGGGTTGGATTTTCTAGCATGTATGACCTCATACACTCCCGAAAATCCGCCTAGCCAGTCACAAAGAATCTTCCCCGATCCGGCTACGATTCGTTTTGTGATAGTTTCTTAGACGATGTGAGGATACGCACATGTCGTACTACGGTACTGAAACGGCTACGCAATGCCGCCACTGCGGCGCGCCCGCGGAGGAGGGGGACACCTGCGCGAAGTGCGAGGAACTCTTTCATCCACGCCCCAAAGTCGAGCGTCCGCTGCCCCCCACGGCGAAGGTGGAGGACGAACTCGACACCAAGCTGACCCCCACGCGCAGCACCATGCGCGCGCCCGTACCCGGATACAAGCTGCTCATTGCCGGCTTCCTCATCTGGGTTTTCGGTCGGCTCATCGGACTCGGCGTGCATGATGTCATCGGCAATGCCCTTGCCCTCGCCCTCATGATCGCAGGCATCGTCACCGGCATCTTCAGTATCGTGCGGATGATTACGGGGACGGACTGACCGGCTACTCGCATGCGGACAGCGGCAGGCCGATCTCTTCACGCAGGTGGCGGAGCGCCAGGTCTTTGCCCTTGCACTCGGCCATCACGTCCACGGTCAGGTCGCCGATCGCTTGCCCGAAGCGGCGGAAGTCGTCGGCGTCGAGGCCGTAGGCGTGGGCGCCGGGGCGTTTGTCGGGGTCCTGGCTGCTGAAGTGCGTTTTCGGCGGGCCGTCGGCAGGGCCCCAGGTGGCGGCCACATCGCGCAGGATCTCCGCCACCGGACGCGCGGCCCACGCGCCGGGGTGGGCGCGGTGGTGCAGCCAGTCGAAGACCAGCGGCGTGCCAAGGCGCCGACAGACGGGCAGCAGTGCATCGACGCTGAAGACCCGGTCGTCATTCTCCAGCACCACGCGGGTGCGCACCGCCGCCGGCAATTCTTGCCACCGCGCCTCCAGCCGCGCCAACGCCTCCGCGTGGGTGGGGGCGCCCGAGCCGCCATGCACCACCACCTTATGCCGCGCGTCCAGCCCCATGGCCTCAAAGACGCGGCAAGTGGCCGCCAGCTCCGCCGCCGCGCTCGCCGTCACCGCGGGATGCTCCGAATTGAGCACCGTGTATTGCCCCGGGTGCATGCTCACGCGCAGGCCGTGGGTGCGGATGTAGGCGCCCAGGTCGCGCAACGGCCCCGCGAACTCCTCCCACCAGCGCAGTGTGTTGGCGGGATGGGAGAGGAGCGGGATGACCCCCTGGTTCATGCGGAAGAGGCAGAGCCGGTGGGTCACGTTATAGACGAGAATCGCCGCCAGGTCGTCCAGGTTGGCGGCGGTCAGCGCGCGCAGGCGCTCCGGCGTGGCGTTGGCCACCCGCACCGTGCGCGCAATGGAGCGCCCGGGCAGCCCGAGACAGATGCCCGCGTAGCCGATGGCGTGGATCATCGCACGGCGTCTTCCATCAACAACCGCCCTTGCAGATCGTCGACGAATTGCCGCGCGCTGCGGCCCGAGCGGCCGTTGCGGGAGAGCGCCCAGCGCAGGGCGTCGCGCTCCAGCAGATCCGGGTCCACCGTCAACCCGCGCGTTTGCACGAGGGTGCGCACGATCTCCAGGAAGTTCTCCTGATCCACCGGGTAGAAGCCGATGCGCAGACCGAAGCGGTCGGCGAGGGAGAGCTGCTCGGAGCGTGCGTCCATCGGGTGCACGTCGTCGCCGCTCCCCTGCGTTTGCCGGTCGGAGAGGCGCTCGTGCATCAGATGGCGGCGGTTGGAGGTGGCATACACCAGCACGTTGGGCGGTTTGGCGTGCAACCCACCCTCCAGCAACGCCTTCAGCTCCTTGTACTCCTCGTCGCTGCTGTCGAAGGAGAGGTCGTCGCAGAAGAGGATATACTTCTCCGGGCGCTCCCACAGCGCGTCGATGATCTCCGGCAGGTCGAGCAGGTCGCGGCGTTGCACCTGCACCAGCCGCAGGCCGTCGTCGCCGAATTCGCTCAGCAGCGCCTTCACCGCGGAAGATTTGCCGGTGCCGCGCTCGCCCCATAGCAGCACGTGGTTCGCCGGCGCCCCGCGCAGGAACTGCCGCGTGTTGCGCAGCAACAGCCCGAGCTGGTGGTCGATGCCGCGCAGCTCCGCCAGCGTGATGGTATCCACGTGGCGCACGGGGCGAAAGGCGCCGCGCGTCCAGGTGAAGGCCCATCCCGCGTCCAGTGCCTCCGTCGACGCCGCGGGCGTTTCCAGCAGCGCCTCTACCTGGTCTAACACGCGTGAAAGCTGGGTGAGTACGATATCGAGTTGTGCGTCCATATCCTTTCGGTTCGCTTTCCGCGGGGGAGTTCCTGCCCGGCCCCTCACCTTTACGCCGCTCCCCCGCCCCTGGTATACTGTGCCGTAATTCGGAGGGGGAGACAATGAAGGCGAACGAAGGCGATATGCCGCTGGGCCTGGACGGCTTGAAGTGGGACGACGCGGGACTGATCCCGGCGGTGGTGCAGGACACGCGCGGCGAAGTGCTGATGGTGGCCTACATGAACCGGGAGGCGCTGGCGGAGACGCTGGAAACCGGTTTTGCCACCTTTTACAGCCGCAGCCGGCAAACGATGTGGCGCAAAGGCGAGAGCAGCGGCCACCGCCAGCAGGTGCTGGAAGTGCGCATCGACTGCGACCTCGACTGCCTGGTGCTCAAAGTCGAGCAGACCGGCGGCGCCTGCCACACCGGGTATTACTCCTGCTTCTACCGCGTCATCAAAGACGGGCAGATCACCGTGACCGAAGCGCCGATCTTCGACGCCGACGCCGTCTATAAGAAAACGCCTGCAGAGGAGCATTCCGATGACGTATCGTGAGCAATTTCAGCAGATCATGCATTACGGCGACTTCGACCGGATGCCCGTGTGCCACTGGACGGGGTGGGAAGAGACGATAGAGCGCTGGTACGGCGAGGGCTTGCCGCGCGACGTGAGTCAGCACCAGTTCTTCAACGCCACGCCGATGTGGGCGGGCATTTGGACGAACCTGAACCTTTACCCCGCCTTTCCCGAAGAGGTGTTGGAGGAGACGGACGACTACCGCATCTTCCGCCAGGGCGACGGGTGCGTGTGCCAGGACTGGAAGCACAAAAGCTGCATCCCGCACTACATCGACTTCACGCTGAAGGATGCCTCCGGCTGGGATGAGTATAAGAAGCGTCTGCAACCGCATCCCGACCGCATCCCGGGGAATATCGACGAGCATATCGCCAACATCGAAGCCTCCGGGATGCCGATCGAATTCGAGACCGCCTCCATGATGGGGTGGATTCGCAACTGGATGGGCGTGGAGAACATGTCCTACCTGATGTATGACGACCGCGATGTCTACGCCGATATGGTGATGACGCTGGCCGACCTCACCTGTTGGGCCATCGACCAGGTGCTGCCGCGTATGAAGACGAAGGTGGACTACGCCCACGGCTGGGAGGACATCTGCGGCAAATCCGGCCCGCTGGTGAGCCCGGATATCTTCGTCGAATGCGTGGCCCCCGGCTACCGGAAGATTCGCAACAAGCTGGCCGAGTATGGCGTGGACCTGCTCGGGGTGGACAGCGACGGCGACGTGGAGCAGCTCCTCGGCCACTGGCTCGACGCCGGCGTCAACGTGCAATTCCCCATCGAAGTCGGCACCTGGAAGGGCGACGCGGCGAAGTACCGCAAGCAATACGGCAAAGAGCTGCGCGTTATCGGCAACTTCGACAAACTCACGTTAGAGCAGAGCCGCGGCGCCGTGCAGGCCGAAATCGACCGCCTGCTGCCCCTGATGAAGGAAGGCGGCTTCATCATGGTGCCCGACCACCTCATCACCCCCGGCGTCGCGCTCAGCGACTACCAGTGGTATCTGGAGCAGGTGCGGGCGATCCGGCTCTAAAGTCCTCTTTGGGAGGGCGAGCGTACCCGCGAGCCACGGGCGCGGAATAAGTGGATGAGAAAAAGAGACGGTCTGTACGTGTAGCTTGCTCACGTACAGACCGTTTTTTATTTTCGCTCACGAGTAATCGCGCGCGGCTCGCGGGTACGCTCGCCCTCCCAAAGGTTTTGCATCCGGTCCCTTATTTGTCGCAGTAGGTTCAGCACCCGTGAGCGCCGAGAGATGTGCAGGTACGGCGTCAGTTCGCCGCCGAAGCTGCGGTAGAAGCGTTCCACCGGTTCCAGCATGGAGCCTTCGAAGTCGAAGCCGGAGGTGCGGGCGGCGGCGGCTTCCAGCAGATGCCAGTGCGCCCAGGCGCTGCTGTAGGAGGCGCGGTGGCGCGGGTCGCCGCCGCCGAAGATGTCGTAGGCGAAGCGGTCGTCCCACACCAGCGCGAAGGCGGAATGCACCTGGCCGTCGCCGTCGGTTGCCGCCGTGGTGAAGAGCCGTCCCTGCGCCGCCGCGGCCTGCGCCAATACCGGCCAGCAGGAGATCTCCCCCGCGGCGCCGTGACGGCGCATGGTGGCGCGGAAAGCCGTCGCCACCACGTCGGGCGCCACGTCGTCGACCAGCGTCAGCCCGGCCTTCTGCGCGTGCCGCACCTGCCGGCGCAGCGATTCGTGGGCGGCGCATTTGTCGCGCAGGAAGGCGGCCAGATCGGGGATGCGGTACGTGTAGCGCGTCGACTGCGTATACCCGTGCCAGTGGAAGGGCAGCCAGTTCGTCAGCGTGGGGTGGAATTGCAGCGCGCAATCCGGCCAGGCGGCCAGCGCGTCGGCGAAGGCGCGCAGGATCTGCATCTCCGTGCCCAGCCGCGTCACCGGTTTGCCCTCCAGCGGCGCGAGCAGCGGCCCCCAGCACGGGGTGAGCGGCGGCTGACGCAACAGGCGCAGCCCGGCTACTTTCGCCGGCCACACCGGCAACCCCGCCACCAGCGTCTCCCCCGTAAAGCACCCCAGCAACTGCCCCTCGCCGCCGGTGACGGCATGCATCCACCAGCGCTCGGTGAAGATCGACCGCTGCGGTGACACCGCCAGCAGCGCATCCCAGCGCGGGAACTCCTCCGCCGTCAGCGGCCGCACCTCCATCATGACTCCTTCACCCCTGTTTGTCGCGCTGGTGGGATGCGCGGGGCTTTAATCGCCCTCACGTCCCTGAAACGGGACACCCCATTTCCCGCCGCGCGGTTACGCTTGGTATATCATGCGCACGCCGCGGCGGGTGCGCGGGCGCCGACCACGGCAGGGCGGTGAAGCGGACATCGAGGATGCGAAGAGGCGGGGTGATGACGGAGTCGAGTCTTTTTGAGATTGTGTTGCTATCGTCCGGCCACTCGGCGCTGGATCAACGGGTCTTTGCCAAGGAGGCCGTGTCGCTGGCACGCGTTTTCCCGAATGTGCGGGTCGTGGCGCCGTATAACAACGACACCGAGCGCGACGGCGTACGCGTCACGGCGCTGAAACCGTATTCCAACCGCCTGCAGCGCTTTCTCTTCCGCCCGCTGCAGGCCTTCTGGTGCGCGCGGGGAGTGGGAAAGCGCCTGCTCATCCTGCACGATGCCGAACTACTGTGGTGGGCGCCGCTGGTGCGCGCGCTGACCGGGTGGCGCATCATTTATGACGTGCACGAGAACTTCCCCGAGCTGCTGCTGTCGCGCACGTGGATTCCCGCGCCGCTGCGGGAGCAGATCAGCCATGCGGTGGACGTGGTGGAAAAGTCCTTCAGCCGGCGTTGTGACGGCTTGACCGGCGCCACCGAGGTGCTGATGGGGTATTTCACCCACCCGCGGCGCGCGGCGCTGTACAACCTGCCCGACGCCGGTTTCGTCGCCGCCTGTTTCGAGCACCAGCAACCGCTGCCGAAGCGCGGCTACGACGTGATGCACCTGGGCACGCTGGCGGAGGAGGGGCGGTTGGGCTTCCTGGTGACGGTGCTGGAAGGGCTGTTTGCGGCGCGTCCCACGGCGCGCGCGCTGGTCATCGGCGTGCGGCCCGACCAGGAAGCGGCGCTACGCTCCGCCTTTCCGCCGGAGCGCCTCACCGTGCACGGCAAGATACCTTACGACGACGTGCCGGTCCTGCTGGGCGACTGCCGGGTGGGGTTGAACGTGCAGCCGACGCTGCTGCCGCATTTGCGCTGCGCGGTGCCGGTGAAGGTATTCGAATATATGGCGGGCGGCTGCAACGTGGTGACGCACTACATGCCGGAGCTGCACCGCTTGCTGGGCAAGGAAGGCGGCGCGCGCGTGCGCACCGTCTACAGCGCGACCCCGGCCGCCTTCACCGAAGCGTTGCTCGGGCTGCTGGACGACACGGCGGCACAGGAGCGCAACCGGACGGCGTTGCGCGCGCTGGTGGAGACACGCTTCACCTGGGAGCACGAAGCCGAGAAGCTGGCGGGGATGGTGGCGGACATCATGCAGGTACGCCCGACGCCCAGCGCACCGCGGGAGGTGTGATGAACGCACGCGACGCCGCCTGGCCTTTCGTTAGCGTGATTATCCCCGCGCGCAACGAGGCGCGGCACATCGGCGCGTGCCTGAGTTCCTTGCTGCGCGGCGGCTACCCGGCGACACGGCTGGAGGTGTTGGTGGTCGACGGGCGCAGTGCCGACGGCACGCGGGCGGCGGTGGCGCGCCTTGCGCGGCGCACACCGGTGCCGGTGGTGGTGCTCGACAATCCGCGCGGCCTCATCCCCACGGCGCTTAATTTGGGCATCGCCCATGCGCGCGGGGAGGTGCTGGTGCGCGCCGACGCGCATACCCTCTACCCGCCCGGCTACCTGCGCCGTTGCGTGCAGGTGTTGCACGAGACGGGCGCGCGCAACGTGGGCGGGCCGATCGAGACGCGCCCGGGGGCGGACACGCCGCAGGCGCGCGCCATCGCGCTGGTGCTCGCGCACCCCTTCGGCGTGGGGAATTCCGCCTTCCGCACCACGCAGCGCGCGTGCGAAGCGGATACCGTGCCCTTCGGGTGCTTTCCGGCGTCCGTCTTCAACGAGATCGGCCTGTTCGACGAGCGGCTGCACCGCAACGAGGATTTCTGCCTGAACCGGCGGCTGCGGCGCGCGGGGGGGCGCATCGTGCTCGACCCGCGGTTGCGCAGCACCTATCTCAGCCGCGCGACGCTGGACGGCTTCCTGCGCCAGGCGTGGCAGAATGGGATGTGGAACGCGCTGTCGCACTTCCTGGACCCGGGCAGCATCACCCCGCGTCACGTGGCGCCGCTGCTCTTCCTGCTGTGCGTGCTCGCCGCACCGACCTGGGGCGTTATCGCGCTGCATCCCCTGCCCGCCTGGCTGTGGGCGGGGGCGTGGATGGCGTGGGGCGGGGTGGGGACGTACCTGTTGCTGCACCTGGCGGTGTCGTTGCGTCTCGCCGCGCGCCACGGATGGCGGCTGTGGCCGCACTTGTGGGTGGCTTTCCCCGCGCTGCACATCACCTACGGCGCCGGCATCGCGTGGGGCTGGCTGCGCGTGCTCGCCCGCCGCTACCCCTGGCAACCGGAGGACGGCATCCCGGTGCTGGAAGAGCGGCGGGCGGAGGCGCGGGAGGCGGCGTGAGGCGCGGAACGGCCACCCTGTCCCGCGCCTCGTTGCGGAGTTACGCCGCGGCTTTCCCCAGGATCGCTTCCAGGTCGCCCGCGGGGGTGCCGATGGGCTTGATGTCAAAATTCTCCACCAGCACCTGCAGGATGGCGGGCGTGACGAAGGCGGGCAGGGTGGGGCCAAGGCGGATGCCTTTGATGCCCAGGTGCAGCAGCGTGAGCAGAATGACTACCGCCTTTTGCTCGTACCAGGAGAGGATGAGCGAGAGCGGCAGCTCGTTGAGGCCTACGCCGAAGGCGTCCGCCAGCGCCGCGGCGATTTTGATGGCGCTGTAAGCGTCGTTGCACTGGCCGATGTCCATCAGGCGCGGCAGGCCGCCGATTTCGCCCAGTTCGAGCTTGTTGAAGCGGTACTTGCCGCAGGCCAGCGTGAGCACCACGCAGTCTGCCGGGATCTGCTCCACCAGTTCGGTGTAGTAGTTGCGCCCGGACTTCGCGCCGTCGCAGCCGCCCACCAGGAAGAAGTGGCGGATGGCACCGCTCTTCACCGCGTCGATGACCACCGGCGCCACACCGAGCACGGTGTTGTGGCCGAATCCGACGGTGATGAACTGCTCCGCGCCGTCCGCGTCGAAGCCGGGTGCCGCCAGCGCGGCCTGGATGAGCGGGGTGAAGTCCTTATCCGTCAGGTGCTCCACGCCGGGCCATTCGACCAGCCCGGTGGTGTAGATGCGCGCCTTATAGCTCTCGCGCGGCTTCTGGATGCAGTTCGTGGTCATCAGGATCGCACCCGGGAAGGCGTCGAATTCCTTCTGCTGGTCCTGCCACGCGCCGCCGTAGTTGCCCGCCAGGTGCGCGTACTTTTTCAATTGGGGGTACCCATGGGCGGGGAGCATTTCGCTGTGGGTGTAGATGTTGATGCCGGTGCCTTGTGTCTGTTCCAGCAGCAGCGCCAGATCCTTGAGATCGTGACCGGAGACGAGGATCGCCTTCCCTTTCACGGGGGTGACGCGCACCTTCGTCGGCACCGGGTGGCCGTAGGCGCCGGTGTTGGCGGCGTCGAGCAAGCCCATCACCGTCAGGTTCACCTCGCCCACCTTCAGCGTCATCGCGACTAACTCCGCGACGGTGTAAGCGTCCTTCGCGAGGAAATCGAGCGCTTCGTGGAAGAAGGCGTAAACCGAATCATCCTCTTTGCCCAGCACCAACGCGTGGTCGGCGTAGGCGGCCATGCCTTTCAGGCCGTAGAGGGTTAGCTCCTGCAGCGCGGTGACGTCGGCGCCGAAGCGTTCTTGCCGCGCGTCCAGGCCGATGGCTTCACCCTGGCGCACCAGCGCGTCGAAGGTGTGCTCCGGCAGCCACGCCGCCGGGCCGTCGAGGGACGCGGGCGCGGTGCCGTGTTGCGCCGTGTAGGCTTCCGCGTAGGCGGCCTGCACGCGGTCGCGCACCGTGGCGGCGCGCCAGATCATCTCCGCCAGCTTGTGGGCGTCGAAATTCACGTTAGTGACGGTGGTAAAGAGCGCTTCGAGCAAAAACACGTCCGCCCCGTGATCCGTCACACCGAGTTGCCGCGCACGGTGGCCGTACATGGCGACTCCCTTGGCGGCATGGAGCAGTAGATCTTGCAGCGCCGCCGTTTCCGGGTCTTTCCCGCACACGCCGAACGTGTTGCACCCCGTACCCCGCGCCGTTTGCTCACACTGGTAGCAGAACATGCCCATGTCAATATCCTCTCCCGAATCCGTGTTCATCGTGTCGATGACGTGCTTACAGTACCGGAGACCCGAGCAAGGACGCTATGACTTTGGTCATAGGATGTGAAAAATGTCACGAAGTTTGTGGCAGTTGTGCGAGGGGGGGCGCCGCGCGCCATTTGACCGTTCCCGAGCGGCGCGTTAGGATAGGCGGAGAAATCGAGGATGCCCGCTTCCCAGGAGGAATGCCCGTGCGTTTTTTGCTACGCAGACCCCTCATGATCGTCGTGATCGTTGCCGTTGTGATGGCCGCCAAGTTCTTCAAGCCGGCCTGGATGCTGCACGACAACCCCATGTTTTTCGTTGTGCTGATCGTGGCGATCACCATCGCGCTGGGCGTCCGGCGGTTAGTCGATATCTTTTGGGCCGGCTAGCCCGGATGATTCATGATCAAAAGGACTGCCGGGCTAGCCAGGCATTATTCGAAATGTTATGAATAATGCCGGCTAGCGGTTGGCACGCCAGAGCAGCCCGACGCCGGCGACGCCGGCGATGATATTCGGGAGCCAGGCGGCCAATAGAGGCGGCATCTGGCCGGACTCGCCAAACATGTCGAGGTAGTGGGCGAGGAAGTAGTAGGTGAAGATGAGGATGAGGCTGATGCCCATGCCTACCGCGTTACTGGTGCGGTGGCTACGCAGGCCGAGGGGCGCGGCGATGAGCGCCATCACCAGGCTGGCAAAGGGCACGGCAAAGCGGCGCGCCAGGTCGAGTTCCGCCTTGTTTACCACGCGGTCGTCCGCGCTGCCGCGCTTGAGCAGCACGATGTACTGCCGAATCTGATCCGCGGTCAGCTCCTCCGGCTTGCGCTGGGAGGACTGGATCTCAAAGGGGCTGGCCTTCAAACGCATCGCGTAGAAGTTGCTATCGATCACTGATTCCGTGCTGTGCGGGCTGAAACTGATCCCCGGCGCGCCATCCTTCACCACGTGCGCGGTGGCACCGCCTTTGAAGATCCAGCGCCCCTGGGCCTCGTTCCAAAAGGCCATCGGCACCCACAGCAGAATGGCGGGCTTGCCGTCTTCGTACCACGTCAGGGCGACGTTACGCATCTCCCGGTCATGGACATCCAAAGACGAGGCAAAAATCGTGTATTGCATCCGCCCGTTTTCCATGTGGTAAAAGGGCATCGGCTTATCCACCTGCACCTGGTTGAGGGCCTGTTGGCGCATGGCGAAGGCGCGGTCGTTGGCCCACGGTGCAAACTGGTCGGAGATGAGGAAGGTGAGCACGGTGACGAGCACGGCGAAGACCAGCGTGGGCACCACGATGCGCAGGAAGCTCATGCCCCCCGCGCGCATGGCGACCATCTCACTCTCCGACGACATGCGGTTGAAGGAAAGTAAGATACCCAGCAGCACGCTCATGGGGAAGGCGTAGGCGAGGGTCTTGGGCAGTTGCAGGAAGAAGATCGCCAACGCCGTGACGATCGGCACGTGGTAGCGTGTGATCAGCTCGATCAGGTCTGGCAGTGCGTCGAGCGCCAGCAGCAGCGCCAGAAACATGGCCACGCCGAACAGGAACGACCCCGCGACTGAAAAAAAGATATAGCGGTCGAGAATCTTCACATGCTGTCCTTGGCTGCGCCGACATGCCGCCGACGTTACCCCTTATCTTTCCCGCGCGCACGGCGATTTTCCTCCTGCCGAACAGGCGCGCTCCCGGATACTATTCCCGCATTTGGGGCGGGGTATCCGGGAGCCGGTTGCCTATTCGCAGTTTGAGAGAGTTTCTCCGGCGCTACGGCGCCAGGTCGCCGCCTTCGTCAGGGCCGATCTTCATGCCGGCTTCCGGCTCACTGGTAAAGATATCGCCCCATACGGCGGGGATGATGCGTGCTTCCGACGGGATATCCGCCACCACGGTCTGCGATTTGCCCGACCAATAGAGGCGATTGACCGTCTTTACGCCATTCTGGTCCGCCTGGAGGATGCCCATGTCGCCGCGCAGGTGGGTGCCCACCAGCGGGGCGGCGGCGCCCAGCGACTTCCACGGGATGGACGCCTCGACGATCCACTTCTGGCCGCCTTTGCCGTCCGCTTCCGCCTTGATGGCAAGGTCTACGTTCTGCAGCGTCTCCACGTCGTCGACGAACGTCTCGCCCACGGGGGAGGCAAAGTGCTTGTGCTTGTCCGCCGCGGCACCAGGGGCCACGAAGCGATAGAGTTCGGCGACGGGCTCGTTTTTGATCTTCGTGATGAGCAGCCGCAGATCACCGAGTACCGGGGAGCGGCGTGTCGGGTCGGCCTTCGGGTCGAGACCGAGCAGCACGTCGAGGGCGAAGCCGAACTTGAAGAGCAGCGCCGGGTCCTGCGCCACGTTCTGTGCCGGGGTGTCACCGAGCATCCAGGCGGCGATGTACAGATTCTCGTCGTCGTAGGCCAGCGCCCCCTGGGAGTGCACCACGTAGGCGCTGCCGTCCAGCGAGTGCGTCCAATAGTCGTTGATGGTGGAGAACAGCTCATCCGGCCAGTCGTCGAGGGAGCCGTCGACGGAGGGCGGATGCGCCAGGAAGGGCATCTTCGCCACCTTGGGTTCCAGCTTCAGGCGCTCGAGGGCGGCTTTTTGCAACTCCCACGCCTGCGACTTCTCGATGTCGTCGCGCGTGACCGTCACTTCGCCGACCTGCCGCGCCAGGGCTTCCAAGCCCTCCACGTGCACGATAGAGTTGTGGTTATGCCCGGCGACGGCGTAGATCTGCCCGTCGCTGGACTTCGTCACGCAGCCCTGGTAGTGCTCCTGCCCGACGCGCAGGTCGGCCAGGTCGGTCTTACCGGGGTTCCACTCCGGCACCGTCCACTGGCGCAGGCCGTAGCCGGCCGGGCCGCCGAAGATGCAGCCGGCCAGCATGCCGTCGCCGGTGAAGCAGAACCAGTCGCCCTGGTCGCTGCTGGTGCAGAAGTACTCTTCCTCGTTCCCCTGCGCGTTCTTCAGCGTGAAGTGGCCGATGACTTTCGTCTCCGCGTAAGTCATTCCCGGCGGCCGGCTGTAGCCCATACCGCCAGCGTAGTATCCCCCGCCGGCCAGCCACTTGTCATAATATTCCCACTGCACGGTTTTAGCGTCCGCGGCGAGCAGCTTGTCTCGGATGACGAAGGTGCGGCCGTCTTCGGTTGTCCACGAATTATTGTCCAGCGAGTCGTTGACCAGCCCCGGCGTCAGCTCCAGCTTCGCCAGGTCATACATCGGTGCGCCCGCGGGGGTGAAGCCGGTGGGGCGGAAGCGCAGATTGCCGAAGTTGAGCGACAGGTCTTCGCCGACCTTGGTGTCCCCGCCCGCCTTCAGATCGTACTGCGTAGTGGTCTGCACTTCGTCGAGTTCGGGGATGCCGTCGCCGTTTTTGTCCCACCACAGGAAGCCGACGCGTTCGCGCTCCACGCCGCCGAAGGCCTTGTGCAGATCGGGGTAGCGGTCCACGTCACCCCAGGCGGCCAGGTTGCCGGCGGCGGCCAGCGGCACCGCCACGCCGTTCTTTTCCCAATAGACCGCCGGGATGGGCGGGCTGAAGTAGCTTCCGCTGCCCCCCGGGTCGCCCGCCAGGTAGCGCTTACCCTTGTAATACACGGGCCGGTCGGGGCGCGCGCCGAAGAAGCCGCCTTTGAGCGCCTGGTTGGCGATGATGCTGTCAAGCTTCCAGGTGCGGTGCTCCCAATCGATGACGAACTTCATGCCGTCGAAGTTGAGCACATTGCGGTCGCCCGGATCGAGCTGGCCGCCGCCGCCGTATTGCGTGGGGCCGTAGTATTCCTTCTCCAGCTTGCCGTCGCGGCTCCAGCGCGTGATGCGCTTGGGCTGCCAGGAGTTCTCCACCACCCACAGTTTGCCGTTGCAGTCGATGGTCAACTCGGCGGGGTTCTGCAGGCGGCGCGGGTTGAAGGCCCCGAGCTGCGGACCGCCGGCATCGTTGAGCAGGCGCAGGTACTTGCCCGTCTTCAGGTCGAAGACCTTTACCACCTGGGCCATGCGGTCACCGACGTAGAGCAGGCCGTCGGCGTCGATGGCCATGCCGGTGAAGCGCCCCATGCCGTTGCCCGCGGCGTAGTCGAAGTAAAGCGACTTCTGCACGTTCTTATCGATGTCCACCGGTTTGAGCAGCTCGTCACGCGGGATGACCACCTTCGGCTGGCCGCCGTCCAGCGGCACGGTGACGATGCGCTCGTCCGATTCCGCGTACAGCTTGCCGTCCTTGTCGAAGGTGAGGAAGCCCGGGCGCGCCAGCGGCAGTTGACGCAGGATCTTCGCCTGCGGCTTGGGATCGTCGTAGCCGGGGAGCTGGAATTCGGCGACGCGCGCGTTCATCTCCAGCGGCAGGGTGGGGTCGTCGCCGAGGGCTTGATAGGCCACGATGGCCTCGAAGCCCGCGTGGTGCGGCGGCGGGACGACCTGGTTGCCGTAGGGGGGATGCCGGTAGCCTTCCGGCTCCAGAATGCGCACGCGCACGGCGCGGGTGGAGACCAGCGCGCCGAAGTCCACGCTGCTCAGCGTCGTCTCCTGCGCGTAGTAGCCGTTGAAGACGATCGGGGTGATGGTACCGGCTTCCTTCCACTGGCTGTCATCCGCCAACCCGGCCTTCGGATCGCCGTCGGCGGGGCCGACCCAGTAGTCCACCGCGATGGTGGTGTAGGGCGAGGGGTTGGCCAGCGAAACGCCGCGCACGGTGACGGGCTTGGGCCATGCCAGTTCCATCAGCACCGGGTTGTAGCGGGTGATGGGCACGTCGTCGGGACGCGTCACCTGCCAGCCGCCCTTCTGCGTGATGGCGCCTTCGGTGCAGAAATGCTCCGCCTGCGGGGCGAGGTCGGTGAAGCGGTGGCCCATGATGAGCGTATAGACGAGCCGCGTGGCTTTGAAGCGCAGCGCCTGGGTGATGAGCCCGCCCGCGGGGGCCAGCGCCAGCGTCGGCTGCCCCGGCCTGCCGGTCATGGTAAGGGGAATCCAGTCGTCGTCTTTGAAGGGGCTGTTGTCGGCGTCACCGCCGCCGAGGGCGTTGTCGGGGTCCAGGTCGGTCGTCGCGGCGTCGTCGGGCAGCTTCACGTCCGGCTTCAACGCGTAGACCGCCGTGCTCCCGCTGGGCACCAGCACAGTGCCGACGGTGATCGGTTTTTTGAAGGCGGTGATCAGGTTGCCGGCCAACGCGCCGGTGGCCGGCGCGTCGCCGACATATGCCTGCTTGGAGCTGGGTAGCGTGGTGCCGTGTAACGACGGGCAGTCATCGGGCATGTTGCCGACCAGGAAGGTGGCGTAGAAGCGCATCAACTCGTCGTATTCCGACTCGCCATAGTTCTTATCGTCGCGCCCGCCGCGGTGGCCGTTACCCTTTTTCAGGAAGGCCATCGGCAGCGAACGGTGCGGGTCGAGCATATCCGGCACGAAGGAGGGTTGCAGCCAGGAAACCGGGGGTGCGTTGTAGGCGACGTAGAGCTTGTCGCCGTGCGCCGCGGCGCCGGTGATGGGCGCGCCAGGCAGGTCGCGCGGGGAGCGCTGATCCCAGATCGTCTGGGCATCGAATTTGGTTTTAGCGTTCTCCGGGTCCACGCGCTGGATGAAGTCCTCCTTCACCAGGTAGCCGCAACGGCCGTCGCCGGCGATGCGTTGCGGGCCGAAGAAGCCCAGCGACAGCGCGCCCTCGCCCCACAGCTTTTTGCCATCGGCGTCGACGGCGATGAAGGACTGCCCGCTCTCCGACACCGGCGCGCCGAGGAAGAGCAGCTTGCCGACGGCGCAGGCGCCGATGGGGGCGGAGTGATCGCCCAGCCACTGGCCGCCGCCCAATTCGGGGCGCGTGGGCCAGCCGGGTTGCCCGGCGTTGTTGACGGTGATCTCGTAAGTCAGCTTGAAGGGCGGGCGGGTGATCGCCTTCCAGGTGTAATCGCCCGGGGGCAACTGCTGCCCGTTGTCGTCTTTCAGGTCCCACGGCTCCAGCACCGGCCCCTTGTCGCGCGGCACCTCGGCGATGAGGCGCCGCACGCGCTTGCCGGTCGCCTTGTCACTGAGTTCCAGCGCCACAAAGCCGTCCTGCGGCATGGTGTATTTGATCTTATACGGCGGCGTGGGTACTGAGAGGGTGGGGGGATCGGGCGTGTCGCCCAGATTCACCAGTGGCAGTACCGTGGCGTAGGCTGACGATAAACCGCGCAGGGGGTAGGTGAGGCGCACGGCGCGCGTGCTCACCGGCGTCGCGAAGCGGTAGAGGGTATACGCGCCGCCTTTCGCGCCTTCGAGCTGGTGCTTCCACGCCGCAGCGGGAGCCACCGCCGGGTGATCCGTCACCTCGGGCTTGAAGGTATCCACGCTGAAGTTGGGCACGCCGAATGGGTAGAGGAGCACGCCGGCGAGGGGTTGCGGGTTGTTCCACACGCCCAGCCAGGATTCCGGCTTGCCCTCCACGCCCGCCTTTTTACTCTGCCCCAGGTTGAGGGCGCTGTAGTAGCGCTCCTTGAAGAGGAGCGTGAAGCCGAAGTTGGAGGTGAACTCTACCGGCGACTGGTAGCGGTCGCTGAAGCGCAGTGCGCGGGTGACCACGCCGGGGGGGAGCGTCTTCAACCCGCCGGACGGACATTTGACCCACAGGTCGTCGTTCGTCACGTCACCCGGGTAGGCCGCCTCGGGCTTGAGGTAGCTGATGGCCGCCCCCATGCCTTGAAAATGCGCGCCGGTCGACTCGCTGTTGGCAAAGGTGGTGAAGATGGTGCCGAGGGCCACCGGTGCGGTGAAGGCAACGCGGAAGTAGCGCGCCTTACTCGCCGAGGGGCCCACGTGCCATGCCGCGCCGGGCGTGTTGCCCAGCCCGAGCAGCGTCGCCAGCGCGGCGGCGTCGGCGGGTTGCACCGCGTTGGCGCCGTCATACCCCTGACAGTTGGCGATATCCAGCGACGCGGGGGTGATTGCGGGGGTCAACTCGGCGGCGACCAGCGGCAGGCAAGCCGCGACGCACCAAACCAGCAGGAGGAGAAGTCTGCGCGCCATATGGATGCTCCCTTGACAAACGATTACATGCGCTCATGCGAGCTTGCGGGGTTAGACACGTCGCGGGGTAGTTGGTTCCGAGGTTATTCGCCTTCGACTTGCGGCATGGGCGCGTGCGCCGGGTGCCGGTGTTTGACGCGTAACACGACCATGTAGAGGAGAATCATCACCACCACCACCGCGACGGTGACGAGTGACAGCCGCGTGAAGGCTTGCTCGATGGCCTGCTTCTCGGCGGGATTGGTGATCGTGCCGTGATTTTTAAGCAGGAGCAACATCTCCTTCTGCATCACCAGCCCGAGGCCGGCGAAGAGGACTGACCAGATAAAGGAGGCGGTGAGGATCATCAGTGAATACACTTTGAAGCGCATCCCGACGATGCCCGCGGGCAAGCCGATGATGTGGCGCACCAGCGGCAGTAGGCGGGCGAAGAAGACGCCGGTGGCGCCGTAGTGCGTCACCCAGGCCTCTGCCAGCTTGAGCTTGGACTCGGGGATGAACACGTATTTGCCGAAGCGTACGACCAGCGGGCGCCCGATGAGACGCGCGATGCCGTAGGTCACCACCGCGCCCAGGTATGACCCCAGTGTGCTGGCGAGCACGACGAGGATGAAGCGCAACCCGGCCTGCGGCGCATCGAGTGCCCCGACGAAATTTACCGCCATCGGCGCCAGAATGATCTCGCCGGGGATGGGGATCAGCGAACAACTAGCTGCCATAAGCAGCGCCAACCCGACGAGATGAAACTGGTTGAGAAAAACTAAATACCCGGAGACGAGCTGCAGCGATTCACCCACGCGTGTTCCTCACACTTCCATATCTCGAGTATACCATCTCGGCGGGGGTTCTATACGCCATTATGCCCGCACCCGGGCGCGCACATCCGGCACGGCGACGATGTGTCCCGTCCGCGCGGCTTCGTCAGCGGCAAAGATCGCGGCCACCGCGGCGGCGCCGTCGTAGACGCTCGGGGTGGGGGTACCCTCGCCGCGGATCGCCTGCGCCCAGGAGATCAGGTTCGTGTTGGCGGATTCCGGTCCGGCGTGCACGGCATCCAGGTCGACGGATACCACCGCCTCCGGCTTCCCCTCCACACTGCGCGCCTGATAGGTGACGTCCAGCGGCGTCTCGTTGATGTACAGGTTGCCGCTGGTGCCGTAGAGGCTCTTTGTATGGCGGTAGGCGGTGACGTGGTACGCGGTGAGGGTGGCGAGCAGACCGCTCTCGGTGCGCAGCAGCACGGTGGTGGCGTCGGACGTGCGCGTATTGGGGTTGATGTCGTAGCGCATCATGCACGCGACCTCGGTGACGCGGCCGAAGATGGCTTCCAGCCAGTAGATCATGTGTACACCGCACTGGAAGAGCATCCCGCCGGGGTTCTTCTCCGGGATGAAGCGCCACGGAGATGCGCACCAGCCGCCGCCGTGACAGGTCGTCATTTCGACGGCGGCCAGCGTGCCGATCTTCCCGTCCGCCAGGTAGTCGCGCACCAGTTGGTTCACCGCGCCGTCGGGGGCGGAATGGCCCATGCCCATCGCCAGCCCGCGCGTTTCGCCGGCGCTCAGCAGCGCCTCCAACTCCTGCGGCGTGCAACAGAGCGGCTTTTCCACGAAGAAGTGCTTGCCCGCTTCCGCGGCACGGATGGCGTAGTCGGCGTGGGAATCGGCGCCGGTGCTCACCACCACCGCTTCGATATCGTCGCGCGCAATGAGGGCGTCGTAATCGGCGGCGACGGCGCAGCCTTCTTCCGCGGCGCACTGGGTCGCGGCCTCGGCGGTGTAGTCAAAGCAGGCTACCATGTTGAAGAGGCCGGTTTCCCGCATACGCTCGCGGCGATATTTGCCGAAGTGGCTCACGCCGACCATGCCGACACGAATCTGTTCCATCATGCCTTCTCCCCGGTAAGTTGTGGCCAGTATTATACCACGCTTTGTCCGGATACGCTTGAATTGAAAAGATGGGGCGGACGCTCACTAACCCCGCGGGTTATTTCGCCGCCGTCGGGGGATACGCTTCCGCCTCGGTGGTGAACACGAAGGTGTTCGGATACCCGGCGCCTTCGGTGTAGTGGTCGGGGTAGGTCAGGCGCACGTAGCGCGCGGTGACGGGTTCGAATTTATAGCTGAAGCGATCCGCTTTCTGCTGGTCGAAGACGTGGGTGCCGACTTCGGTGAAGGTCTTCCCGTCGGCGCTCACGCTTACGGTGATCGTCTTGGTGGCGCCGAACTGCGGCACGCCGACGATGACGGTCGCGAGTTGCGCCGCCTTCTCCAGGTCGATGGTGGCGGTTTTGGGGAAGGCGTCCGCGTCGCCGGTGGCAAAGCAATGCGTGCCGTCGGCGTCCCACGAACCGTCGGTAAGGCCGCCGATGCCCCAGTTGTAGCCGTTCGGATCGCTGCAGGCGTAGTGACAATCCGCCGCCAGGTTGGCGGTGGCGGGGCGCGGGATGAGGGTGAGGGTGATCTTATCCTTCTGCGCGGCCATATCATTGATGATCGACGTGTATTTCGTATCCACGTTCATCATCGCGTCCACCAGGTCCGCGGACGCGGGCAACGCTGCGAGGGGCAGCCGCACGTCGCGCCAGGCGGAGTAGTAGTTGTTTTCCTTGCGCTGAATCAGGTCGCGCAGCATACGGCCGCGCGCGGAGGCATTGCCGGGCAGCACGTACCCCGCCGCCAACGCCTCCGCCGTCACCTTACCGATGTGCTGGGCGTCGATGGTCAGGTCGTATGCGGGCTCCTTCAGGCCGCGCAGGGTGATCTTCTGATCCACCAACTCGGCCAGCCCGCAGCCGCTTACCGTCGCCGCGCTGCCCGCGTCATAGAAGAACGGCACGCTGGGGAGGGTGGCTTCCAGCACAATCTTCTCCGGGGCCACGCTCACGGCGCGGATGCCGTCGCCGGTGTTCGCCGTCAGGTCGAAGCTGCCGATTGGCGGCAGCGGGGCTACGTTGAAGGCCTTCAGCATGGCATTAATCATGACCAGGTGGCCGTTGGGATCGGGATGGATGGAGTCGGGGATCATGGTAAAGGCGGGGGCGGCGGCCTTTTGCGCGGTCTGGTAGGCCAGCATGGGGGCGTGCACATCGGCGCAGGGGCAATTGTACTGCTTCGCCAGCTCCAGCGCGGCCTTGCCGAGGGCTTCCAGCGTGGTGTTGTAGTTGCAGTCGCCCAGCCGTTTCTGCCGGTCGGGGTCCACGCAGCCCGGCGTGAAGACCACCACGCGGATGCCTTGCGCCTGCATTTTGGTAATCAGCCCCTCGACGGCTTTGCGGTACGCCTCTACGGTGGGGTCGTCCAGCGTCTTGTAGCCGCCGTCGTTCATGCCGAAGAAGAGGGTCACCACGGTGGGTTTCAGCACCAGCACGTCGCGCTCCAGGCGATTCAGCCCCCCCGGCGCGGTGTCCCCCGACCAGCCGGCGTTGAAGACGGTCAACTTCAGCTCGGGATACCGGCAGTACAGGTACTGCTGCAGGTCGCAGGAGTACAGGCGCTGTTCGGTGATGCTGTCGCCGTAGATGACGATGCGGTCGCCCTCTTTGAGGATCGGCGCCGCGGAGACGCCGATGGCGAGCAACAGGCCGGCCAGGAGGATGAGCAGGTGCCAACGGATCATGGTACGCTCCTTGTAAGCTGAGAAGCCGTTTGAAAACGCCTACTCCTCCGGTCAGCGCTGCTCTCCCCAGCGCCTAGCGGTCGCTTCCTGTCCTGGTGTCTGCGACCGCCGATGCGGTCCGCCCGGTGCCGGTGGCCGCCGATTGCTTGTCACAACAT
>CAIYQO010000094.1 GCA_903928345.1 uncultured bacterium | reverse complement strand
GGGCGGGTCTGCACGCGCCTGGGGCAGCGTGCAAGCCCCGGCCGACGCCAAAAACACGGTCATGCCGCCCGCGTGCCCGCATGAAGGCAGAGCAACGGACGGCACGGGGGAAGGATGCAGAGGTAATTTGCAATCACCTCTGTAAAGTATTTAATAAATTTCAAATCGTATAATGCTTGCGTTAGTGTATATAACTCTCGTTCGTCACGAGCATACGCAATCGCCGGTCCTTCTATTTTAAAGCCTATTTCCTCATATAAGAAAGTTGTTTTCTTGGTGAAGTATAGTAATAATATATTTATTTTATCCATAACAGTTTTGGGAGGTCTAATAGCGCCAAAAAAATCTTCCCACTTTACAATTTCAACAATACTCCCTCTCTCTGACGCCTCTCGAATGTAGCCAGAGGCTTGATATAAGGTATCTTGATGTCTATTTAGGCTATCTTCCATATACAATCTCGCTTCCATGTTTAATCGAAATATGCCACAATTAGCACATTGAAAATCTTGCGCGAAATTTGTATAATATGTACCTGCATTAAGTGAGCGCCCACAAAATGGGCATATTGTCAACTCATCTATCATAGTTACCTCCCAGCACTTCATCTACCTAATCTAAAATATACGACCTAGCGTTAATTGTCAATTCAAATGGTAAAATAAAATCTAACTTATCCAAATAACGGTTTGAAGATATAGAAGAAATAGGCTGATGCATCAGGTATAGTCTCCTGCGCCAGTTCCGCCACATCCTGTCGGTAGGTCTTTTCCGGTGCCGGGACCACGGGCTTCGCCCGTGGCTAGCATCTTCGGCCCCTTCGGGGCTGGGAGTACGTGCAGCTTCCGTTTTCCTCCCCCTCCCAGTTGACAGCCCCGTCCCGTTATGCGAGCATACGTATAACCCCCCACTGAAAGGTGCACGGTTATGCGTACGCTCGTGTGTCTCCTGCTCTTCGTGCTCGCGCTGCCGCTGTTGGCCCAGGTTGTGACGGCTGGGAAGCATAAGCAGTTGCTGGTGGTGCCGGCGCCGGGGCCGGTAACTATCGACGGGAAGCTGGACGAGTGGGATCTCTCCGGCGAGATTCTCTGCTACGACTACCCGGAGACGGCGGAGCGACGGCATGCGCGGCTGGCGGCGATGTACGACAAGGATGCCTTGTACCTGGGCGCCTTTTTCAAAGATTTCAGCCCGATGATGAACCTGGTGAACCCGCGCACCGACGCCGTGCGCGGGTGGGACGCCGACTGCCTGCAGTTCCGCATCATCGGTGACCCGAGCGTGGGCTATCCGCCCGACCCGAAGACGGACGCGGTGAACGGGGCGGTGGACTGCATGGCGTGGTACTACACCGGCACCGACGAACCGAGCCTGGCCGTCTGCCCGGTGACGCTGCGCACCAATGGGGAGATGAAGTATGCGCCGCCCGCGGTGTATATCGGCAAGGACAGCCAGCTCGCCTTCCGCAAGGTGGAGAACGGGTACTACCTGGAGCTGCGCCTCCCGTGGGAGCGCATCCACATGGCCGGCCCCCCGGCGGCGGGGAGCAAGCTGGGCGTCACAGTGCAGTTCCTGTGGGGCAACGACAAGGGCACCAAATTCGCCACCTCGGTGAACGAGTTAACCGTGGGCGGCACCTTCAGCTACCAGACGTACCGCAGTTGGGGCGCGCTGGTCTTCGAGCCCGCCGGTAAGCTGGCGCGGGAGCGCGAAGAGCTGCCGAAGCAGTTGGAAGTGGCGAAAACGCTCGCCTTTACCTACGACCTGCCGGCGGAGCGCCACGTGAGCCTGGGCATCTTCGACGCCACCGGCAACCTGGTGCGTACGCTGGTGACCAATGACACGCGTCCCGCGGGCACGGTGACGGAGCGCTGGGACGGCCTGAACGATTTCGGCGACCCGCTGCCAGCGGGCAAATACACCTATAAGGCGCTCACCCACACCGGCATCGGGCAGGAGTTCGTGCTCTCCGTGCACAACGCCGGCACCCCGCCGTGGGTGACCGCCGACGGTACCGGCAGTTGGGGCGGCGACCACGGCGTACCGCTGGACGTGGCGTGCGCGGGCGACCGCGTGTACCTGCTCTGGAACGCCGCCGAGGCCGGGTGGCATATCATAGGCTGCACGCTGGAGGGCAAGAAGCTGTGGGGCACGTGGGCGGCGCAGAAGTACAGCTTCCCCAACAGCATCGCCACCGACGGCAAGACGGTCTACGTCTCCCAGCAGGACGGCATCACCGCGCAGGACGCCGCCACGGGCCGCCCGGCGCCCTTCCCCGGCGACCGCCGCGGCATCGACATCGACGGCGGCGGGGTGACGGACCTGGCCTACGCCCCCGGTCACCTGTACGCGCTGGCAAAGGGCAAGGTGTGGGACATCGCGCTGCCGGCGGGGACGGTGGGTAAATCCGTCGTGGTGGGCGACGCCAAGGGTCTGGCCGCGCTGTCCGCTACCGGCGTACTGACCATCCGCGCCGACGGCACCGTGTGCCGGGTGGATATGGCCGCGGGTACGGTGTGGCCGCTCTTCAACGCGCCGCTGGTGCAGCCCTTCGACCTCACTCTGTCCCCCGACGGCACGAAGGTGTACATCTCCGACCAGGGGCGCGGCGAGATGACCGTGAAGGTGTTCAGCTTCCCGGCAGGCAAACCCCTCGGCACGGTGGGTAAACCCGGCGGGCGTCCGGCGGTGGGCACCTTCGACCCGGACGGCCTCTTTCTGCCCGGTGGGCTGGCCTTTGACAGCACAGGCCGCCTGTGGGTCACCGAGATGGACGCCACGCCCAAGCGCATCAGCGTGTGGCAGCCGGAAAAGAAGGGCGCGCGGCTGGTGACGCAATACTTCGGCGCGTCGGCGTACGCGGTGGTCGGCAGCGTGGACCCCGCGCAACCCGAGCACGTCTTCGTGCACAACACGCGCTGGATCGTCGACTACGACCGGAAAACCGTGGTCCCCGACGCTACGGTCTGCCGCCCGGGCTACGCGGGCCCGCAGCCGGAGTTCGGCTCCAACTGGAACGTCATCCAGGTGCGCCACGTGAACGGGCGGACCTTCCTCTTCCAGAGCAGTTCGCTGTGGGAGTGGAAGGGCGATTATGCCGTGCCGCTGGTGGAGTTCGGCAACGACTGGATCTGGTACGACCTGAACCACGACGGCTTCATCGAGGCGAACGAGATCACCCACGGCACCGGGCCGTTCTACAACTTCTACTGGGGCACCATCATCGGGCCGGACCTGGCCATCGAGGAGTACAGCGGCGCGTCAGCCTTCCTGCGCCCGGTGAAGGAATGGCGTGACGGGCTGCCCATCTACGCCACCGGCAAGGAGCTGACGCCCCTCTTCACCGGCGGGGAAGCCGCCTGGACGGGCATCTGGGACGCCGGTCGCCGCCGTTGCTACAAGCTGGAGACGAACGACGGGTACTACTCCAACGACATGCGGCGCAACGGCATCGCCTGCTACACCGCCGACGGCAAGCGGCAGTGGCGCTTCAAGGGCGGCATCGGCATGGACGTGGGCGACGTGCCGCTGACCAGGCCGGGAGAGATCCGCGGCGCGCAGAAGTTCCTCGGCCTGCTCGACAGCCCGGTCGGGGAGCTGGTCACCGTCAACGGCTACTACGGCAACTACAACATGCTCAACGAGGACGGCCTCTTCGTCAGCGAGTTCAGCCACGACAACCGGCGCGGGCACCCGCTGGACAGCACGGTGGTATGTCCGGAAGGTTTCTCCGGCTTCATCTTCCGCCACCCGAAGACGCACAAGGTGTATCTGATCGGCGGCGACAGCGACGCGCGCGTGTGGGAGATCACCGGGCTGGACAGCCTGCGACGCTTCAGCGGGACGCTGACCATCTCCGCGGCGGACGTGGACGGGGTGGTGAAGGCGCTGGCGGACTACCAGCAGGCGGGCGGCGCGGCGACCACCACGGCACTGCGGCGCGTCGGCAAGCCGATCACCGTGGACGGCAACCTGGACGAGTGGGATATGAGCCAGGCGGTGCATATCCCGGCGGGCGCGGGGCGCGGCGGGGTGGCGCAGGCTGCCTACGACGCGACGAACCTGTACGTCGCCTACCGCGTGGCGGACGACTCGCCCTTCACCAATGCCGGCAAGGATTGGGCGTATCTGTACAAAACGGGCGACCTGGTGGACCTGATCCTGTGCACCGACCCGAACCTGGAGGCCAAGCGCCCGGCGGGCAAGGGCGACCTGCGCCTGCTCTTTGCGCCGTACCAGGGTAAGCCGGTGGTGGTGCTCAACCAGAAGGTCGCCGCGGGCGGCCCGGCGGCGCCGCTGACCTTCACCTCGCCCACCGGCACCGAGTCCTACGAGCGCGTGGCGTTGCTCGACGGCGCGACGATCGCGGTGAAGACCACCCCCGACGGCTACACGCTGGAGGCGGCCATCCCACTGGCGAGCATCGGCTTCACGCCGTCGCCGAACAAGCTCTACCCCCTCGACTTCGGCATCCTCTACGGCGACCCCGGCGGCGCCAGGACGATCCTGCGCGCCTACTGGACGAACCGCCACACCACCATCACCGGCGACATCCCCACCGAGTCGCGCATCCAGCCGGTCTATCTGGGGAAGGCGCAGGTCGAGTAGGGCAATGTGATTGCGGATTGCGGATTGCGGATTTGACCGTAGCCGGGCCGTTTGTCTGTTGTCTATTCACCGGGATGAAGGCAATCCCGTTCAAATGTCCGCATCCGTCAGCGCCCCTCTCCCCGCTGGGAGAGGGGTTGGGGTGAGGGCCGCGCGGGAGCGCGGAACGACTGGTGAACGGTAGGGGGATGAAGGGGATGGGAGAGATAACGGGGATGGTGCGGCTACTGGGCGCGCCATCCCCGTTCTTCACCTTATTTCAGCGTCCAGAAGCACTTTTTCGGCGAAATGATGATCTCTTCCGCCTTCAGTTGGGTCATGATTTTGTCCACGACTTTGCGGTCCAGGCCGGTCAGGTCGACGACCTTCCCGGCGTTGATGGCGTCGCCGGCGTCCTTGAACGCCTCGATAACCTTCTCGCGATCTTGCATGAGCGGTGCTCCTTTCCGCGGTAGAATTCGTCGCGGAGAGCGGGATTCCTTCCGAGGTGGTTGCCGGGGTGGTCGCCGTCACGGCACGGCGTGGGATCCGGAGCGGACCAAATTATTTATCATGATTACCGCAATTTGCTTGAAAGATCGCTAAAGGTCTTTAGGCGAAGCACCGATAACATAAACGGAGAGGTAGCGCTGTTGGGCGTACCCACTCCGGAGGTAGCGCTATGAGCATCACATTGATCGCAGGCTCAACCAATTTGGCGCCGACCGTGCAGCAGACCGACGGCCAGGCGCGGATGCGTCAGGCCTTTCAGCAGTTAAGCAGCGCGTTGGACGCCGGGGATTTAACCGCGGCCAAAGAAGCGTTGGCGCAATTGCCGACGCCCGCGGCGAGCGGGAAATCCACCGACCCGATCGCCGCGCAACTGGCCGCGCTGACGAAAGCCGTGGCCGCCGGCGACCTGACAACCGCCCGCAAGGCGTATACCGCGGTCAAACAGACGCTGGCGCAGTATCCGGCCGGCGGCGCGCGACCGGGTGACGGTGCCCCAAAGGCAAACGCCGGCACCGTCGGCAGCAGCGCAGCAAAGACCTACGACGCGCGCGACACCGATAAGGATGGCACGGTGTCCGTGCTGGAAGAGATGGCCTTCGTGTATAAGCAGACGGACGCGGCAAAAACCGCGTTGGCACCGGTGGCCGACGCCGCGCCCAGCGCGATCGACTTGCTGGCGTAACACCGCACGCCTTCCTACGCGACCCACGCCCCGCCGGTGCGGCGCCTTCCGCGCGCGCGCCGGCGGGGCGTCGTATTAGCCGCCCGGCCGGTCCCCGAATCGCCAATAGCCACTAAAAAGGTATCGTATCCAGCGACCCGTGGTATAATGAGGCAGCGATCAGCGACCGAAAGGACGGATTACGCCGATGACCGATACCACCGCGCGTCTGGCGGAGCTGGAAGGGCAGCTCGCCCAGCTCCTCACCCTGCTGCCCGAACACTGCTCGGGCCACGACACCTACATGGACGGCCACCACGCCTCCGTCGCGCACTGGCAGAAGATCGAGGAGCTGGAGGACGAGATCAAGGCGTTGAAAGCGGCCGCTGCCGGGTAACGCGCTTCCCCGCGCAATATCCCCCCGCCGTGCGAAGAGGATGCGGACGAGCGGCCGTGGGTCGACCAGGGCATGTCCATGCCGGGAAGGATGCTACCATTTCCTGCTGCTGGGTATAAGCATTGCACCGAGAACCGTCTACGGGGGGAGCCGCCATGAAATACCTGTCGCTGCTGTTGGTGTGGGGGGCCGTGGTGCCGGTGCTGGCACAGGATGATCTGATCAACGAGTACCAGCACGCCTCGACGGCGGTCTTCGCGCCGATGGTGTTCCAGGTCTTCCTCGCCGTGCTGTATATCCTCTTCTTCGCCGCGGCGCTGGTCATCTCACTGTCCTACCTGAAGGTGTTCAACGGGTTCGACGCGGAACTGGCAGTGTGGATCGGCGCGCTGTGGCTGGGGGGCATGGGCATCACGTGGGGGCTGCACCGGGTGCTGCCGCATCCGTGGGCGGTGGTGGCGGCGCTGCCGCTGCTCTTCGGGTGGTCCTTTTTCATCAACACGCGCACGTGGGCCGACCTGAGAAGCCGTTTGAAAACGCCTACTCCTCCGGTCAGCGCTGCTCTCCCCAGCGCCTAGCGGTCGCTTCCTGTCCTGGTGTCTGCGACCGCCGATGCGGTCCGCCCGGTGCCGGTGGCCGCCGATTGCTTGTCACAACAT
>CAIYQO010000093.1 GCA_903928345.1 uncultured bacterium | reverse complement strand
CGCCCCCCGCCCCCCGGCCCCCTCCCCCGTAACATCGTGTGACGGGGGAGGGGGAGGGTAAGGTAGGAGGTTGAGCAATAACTGCGCTAATACAGTTCCCTGATTCCTACGCCCTGTTCCCCGTTCCCTCATTCAGCGCCACGGACGCGGGTTCCTGCCGTGACGGGGGGACGACGAGCAATTCGGTACGCACGGCGCGCACGCCGGGGTGGCGGCGGGCGATGGACTCGGCGATGTCGCGATGATAGCGCGTGGTGACGGCGCCGCAGAGCACCACGATGCCCGGCCCTTCCTCCGTCACGGTGATGCCGCGCGCGTCGAGCAGGGGCTCCAAGCTCAGGCGCGTGGTGAGGTGGAAGGCCAGCCCCCCCGCGTGCCGCGGGCCGTGCGCCAGCGTGCCCGCGCCGGCAATGGCCAGCCGGTTGCACACCGCGGACGCCCCGGCCTCGCCCAACGCGCGCTCCACCAGTTGCGCCTGCAGCTTGGTGGGCACCACGCCCTCCACCATCACCAGGTGCGGATCGATCACCAACCGCACCTGGCGCGCCGCCCACCCGAGGGTGCGCCACAGCGCCCAGTACAACCGCCGCGTCCGTGCATCGCCGAATCCCCACTCCATGGAGCGCCTCCGGGCAATTAGAATTCTGAATTCTCAGTTTTGAGTTTTGCATTGGATAGGTCGATATGGGTTGGCGGAGGCGAAGTGCGGCGATATTACGGGGGTCAAAGAAGAAATGCCCATACAGGCAGGCGTCCCGATCTTCCCCGTCCCAATGCAAAACTCAAAACTTAGAATTTAACATTCCCCGTAGGGTGTGCGGGGCTGTGGCGATTCTCCGCCAAGGTGGTGGACGTGGCGGGCGCCGGCGACGCACACGCGTGCAGTTGACAGCGGTGGGCTCGTGCAGGCATAATACCTGCGCGTTTCACCCTGGCAAATGGCGCCTCGCTCCTCGGCGGCGCCTGCCCATCTCGAGAAGGAGACCATTGTGGAGGAAAAGCAACTCTTAATGATCCCCGGACCGACGCCCTGTCCGGCGTCCGTGCTGCTGGCTCACGCCACCCCGATGATTAACCATCGTGGTCCGAAGTTCGTTTCCGTGCTCACCGAAGTGACGGCGAACCTGAAAACGGTCTTCCGCACGCAGAACGACGTGTTCATCCTCACGTCGTCCGGCACCGGGGCGATGGAAACCTCCATCGTCAACACCCTCTCGCCGGGCGATAAAGTGCTGGCGCTGAGCATCGGCAACTTCGGCAACCGGTACGCGAAGATCGCGCGCACCTTCGGCGCCGACGTAGAGAAGATGGACTTCCCCCTCGGTACCGCGGTCGACGTGGCCGCGGTGCGCGCCAAACTGGAAGCCGATACCGGCAAGGCGATCAAAGCGGTGCTGGTGCAGTTCAACGAAACCTCCACCGGCGTGGTGAATCCCATCCCCGCCATCGCCGCCGCGGTGCACGCGCACGGCGCGCTGATCCTGGTGGACGCCGTCTCCGGGCTGGGCGCCATCGACCTGGACACCGACGGGCTAGGGCTCGACGTGGTATGCGCCGGGTCGCAGAAAGCCTTTATGTGCCCGCCGGGGCTGGCCTTCGTCTCCTTCAGCGCCCGCGCCCTTGCGGCAGCGGAGACGGCGAAGATGCCGCGCTTCTACTTCGACGCGCGGGAAGCGAAAAAGTACCTGGCCTCCGGTCAGACGCCGTGGACGCCCGCCATCCCGCAGTTCTTCGGCATGCAGCAGGGGCTGCGGCTGATGCTGCAGGAGGGGATGGACAAGTTCCAGGCCCGCCACCTGCGCCTGCGCAACGCCACCCGCGCCGCGGTCAAGGCCCTCGGCCTGGAGCTGCTGGTGCCGGACGACGGCATCGCCAGCCCGGTGATCACCGCCATCCGCGCGCCGGAAGCCATTGGCCCGGACGCCATCCGCAAGCTGGCGCTCAATAAATACGGCGTGGTCTTCGCCGTGGGGCAGGACGCGCTGAAGCCGACCGTCTTCCGCATCGGCCACCTGGGCTATGTGGACGACACCGACGTGCTGGCCGCGCTGGGCGTCCTCGGCAGCGTACTCACCGAGCTGGGTTTCCCTTGCGACCCCGCCGCCGGCGTCGTCGCCGCGCAACAGTCGATCAGCCAGGCCCTCGCCCGCGTGTAGGGCACGTGTCGCACCCCGGGTAACCGGCGGATGGAGTCGCAAACGCTCCATCCGTCGGTTTTTTTTCGTTCCGGCGCGACAAATCGAGAAAAATACGGGATAATACCCCCGGCGTCGAGGGCGGCGACGCAACCATGGGACACTGGCACTTCTCTTCGGCAAGTACGATCCTCTTCATCGGCACCGGCATCTCGGTGATGCTGGCCGCCCAGGCATGGTCGCGCCGCCCGGTGGCCGGCGCGCTCCCCGCCACGCTGCTCATGCTGGCCATCGCGCTCTGGCAGGGTTTCTACGGGCTGGAGCTGGCTGATGCCACGCTGCCGGGCAAACTGCTGTGGATCAAGACCGAATACATCGGCATCCTGGCGGTGGGGCCGCTCTGGCTGGTCTTTATGCTGGAGTATATCGGCCGCCCACGCTGGCTCCCCTTTGGCGTGATCATCGGCATGAACAGCCTCAACGTGCTGCTCACGGCGCTCGCGCTCTCCCCGGCCTTCGTCCCCCTGTTTTACCATACCGCCGTGCTGGTGCCCGGGAGCGATGTCTTTGGATTGCACGTCACCTACGGCGCCGCCTTCTGGATACACACCGTCAACACCTACACGCTCTTCCTGCTGGGCACCGGGTTGTGCGTCGCGGCGCTGGCGCGCGCCAGCGGTATCTTCCGCACGCAGATGCTGTTGCTGGTCATCGGCGCGGTGGCGGCATGGCTGTGCAGCATCGTGCAAACACTCGGCGTGCTGCACCCCTGGAGCTACCTCGACCTTACCCCCTTCGGTTTCATCGTCTCCGGCTTCACCACCGTGTGGGCGCTGTCGCGCTTCCGCCTCTTCGACGTGGCGCCGGTGGCGCGCACCGTGGTCTTCGAGACGCTACATGACGGCATCCTGGCCTTCGACGTGGGCGGGCGCATCATTGACGGCAACCACGCCTTCAGCGACATCTGCGGCACGCCCATCAGCACACTGATCGGCCGCCGTTTCGCCGACGCCTTGCCCGAGTGGCCGCCGCTCACCGCATACCTGGGCGGGGCCGAGGTGCGCCACACGGAACTCACGTTGACGCGCCACGGCGCGGAGTGCATCTACGACCTTACCCTGTCCCCGCTGCCGGTGCGGCACAGCCGCACCACCGGCTTGCTGGTGGTGGTGCGCGACATCACCCACCGCAAGCGCGCGGAAGACGCCATCACCCGCGCCAAGCGCGAGTGGGAGATGACCTTCGACACGGTGCCGGACCTGATCATGATCGTCGATCCGCAGTACCGTATCGCGCGCATCAACCGGGCGATGGCGGAGCGGCTGCACCGCGAGCCGAGTCAGTGTGTCGGCACGTTCTGCTATCAGCTCGTGCACGACAGCGACGCCCCGCCGCATGAGTGCCCGCACGCGCAATTGCTCGGGGATCATCAACAGCACTCCGCCGAGGAGTTCGCCGAGCGGCTCGGGGGCGACTTTCTCGTCACGGTCACGCCGATGTATGACGCCGACGGGAACCTCATCGGCAGCGTGCACGTGGCGCGCGACATCACCGAGCGCAAGCGCTACGAGGACGCCCTCTTCGCCGAAAAGGAGCGCCTCGCCATCACCCTGCGCGCCATCGCCGACGGCGTACTGGCGACGGACTCCGCCGGCCACGTGGTGCTGATGAACGCGGTGGCGGAGCGGCTGACCGGGTGGACGCAGGAGGAGGCGGTGGGGCACCTGTGGCGCGAAGTGGCGCCGCTGCTGCTGGAGCCCATGCGCGCGGCAGGGCCCGACCCCATTGCGCAGGTGCTGCGCACCGGCGTGACGGCGGTCTTCGACCAGTTGCTGCTGCTGCGCGCGCGGAGTGGCGGTGAGTGCCTGCTCACCCTGAGCGCCGCGCCGATCCGCGACCGCGAGGAGCACATCACCGGCGTGGTGCTGGTGCTGCGCGACACCACGGAACAACGGCAATTGGCACAGCAACGGCAGCGCGCGGAGAAGCTGGAATCCCTCGGCGTGCTCGCGGGGGGCATCGCCCACGACTTCAACAACTTCCTGACCACCGCGATGGGCAACCTGTCGCTGGCACGCTATGGGCTGCCCGCGGACTCACCGGTCGCGCACAAACTCGACGAGGCGGAAGAGGCGATCCTGCGCGCCCGCGGCCTCACCCAGCAACTGCTCACCTTCTCTAAAGGCGGGGCGCCGGTGCGCAAGGCGGCGAGCATCGCGGAAGTGATTATGGACACCACCGTGTTCGCCCTCACCGGCAGCGCCGTGCAGTACCACGTGGAATTGGCGACCGACCTGTGGCCGGTGATCATCGACACCGGGCAGATCAGCCAGGTGGTGCATAATCTGGTGATGAACGCGGCGCAGGCGATGGCGGGTGAAGGTGACCTGACCGTGACGGTGCAGAATACGACACTGGGTGAGCAGGACGCCGACGCCTTGCCGCCCGGTGCGTATATCCGCTTCGCCGTGCAGGACACCGGGCCGGGCATCGCCCCTGAAAACGTGGCGAAGATCTTCGACCCGTACTTCACCACGAAGTCGGAAGGCAGCGGGCTGGGCCTGTCGGTGTGCTACTCCATCGTGCACAACCATGGCGGCGATATCCAGGTGCACTCCACCCCCGGCGCCGGCACCATCTTCACCGTGTTGCTCCCCGCCGCCCCGGACGCGCACGCGGAAGCCGTGCCCCCCGTGCCGCCGCCGCCGCTCGCAACGCGCACCCGCCGCATCCTGATTATGGATGACGACACGCAGATCCGCGAGATGCTCGAGGAGATCGTCACCACCCTCGGCTTCGTGGCGCAAGGCGCCGCCAACGGCGAGGAGATGCTGGCGCACTATACGGAGGCGCAGGCCGCCCACGCGGGGTACGACATCGTGCTCATGGACCTGACGATCCGCGGCGGCATGGGCGGCAAGGACGCCATCGCCCAGCTCCTCACCCGCGACCCCGCCGCCTGCGCCATCGTCTCCAGCGGCTACGCCACCGACCCCATTATGTCGGAATACGCCCGCTACGGCTTCAAAGGCGTCATCACCAAACCCTTCCGCGTAGACGAATTGCTGAAGGTGATTAACGAGGTGTTGGCGCGGTAACGGGTGCCTGTGAATGAAAAATGAGAAGTGAAAAATAGAAAATGTAAAAGGGTTATCGCCGAGAAAGAAACCTTATCGACATCACACAAAACCACTTTGCATTTTCTATTTTTCACTTCTCATTTTTCATTCACCTCCAAATCCGCAAACTCACCCCCGGCTCATCCCCCGGCCCGTCGGGGGTGACGAAGCGGGCGTGGCCGTGACCGGCGGGGCGGCCGTTGGCTTCCAGCAGCACAGGGGCGAGACCGTCGGGGGCGGCGTCGAGGAGCAGGTCCACGCCGACGAGGGCGGGGGTGGCGGGGCCGAGGTGCAACGCGGCGACACCGGCCTCCGCGAGTGCGAGCAGGCGCTGCCAATCCGCGCGTGTCGGGGCAACCGGCGTGCCGTCGGCGCGGCAAAGGGCCGCCCAGGCGTCCGCCAGCGCGATCACCCGCCCACCCGCGCCGGCGGAGGCGATACCCTCCGGCGTGCCGGCCACCACCGCGTAGCCCGATTCGGCGTGCGGCGCGCCGTCCCAGCTCACGTTGAGGCGCAACGCGCACGGGCAGCCGCGCACGGTGACATCCCCGCGCACTTCCATCACCAGCCGGGGGTCGTCGTCGGCCACCGTGGCGGCGGGCACGCGCGCCACGCCGCGCCCCTCCGTACCGTTGCGCGACTTAACAATAACCGTCTCCCCCAGCGCCGTTGCCGGTTCCCCCGGTCGCCGCATCCGCGGTGTCGGCAGCCCACCTTGCCCCCACAAATGGCCGGTTTGGGCCTTATCGTCCAGCACGTCCGTGCCCGCGGTGGGGTTAAGCCAGTGCGCGCCGGGCAGCGCGGCTTCCAGGCGGGCGTGGTCGGCGCGCTCGTGCCGCAAGTCGAGGGCCAGCGCCAGCGCGCGGGCGATGGGTGGCGCGTCAAGCACGTCCGCCTCCGTCAGCCCACCGTCATCATCCAGCCACAACGCGCGCCGGAAGCCCCCGTCGCGCAGCCAGTCCCGGTGCACCGCCACCGCAGACGCGCCGGCCACGCAGGCGTCCACCAGCAGAGGATACACCTCGTTGGCGATGTGCGGGAAGGCGGAGAAGCACAATGCCGTCACCGGGGCGGCGGGCAGACGTTGCGGGGGGGCGAGGTGGGGCACCGGCGCCAGCGGGGCGCTTTCGAGCGCGTCGAGGGCCAGGTCCACGGCGCGCGACCGCTCCTCGCTATCCACGGGGAAGCGCGCTTCCACCGCCGCACGCCGCCGGGCACGCGGACCGGGCACGTCGGCGAGGAAGGCGGCCACCGCGCGGGCGAAGTCAGCGGACGGCGCGCACATAGGCCTCTCCCGCGGCGGCCAGGTCGCGCAATACGATACGCGCGTTGGCCCCCGGCTCCGCCTCGCGCAGCGCCACGCGGTCCCACAGCCCGATGCCGATGTTCGGCTCGATGAGCACCACGCGCCAATCCACGATGGTACCGGGGACGCGTTCCTCCCCATGCTGCAGCACGCACGAAACCCCGATGCGTGCGCCGTCGGCGTCGTAAGCGGGCGCCAGGTCGACGAGGGTGCCTTCTTCCGCGAAGATCGGCTGCACCAGGAAGTCACACATCATGTAGCGCGGCACGGCATAGGACAGGCCGTCGGCGTCGGCGCCGATCTCCCGCCCCGTCTCGGCGCGGTACTGCGCGGCGGCGGTGTCGCCGTAGGCGGCCAGCGCTTCCAGCGTGCGCTCCCCCGCTGCCGTCATGCGCGCGAGGAGCTGCGCGCGGAACTCCGGGCGGATCGCTTCCGGCGTGAACACGTCCAGCGTGCCACCGCGCCCCACATTGGTGATGAGCTGGCGCGAGTTCAGCGTGATCGGGTGCGACACGTGCCACCCCCCGGCGCGCGGATCGGGCGAGGAGAAGATAAGGCGGTGCGAGCCGTAGATCGGCGTGCGCGGACGCCGGGTGCGGTTCACCGCCGCGCCCCACTCGACGATCTGCCGATCCACGAAGCTGTTCAGGAAGGCCTCCGTGGCCCACACCTCCGGCGAGGAGACGATGACCTCCTGCATCACCACGTTGTGGCGGCGGGAGATGGCGTAGGCGAAGGCCACCGCGTCGGCGAGGATGGCCTCGTCGAGGGTGCCGTCGGCGCCGCGCAGCGGGAAGACCTTCTGCCCGCGCCCGCCGGACTCCGCCGCGTCCTTGATAATCACCAGCGGGCAGCGTGCGGCGAAGGCGCGCAGGCCGGGGAAGGCGCGCGCCGGGTCGCCGTGTTCCAGCACGCGGCAGACGGTCGCTTCATCCAGCGCGGCGGTGGCGGAGGCCAGCCAGGCGATCTCCGCGGGCAGCTCCACGTCGTGGGACGCGAAGATCTCCGTATACTTCGCCTTGTCATACGTCGTCCAGGTGTGGAAGAGGCTCTGCGTGCTGTACGGCAGGCCGGCGTCCTCCAGTTGGCCGCTTTCGTACTTCGGGTGGCCGTGGAAGGGCACGATGAGCCCGGCGCGCACGGGACTAGTGAAGCGCGCCGCGACACGCACCCCCTTGTCACCCGCCAGCGCCTCCGCCTGCGCGGCGGCGGCCTCCGGCGTCAGCCCGCGGTGGCGGGACAGCGCGGCGGCGCACTCGGCCTCGGAGATATAGAGCTGCGCGTCGTGGATGAAGAACGCGCGCCCCTCCGCCGTCACGTCGCGCGTGATGAGCAGGTTGGCGCCGGGCCGGCCCTCCGCGAGTAATTCGGCGCACAGCGTGGGGCCTTCCATCAGCGCGCGCGACACGTGGGTGCGCCCCACCGGGTAGAGGAAGAGCAGGTTGGTGCGCGCGTCGGCGTCGATGAGGTCGGGGTCGAAGGCGGGAAAGACTACCGGCAACGGGAAGCCGTCGTTACGCACGAAGGCCAATTCGCGCAGTTGCCCGTAGGCCCGCCAGCACCGCTCCGCGGCCGAGGCGCCCGCGGCGCCGATGGCCGGCGCGTCGGGGGCGTCCATATCCCCGAGCAGGTGGGCGATCTCCTCCGCCGACCACGTGGCCAGCTCGGTGCGGGCCAGCAGCAACCCGCGCAGGTAGCGGTAGAGCCAGCGATGGTGCGCCACCGCGAGGGTGTACAGCTCGTCGCCGTGCACGTGGGCGAAGCCCATGCCGCGCGCATAGGCCCACGGGCGGTATTCGTAAGTGTGGTCGTTGAGCGTCTCGGCGAAGAACTCCGCCGCCGCGCGCCACTGGCCGTCGTCGGGGGCGTCGAGGGTGAGGTCGACGGCGCGGCAGCAGTCCACCAGTTCCGCCACGTCCGCCACGTCGTCGAGGCGCGCACCCGCGGCCTCCGCCAGCCGCGCCAGGTGGCCGATATCCTCGTACCCGCCGCACACCGCGCGCAGCGCCAGCGGGTCGAGGGCGCGCCCGGCGAAGAGGGTGGTCACGTCGGCGACCAGCGCCGGAGTGGCAACCCCCAGCGCCTCGGCGAGGGTGAGGAGCGCCGCGCGGGTGAAGGCTTGCAGGCGCCCGAAGGATTCCGGCGTCAACGCCGCACCTTCGCCGCGCGCCGCGTGGGCGGCGGCGAGGAGGGCAGCGAAATCCCGACCGTCGGCCTCCGCCAACGCGGCGGTGCAGGCGGCCTCGCGGGTGCGCAACGCGATGGCACGGGCGGCACGGGCGGCCAGGCGGCGCCGGGTATCCAGCGCGATCTCCGCCGCCGTCTCGGTGGCCTTGTTCGAACTCTCCACGCCCTTTTCTTCGCTAAAGGCCTCCGCGGCGGGCAGGTAGCGCGGGCAGAGGAGGGTGTCCACCGCGTCGTCCGCGGCGGTGGGGAAGGCGGCGCGCAGACGCGCGACCTCCGCGGTATCCGCCCCCATGAGCACGAATTGCCCGCCCAGCGCCAACCAGACCGCGAAGTCCACGTCGTCCAGCGGCAACCCGGCGGCTACGGCGGCCAACGCGCGCGCCACGGCGGCCTCCTGCGCGGTGCGGGTGCGGCCACGCGCCATGCGCGCTTCGTTGTCCAGCGCCAGCGCGGCTTCCTGTTCCTCACGCAACTCGTCGGCGAGGCGGGCGTAGGCCAACCGCGCGGCTTCCGCGTCCCCGGCCAGCAAGGCGTCGGACAGCACGCGGGCGCGCTCCCGCTGGCGACGCATGTCGGCGCGCCAGCTCTCGATCGTTTCGGCGCCCAGCCCGATGCCGCGGTACACCGTTTGCCGCCCCACCGTGTCGCCGGCGGCGAACCAGCGCATCACCGCCAGCCGGTTCATGGCGCGGCGGCGCGCTCCGGAGGCGCCGTCCACGATTACCAGCGCGCTGTGCGGGTTGCCTTCCAACATCAACCCGGCGATCTTCACCGGGTTCGCCAGCAGCGCCAGCAGCGCGCGGTGCGGGATGCCGGTGTCGAGCACATCGGCGCCGTAGAGCGCCACCTCGTAGTTGCCGGCGGGGCCGAGGAGCTTCAATGCCAGCGCGTGCAGACCGCCGTCGAGGCGCGCCAGCAGCGCGTCGCGGTCGGGCAGGTCGCGCAGACGCGCCCAACGTGCTGGGCACGGGCCGTAGACGCGCAGGTTGGCGTTGATCTCCGCCTCGCTCAACCCGGCGTCGAGCAGGCGGCGCAGCGCCTCGTTGGCGACGGCCTCCAGGTTCGTGTCCGAGGTGTAGTGCAGCAGGTCGGAGACGGCCAGCCCGAGGGGCGACACCATGCGCAGCTCCCCCGGCGCCGTGACGGGCGGGAAGAGGGTGTGCAGGCGGTCGAGGGCGGCGGTGTCGTCGTCGGCGATCTGCAGCTCGCGCAGCAGGCGGGCGCGGCGACGCGGATCGGCGGCCACGGCATGGAAACCGCGGCTGATGAGGTGCGCCAGATCCTGCCCGGGCACATCGAGGGCGTGGGTGAGGTGCTCGCCGGTGCCGGCGAAGATCTCGAACTTGCGCATGCCCACGCTGAAGCGGCCATCCTGCGTGTCCGGCTTGTACTCCGCGGTGAGCACGGCGCGGAAATCGCGGCGGATCGGCACGCCGGGGTTGAGCCGCGCCGCGTCGTCCACCGCCCGGCGGGTGAGCCAGACCTTGTAGAAGGGCATGAAACGGTTCACCTGCTCGCCGCCCACCACCACCTTGTGCACCCCCCAGCGCGCCGCGAGGTTGGCGAGCACGGCGAAGTCGTCGGTGAGTTCGGGGCGGCCCAGCGCGGTGAGCGCCTGCGCGATGCGGGTGATCTGGAAGACGGGCAGCGGGCCGTCGGCGCCGTCACGCAGGGTGAAGAAGGGCGCGACCTCGGTGCGCGCGGCGAGGGCCTGCATCGCCCACAGCTCCCACTCCACGCCGGTGGGGAAGTCGGCGCGGCGCGCGAGCAGGTGGTGCGCCAGCGCGATGACCCCCGCGTGCAGCGCGTCGGGCACGCCGAGTTGGCGCAGCTTGACCGCGCGGGTGAGGATGAGCACGAATTCCAGGAAGAGGCCGTCCTTGGGCACGCAATAGCCGCCGTAGCCTTCGCCGCCGGGATGGATGAAGCGGTCACGGCGCAGGGACATCTGGTCGGCCAGCTCCTCCACGTCGCCGCGCCCCACCGCGTTCACCAGCAGACTCATGGCGTTGGAATAGGCAAAGTGCGCCACCATGGAGGCGTTTTCGCCCGTCTTCAGCACCTCCGGCTCGGTGAGGCTGTCGAAGCGCTTGACGTTCTTGTTGATCAGCCCGTAGAGGCGGCGACCCACGCGGGCGGCTTCCCGGTCGGCGCCGCCCACCCACTGCGCCCACGTCTCCACCGACTCCCGCTCGCGCGCGCCCAGGTCCACACGGCTCGGGGTGTAGAGCATATGATAGCGCTTGTTGCCGCCCACGGCGGTGTAGTAGAAGCGCGGGTGCAGGGTGAGGTGGTGCAGGTCGTGCGCGAGCAGCGTCTCGCGGCGGGCGGTGGTGACGGCCAGCCGAGTGTGCAGGCGCAGCCAGTCGCGCGCGTCGGCGGCGGCGTCGAGGGTGCGCAGCGCCTCCTCGCGGGCGGCGAAGCGGGTGAAGGCGGCCAGGTCGTCGGCGTAGTCGGGGTCACCGAGCACGACGGCACGAATCGCCGTCTCTTCGTCCTCCCCGGTGGCGGCGCGGCGGGCGTCTACGATGGGGAGCAGTTCCAGCTCGTTGCGGGCGAAGACGTCCAGCGCGGCGCGCGCCTGCAGCGCGGCACGTTGCGCGGTGCGGATCTCGTCCACCAGCGGCGCGTCGGCGTCAGGAGCGATGCCCAGGCGTTCACCGAGTATGGCAAGCACCGCCACCTGGCGCGCCATCGCGGCGTTGCCGGCGATGAGCCGCCCCACGGCGGCGCTCTCGGACAGACCTTCCGCCGCCTGCGCCTCGTCCACTTCCGCCTGCAGGCCCAGCTCGCGCACCAGCCGGCGGCCCAGCGCGGCGATGCGCGTGCGGTAGCCGGAGACGGTGCGTGCCACTTCATCCTCCAGCCCGTGGGCGCGGCAGACGTTGAAGAGGGCCATCGACTCCTCGAGCCAGGTGCGGATGTAGCCGTCGGACATGCGCGCCGACTGGGTGGTGAGCACGTGGAGTGCCGGCAGCACGCGGCGTGGTTGGTCGGCGAGGGCGGCGAGGCGCGCGGCCTCGTCGGCGTCATAGGCGTCATAGGCGATGTCGGGCACCGCGCCCAGGTGACGGGCCAGCGCCTCGTAGCGCGAGCAGGCCTCCGCTTCGGCGCGGCGGTGGATCTCCGGCGCGGCGGCGCGGTAGGCGGCGGCGATGCGCGCGGCGGCGGGGCCGATCTCCGGCGCGCCCAGCGCACGGGCCAGCGCCACGTGCTCGCTGTCCATCACGGCGTCCAGGTTGCGCGCCCAACCCTCCGCCAGCCCTTCGCGCAGGCTCTCCTCCAGCGCCTGCTGGTCGATCACCGTCTCCGTGACCTCCTCGCCGTCGATGACGAGGACGCGCTCCTTGATGAAGAGGGGGATGGCCTCGATCCAGTGGTCGGCGTGGTGCAGCCAGGCGGCGTCGGGCGAGGCATACATGCGGTGACCGCTGGCAGCGACCAGCGCGCGCAACTCCTCCGGCTTGCCCAGGTAGGGGTCGTGGAACTCGTTGATGCGCGCCACCAGGTGCGAGCCCGTGGCGGAGGCGCGCTGGCAGAGGATGACGTAGGCGGCGGGGCGGCGCGGGGCGGCGCTCACCGCGTCGCGCACGGCGCGGCACCCGGCGAGCAGATCGCCGGCGAAGGCCAGCGCGTCCGTCGGGTCGGCGGTGTGCCCGGCACGCGCCGCGCGCAGGGTGGCGTCCAGGCGGCGGCGCTGCTCATCCAGGATGGCCTCTTCCAGCAGCTCCAGCGCGCCGTGCAGGGCGGTGGCGGGGGCTTCCGGCGCACCGAGCAGGATGCGCAGCCGGTCGGCGGCACCGACCAGCGCGTCGTGAGGGGCGCAGGCGGCGTGCAGGGCGTCGCCGACGGCGCGCACGGCGTCATCGAGCACCACGTAGCCGGCGTGGGCGAAGAGGAGCCCCTGGTTGTGGAAGGCGCGGCTCATGCGGCCGAAGATCAGCTCCTCGCCGGCGGCGTGGGTCTCGGCGGCGATGCGGGCGATGTTGGCGGCCTCGACGGCGGGATCGTAGCGGCGGACGACCTCGTGGAGGGCCAGGCGCTGGGCGTCGGGATCGGGGATGGCGAGGGCGGCGTGGACGGCGGCGCGGTCGTAGGGCAGATCGAGGCGGCGCTGCCCGAGGAACCAGCTCTCCCAGCGCTCGGGGGCTTCGGCCACGTGGGCCAGGAAGCGGGCGGCCAGCCCGCCGGCGTCGCAGGCGGTGTCGGGCAAAAGTGTCATTTGTGGGGGTAAGAGTACTAAGGCGGTTGTAATCCTCCGCAATGCCGCGCGGGCATCGCCGCCGCGGGCGACAGTGAGGGCGGCCAGCCAGGCAAGGGCGAGAACGTCGGGATCGGCGGCGGCGCGCGGATCGAGGGTGATCTCCCCCGGGCGGCCTTCCACCGGCGCGCGGTGATCGCGGCGGCTGACCACCGTGTAGTCGCCCAGCTCCTCCGGGGTAAGCAGCGGCAGCAGCGCGCTCAATGCGGCCAGATGGGCTCCCGCCGCCACGCCGGACATCCCCGCCGACCCCGCCTCCAGCGTGAGCACGCCCGCGCCCACCCGCGCCCCCTCGGCGCGGGAAGCGCAGCGCGGGTCGTCCGCGCGCGGATAGGTGAGGAAGGCGAAGGATTCTGACACGGTCGGCATAGTCTCCACGGGCACAGGACACTCCTTGGCGGATGCAGGATTTACGATTCAGGATTAAGGTGGGACACGACTTGCATCACCATCACCTGAATCCTGAGTCCTGAATCATAACCTTTCTTATCCTACCGCCGGTCGCGGGAACTGTCACTGGGCAATCGGGACAATCTATGGTACGATACGGCCATCTTTAGTGAGGCGGTTAGCGATGTACTCCGATGACGCGTTCCCTTTTCCTTTCGCTGAAATACGGCGGCTGTGTCAGACGATCACACAGCACGCGCCGGAGGTGGTACTGGATCGCCATCGTCTGGTGATCCACGACATTCACCCGCATATCGTGACGGCCGGGAGGCCCGTGCAGGAGCACGAGCACAGCTACTACGAGGGGCATCTGTTTCTGGAAGGCGGGGGGATCTACGTCACCGGGCGCGAGGAGGCGGTGGGACAAGGGGGCACGCTGCTGCACGCGCCGCACGTGGCGCACGCGTGGCGGGCGGTGGACGCCCCGGCGCTGCGCCTGCTGGTGTGGTTCAGTTGCGACCCGCTGGTGCCGATCCCGCGGCCGCTCGCGTGGCCGACCTACCCCGACCTGCTGCAGGAGGTGGCGCTGCTGCTGCGCGACACCGCCGAAGGCACCGCGGGGTGGCAGCACCGGCTGGGGGCGCGGCTGACGCTGCTCGTGTCGCGCTTTTTGAGCGTGGGCGACTGGCCGGCCACGCTGCGGGCGGGCGGACCGGCCCCGAGCACGCTGCTCACCGACCTGGAGCAATTTTTTCGCGACAATCTGGCGCGCCCCCTCACGCTGACGGACATCGCCGCCCACCTGGGGATGAGCGAGCGCACGCTGAGCCGCCAGTGCATGACGCTGACCGGCCAGACGGTGATGGACCGCCTGCAAAACCTGCGCATGATGCGCGCCGCCGCGCTGTTGACCGACACGGCGCAGACGCTGGAAAGCATCGGCGCCGCAATCGGCATGCCCGACCCCTCGTACTTCTGCCGCCGCTTCCGCCGCCATTTTCATATGACGCCGACACAGTACCGGGGACGGATTCGGGATGTATGATCACTGCTGTCTTAATATAGTTTGTGGCAACGAACTTCCCCCCGGTGCTCCCCTCTCCCAGCCGAGTGGAGCGAGGCGCCTGGGGGTGGGGCTGGGGGCATACGCGTCAAGTTACCGTGAACGCTAGTCACTTCTCCGACCCGACGATAAATCGTCGGGCTATCGGCTGCGCCCCATGAATGGGGCTTTGGTAGTCCCCGCAAGGTCGTATTCACGTTTG
>CAIYQO010000092.1 GCA_903928345.1 uncultured bacterium | reverse complement strand
TGAGTGACACCCCGCTGTCATGCCGGATGGCCAGGACGGGTGAGCAAAGCGGGGATGCAGAGGGTAAGCGGCGACAGTACCGGCGCGATTTTGGTGAAACAGGCCAGTTGGGCATTCTTCAGATCGACTTCTGTGAGTGTCGGGAGTAGGATGCGACGCAGGTCCGCCGTCAGATTTAGGAGTGAATATCCATGCTCCTGCCCGAAGGCACTGGGGAAGATGCGTGGCGTGTTCTCTACCCAGGTATAAACAGGACGAGGGAATATCTCTACGTCATCGAGCGCGGTAGAAAGCATCAGCTTCGCATTATCCGACAATTCGACGCTTGTCTCGATGTAGCGGCGTGCGTTGGCAAGGTTTGCATCTTCAATGGCAAAGACCCGTGGATCGAGTTGGTTCATGTATGAGAGGAACTCTTTTTGCCATGCCCATCGCGGATGCATGTTATATGTGGCGGCGATGGCATCGCGTTCTTCTCGCCAGGTTGTCTGGGCTTCTTTTGGAATCATCTTCCCGGTTGCGACATCAATGAGGCCCTTCCGCAATACTGGATCATCATCGTTCCCGTAGAAGATCTCTGCCATTTCTACGGGTATCTGCATTTCGCTAATATCGCGTGAGAGTTTTCTATTTACACTGAAACCGCTGAGTTTCAGGACCATGCCGGTGCTTTGCTGAAGATGATCAACCAGCGCTTGAATAGCGTAATTCTTCGAGTGCTCCAGCGCGGGATTCCCTGTCGCATAACGTGCATATCCGAGAGCACCCAAGGGGATATGATCTCCATCGAAGGCACATCGTTGTCGCATGATATATGCCAGCATTGTGAAATCATCGGATGTCATCGCCGGATAGCACGCTTTGAGTTTAGTGTAGTGGTGGGAGTGTAAATAACGCCCAACGCGCAATGCAGAATGCGCTTGTTCATCTTTCTGGTATTGCCGCATCTGTACTGTATCGTTTGTCATGTCTGGATAACCCTTATAAAGTATTTGAATGTTACTTGTTGGGGATGCTGGTAGCGAAAGGCAGGTATTTCGCTACCAGCATTGAGTCATGTTCTATCAATACTTCGTGATCAGATTTCATAGTTGCCCTCCTGTGCGGTGAGTTGCTGGAGTGCTGCAATGAGTGCAGACACTTCGGTTAGTCGAATGGTCACGCCCTGTTGTGTCGGTATTAAGGAATCGAGCTTTCTACAGTAAAGACGCAGATCTACAAATGTGCTATTCTTGTATGTCTGCTTTGCCGTCCGTACTTCGCCATCACGTCGTGGGAATGTCGCCAAAATCATGTCAGTCATTGTGTGTCTCCTCTGTTTGTTGTTGACAGGAGTCTTTCTTGGCTCATTTGCCAACAATCCTGATAAGGAGTGGCAGTTTGGTTTTGCCACTACCTCAGCGATATTGTCTCGCTGATTCGATTCTCGCAAATACATTTATGCAGACTATTTGAGCCAATAGCCATTTGCAGAAATGCATCCAAAATGTGAGCACCTAATAGCCTTGTAAGCTATCAATGTTTTTCAGGCATTCCCACCCCCTTCCCCCTCGACTCATTCTCACCGCCGCATCTGCTTCTGGGTGTGGCGTTTCGCATTTGGTACCCCCGACATGCCGGGCTGCGTCGGCTAATCCGCAGAGAAAGAGGATCCATGAATCTCTACGAACTAGAGCGCGACGCTATCGCCGAATTGCGCGAGTGGCGACAGGACCACCCCGATGACGATGAACCCCACGACGCGATCTTCGAGATCGCCGACACTTCCGTGCCGGTTTACACCGCCGACTTGCTGAACTTGGCCGCCGACAATATTGCGCTGGCTACGACTGAACCAGAACTCGGTCCCGCAAGTGGCAGCAATTTCGATGGCACACCGTCACCGGTGAACATCATCGCCAGCAACGTGTTCTCGCACCTGGAAGCCAAGCTGTGGGAAGCCTGGCAGGTGATGAAAGTCGAGGAGGAAGACGATGAGTGAGATGGCGACCAGCGCCCGTCTGATGCACTGGTGGGAGCTGCACGGCCCCACCGCCAACCCCAACCCGACCATCCGCCGCATTGCCAGCGAGGTCGCACCGAGAAAACCGCAGGTGCGTCATGAGGTTGAAGCGCGTCTGCACGACACATGGGCGCTGTTATGCGCCCTGGAAGGAGAGGATAATGAATAACAGCATCACCCTGGAGGAAGGCAGCTTTGGATTTGACTACGTGATCCTGCATGATGATGGCCGCGATATGCTCGTGCAGAGCGACTGGGAGTATCCGGGAATGGCGATGACTTTCGGCTGGTCACCCTGTTCCCGGTGTCGTCGGGCATGCCGTGGCGCCAGCGACGGCACCATTGACTGTTCGCGCTGCACCGCCAGCCAGCACATCGCCAAAGCGCAGGCGTGGCTAGATGCCCATATCGGGAGACGGGTCGAGGATCCAGGCTACTTCGAAGAGATTGAGTATCCGATCAATCCCGATGTGGTAAAAGCCATTTACGCCATCGCCTACGAATATCACTCGGGGCAGTGGTCACGCGGCTACCGCCTGCTCTGCCAAGTGCAGCGTTATGCGCGGAAGCATGGCATCGATCTGGATGCCAATACGAGTACCAGCCGTAAACTCTACCATGCGCTGGCAACCCGCTACGGGGCGAAACTGTGAAGGAGGGAAATATGACCACCGATTCCGAGCATCGTCTTTTCGGACACCTGCTGCGCCTGACCAGCGTGCTGATGATGCTCCAACTGGCCGAAGAACGCGGGCATACACATCTCGGGCTGGAGGCGATTCTCCGATCGGCCCGGCAATATCTGCAAGAGCATTGCCCCGCGTTGCTGTTGTTCACCGAGCTGGTGTATCGCAACCAGGCCATCCCCGAAGGGTTGTCCCACCTAGCCGAGATGGAAGCCGTCCACGGACGTGGATACGGCCAATAGCTCATAACCGAATATCGACACGGTGCCGGTGGTGGATTGCCACGACCACTCGGGCGCGTGCCTGGCGACGACGGCGGATCCGCTGGCGTATATCGTGGGGAGCTACTTCCAGAGCGATGTGCACAGCGTATCGTCGGACGCCGACGTGGCGACCATGCAGGACACTACACTGCCGCTGGAAACGCGCTGGCCTGTCTTCGAACGTGCGTGGGCGCGCACCTGCTACACCGGCTACGCTCGCGCGGTGCGCCTGGCGCTGGCGCGCTTCTGCGGGGTGACGGCGGTCACCCTTGACGGCCTGCGCGGGTATGCGCCGCCGGATACCACCGAGCCTGCCGTCTTCGAGGGCATCCTGGCCGACGCCGGCATCGCGGCGCGCGTGCTGGATATCTGGCCGGACACGCGGAAGGTGCTCGCCGGCACGCTCCCCCTCACCCCGCGCGGGCGGCTGGCCATCAATATTGTCGCCTTTCACGCCGTGGACAGCGCGGAAAGTATCCAGCGCGTCGCCGCTCCCCTTGGCCGCACGGTCACCTGCCTGGACGAATACCTGGACGCCTGCCGGGAGATTTTTGCCGGCTACCAGGCTTTCGGCGCGGTGGCGTTCAAGGACCAGAGCGCCTACACGCGCTCGCTGACCTTTGCAAATCCTACGCGGGGGGAGGCGGAAGCCGTGTTCAACGCGCTGCTGGCCGACCCACGCCGCAAAGGCGGTTACCCCGAGGCGCTACAGCCGCTGGACGACTACCTCTTCCACGCCTGCCTGCGCATGGCGCGCGACCTCGACCTGCCCGTGCAAATCCACACCGGGCACATGGCGGGCATCCGCAACGAAATCACGAAGACGAACGCCATCCAGCTCACCAGCGTCATCGAGCAGCACCGCGACGTGCGCTTTGACCTGTTCCACGCCAACTGGCCGTACAGCGGCGAGTTCCTCTTCCTGGCGAAGAACTACCCCAACGTCAGCCTGGACTTCTGCTGGGCGAACATCATCGACCCCGAGTATTGCCGCTGCCTCTTCCGCCAGGCGCTCTCCAGCGTGCCCCACGGCAAAATCCACGGTTACGGCAGCGATTTCGGCGGCGAATACGTCACCCAGGCCTGGGCCCACGCCGCCATCGCGCGGGAAAACATCGCCATGGCGCTGGCCGACCTGGTCGAGGAGGAGTTCTTCGCCCTCGACGACGCCAAAGCCGTGGCACAGGCGTGGCTCTTCGACAACCCGAATGCGTTCTTCCGGCTGGGGCTGGACGATTGCGGAGTGTAGATTGCTGAGTGCGGATTAAGTTTTGGCTTGCTTGTTGGCGGGTCACGGGGTTGGTTGATAATTCACAAGGATGAAAGGGATGGATGAGATTATTGGGAAACCCGTAACGTTCCCCTAGCAAGGAAATCTCAGCAATCCCCCCAAATCCCGGTTCAGACGAAGGAGCTATATGTCTTCCATCTTCACCCCCCGCTACCCCGGCAAGCGCTGGACGGTCGTCTATGGCGCGTATGACGGCGTGGAACGCTTTGCGTTGGCGGAGTGGCAGCGGGTGCTGCAGTATTATCAGCCGTACGTGCTGCCGCTGCGGCAGGCGCCGACGGCGTTAACGGAGCACGTGGCGCTGCTGGGCACGGCGGCGAACAACCCGCACATCGCGGCGCTGCTTGCCGACGGGCTGCTGACGCCGCCGCCGGGGCCGGAGGGGTATTCCCTCGCCTGCCTGCCCGCGCCGTGGGATGCGGAGGCTAAACTCCTCGTGGTGGCCGGGGCGGACGCGCGCGGGGTGCTCTACGGCGTGGAGGAGTGCAACGCCCGCCTCTGCCAGGGGGGCACGCTGCTCGGCGGTCGCGCGAGCCTGCGCCCGGTGCTCGACGGCCTGGCGCCCTTCACCCTTGCCGAGGCCCCCGCGGTGGCGGCGCGCGGGGTGTGGACGTGGGGCTACGTCATCTACGATTACCCCCGCTTACTCGACCACCTGGCGCGGCTGAAGATGAACACCCTCACGGTGTGGAACGACTGCGCGCCCCTCAACGCCGCCGCGCTCATCGACGCCGCCCACGCGCGCGGGGTGCGGGTGATCTTCGGCTTCCACTGGGGCTGGGGGGTCGGCGACCTGGACATCACGCGGGCCGACGACCGGGCCAGTATCAAGGCCGACGTGCTGCGCACTTACCGCGACCAGTACGCCGGGCTGGCGCACGACGGCATCTACTTCCAGACCCTTACCGAACACCCGACGCAGGAGATGGCGGGCCGCTCCACCGCCGCGTGGGCGTGCGCGCTGGTGAACGACATCGCCGCCGCGCTGCTGGACGAATTCCCCGGGTTAGAGATCCAGTTCGGGCTGCATGCAACCTCCATCGGCGCGCATTACACCGACCTCGCCCCCCTCGACCCGCGCGTCACCATCACCTGGGAGGACGCCGGCGCGCTGCCCTTCTCGTACTTTCCACAAACGGACGGCTACGCGGACACCCTCGCCTACGCCAAGCGCCTCGCCGCCTTCCGCCCCGGCTCCACCTTCGCCATGGTGCCCAAGGGGTGGATGTGCCTGCGCTGGCCGGAGGAGTTCGAGAACCACGGCCCCTTCCTCCTCGGTGAATGCGCCCCGCAATTCCTACGCGAGCGGCTGCAGGCCCGGCAAGGCGAGTGGGACGCTGTCAACGCCGCCTGGCTGCGCCACTACCCCCTCGCCGCGCGCTTCTACCGCGAGGTGTTGGCCGTCAACCCGCGCCTGCTGGCGACGGGGTTGGTGGAAGACGGCCTACTCGACGCGCAAATCCAGCCCAGCGTAGCCCTCTTCGCCGAAACGCTGTGGAACCCGCACCAGCCGGACGGAGAGATACTGGCGCGGGCGATGCGGGCGTATTATGGGCGGTTTTAGGACGTTCACCGCACCGATTTCATCGGGGTAAACTCCGGCGCGGAGGACGCAGAGGGCGTTTTTACCACAGAGACACTGAGGCACAGAGGAGGGATGACTACTTCCCATCCGGCACCAGCACATACGGCACCTGCGGCAGCGCGTCGGCGCCGCGGTGCGGTCGGTGATCGCGAGCGGTTGACCCTTGCCGCGGCCGGCGGGAGAGGACGACGCGCGTCGCCGTAGAACACGAAGGGAAAGGATGCGCACCATGACCACCGACATCCAAGCGACCCTGTGCGACGGCGCCTTCGGCGTCGTGACCGGCTACGACGCGCCCCGGCGGCTGTCCGCGGCGACGCGGGCGTTGGCGGCGCGGTATCTGTCGGGGGAGATCGGGCGGTCGATGCAGCCGGCGGGGTTCGGCATCGACCCGGCGTTCTTCCTGACGATCCCCACGCAGAACGGGGTCGCGGCGGAGGCGGTGCGCTTGATGGCGGCGCACGCGCCGCTACGCGTGCTGCCGGAGGAGCGCCTGCTCGGGGCGGCGACGCTGGTCGAGGCGACGTGGCATAAGATTCCGCTGACGGACTACAACTCCATCAGCCACACCACCCTCGGGTTCGCCAAAGCGCTGCGCGTGGGCCTGCGCGACCTGCGCGCCGAGGTGGATGCCCGCCTGGCGGAGAACCCGGACGACGACGCGCGCGACCTGCTGGCGGCGATGCGCGTCTGCCTGGAGGCCATGGCAACCTGGCACGCGCGCTACCTGGAAGCCGCGGAGGCCGCCGGTGTGTCGGCAGACACCCTGGCCGCCGCGCGGGAGGTGCCCGAGCGCCCGCCGACCACCTTCCACGAAGCGCTGCAATCCCTCTGGTTCCTGTGGGTCTTTCAACGCCTCTGCGGCAACTGGAGCGGTTTGGGCCGCGTGGACCAGCTCCTCGGCCCCTTCCTTGACGCCGACCTGGCGGCGGGGCGGCTCACCCTGGACGACGCGCGCGAGCTGCTGGCGCATTTCTGGATCAAGGGGTGCGAGTGGATCACCGCCGAGGGGCGCGGCAGCGGCGACGCGCAGTTTTACCAGAACGTGGTGCTCGCCGGCTGCGACGAGGACGGGCGCGAGGTGGCGAACGCCGTCACCGACCTGATCCTCGACGTGGTGGAGGAGCTGCACATCAGCGACTTCCCTATCGCCGTGCGCCTCTCCCCGCACACGCCGGACGCACTGCTGCGGCGCATCGCCGGGGTGCAGCGCCGCGGCGGGGGCATCGTGGCGGTGTATAACGAGGAGCGCATCATCCGCACGCTGGTCGATTTCGGCTACCCGCCCCACGAGGCGCGCGACTTCGCCAACGACGGCTGCTGGGAAATCCTCATCCCCGGCAAAACGAAATTCGGCTACCAGCCCTTCGACACGCTGCAACTGTTGCAGGATGTGCTCGGGATGCAAACCGACGGCCCCGCGCCCGACTACCCCGACTTCGACGCCCTCTACGCCGCCTTCACCGCGCGGCTGGCACGCAAGCTCACCGAGTTAATCAACGGCGGCGGATACGGCAAGCAGCCCAACCCGCTGGCCGCGCTGCTGGTGGAGGACTGCATCGCGCGTGGGCGGGGCTACGACGACGGGGGGCCGCGCTACACCGTGCTCTCGCCGCACGCCGGGGGCCTTGCCGACACGGCGGACAGCCTGCTGGTCATCCGCGCGCTGGTGTATGAAGAAGGCCGCCTGACGCTGCCGGAGTTGGTGAGCATCCTGCGCGAGAACTGGGCGCAACACGAAGACCTGCGCCGCGCCGTGCGCACGCGCTTCGCCTTCTGGGGCAACGACGACGACGCCTCCGACGCCATGGTGCGCCGCGTCTTCGACACGTTTACGGGTCTCGTCGCGCAAGCGCCCGCACGCTACGGCACGCGCCGCCCGGCGGGCATCAGCACCTTCGGGCGCGAGATGTCCGACTTTCTGCCCCACCGCGCCGCCACCGCCAGCGGCCACATCAGCGGCGACATCCTGGCGCCCAACTTCTCCCCCACCCCCGGTGCGGATGCCCAGGGGCCGACCGCGGTGATCCGCTCGCACTGCGCCGTCGACTTCGGCCGCCTCCCCTGCGGCACCGCCCTCGACCTGAAGATCCTCCCCGCCTCCCTGCGCGGTGAGGAGGGCCTGAACGCACTGGTGGGCCTGATGCGCACCTTCGTGGAACTCGGCGGGGTCTTCCTGCAGCTCGACGTGGTCGACACCGCCCTGCTGCGCGACGCCCAGGCGCACCCCGACAAATACCCCAACCTCGCCGTCCGCGTCAGCGGCTGGTCCGCCCGCTTCGCCACGCTGACGAAGGAATGGCAGGAGCTGATTATTGCGCGGAGCGAACAACGGATGTAATGCCGGTGACGAGAAAATGATTGTCCATTCATCGGCAAATCGCTATACTACCTTCAGAACGCAAATGCAGTGAGGCATTTTTATGGCATATACGGATGAGCCGCTGATTCAACCGCCCCCCGATGAGATCCTCATTACGCCGGGTAATATCCCCTGGCCGAGTATGGCAAAGCCCACCGCTGTGCTGCAACGTGGATTTCAGCTTTACTTTTCGCATTTTGGCGACCTTGTAAAGATCGCGTTGGTCGCATTCCTCCCTATTGATATCGGCATCGCTCTAGTCAACCATTTTGTTACCGATTCCCTAACTTCATCGTTCTTAACACTTATTCTTAACATCCTCACTGGTATTCTGTCATGCCTCGTCGTGCCCACCGTCGTCTGCTACATCAACGCTATTCTAGTGCAGGGACGCAAACTCACGGTCGGCGAAGCCTTTCACGCCGGCACGGAACGCTGGGGTAAGACGATCGGTATGACAATCATGGTAGGACTTATCTGCTTATTGTATTCTTTACTCTTAATCATACCGGGTATTATTGCATCGCTGCGCTTATACTTAGCCACGATATTGGTCACGTTAGAACCGAATTCCGATGCCCGTGATCGAAGCAGCGAGCTTACCAATGGGCACCGCTGGTTAATCTTCCAGCTCTCATTTGCTTTTGGGTTGTTGATGCTCTTATGTGCAGTTCCAATCTATATTCTCATCTACGCATTTAACAACAATTTCTTTGTCCAATTACTGCTCAATCTATATCAGTCGCTGCTTGCCCCACTGAACGTCGTCATCGCGATCAGTGTCTACTACTCGCTGATTTATCACCGGCGGGATACCTTTGTTCCTATCGTTCCTACACCGATGGCGCAGGCTGATTACATCCCGCCGCCGTACCAAAGCGTGGATCTTCCGACGGAAATAATGCCCACGGACGCGGCACCTGCTGCGGATATCGCGACGCCCACGGTGGAACACGAGGAGCCACCGGCCTCCTGACGAGCGTCACTTTCCAATAATCCACGAGATTATGCGCAGGTACCAGGTCTGGTCACCGTTTGGAATAGAGCGGGAGCCCGGCCCGATTGGTTGACCAGCTCTTTTGCCCCGCAGGAGCGTGCGATACTAGCCACGGGTGAAACCCGTGGAAGGGGGCACCAAACGTTCGAGCCCCGACGGGGCGGCAGAAATTCGATCTGTCGCCCCGTCGGGGCTCGATTTCATTATATCGCCGACCACGGGCTTCGCCCGTGGCTAGCCTCGCACGCCCCTGCGGGGCTACGAGGATTTAACCCCTACCCTCTACCGCCCCATGCCCACCTTCTGCGAGCGCTGTTCGGTTTTACCTTCGGTGGGGAGGCTGGGGGCGATGACCAACTCGGCCTGCTGCATCTCGCGCAGGTCGCGGGCGCCGATGGAGCCCATGGAGAGCTTCAGCGCGCCGATGTAGTTCATCAGGCCGTCGTCGCGCTTGGCGGGGCCGAAGAGGATCTGTTCCAGCGTGCCGCGCGTGCCGACGTGGATGCGCGTGCCGCGCGGGAGGGTCGGCGACGAGGTCGCCATGCCCCAGGAGAAGCCCTTCGCGGGGGCTTCCGTGCTGGCGGCGAGTTGCGAGCCGAGCATCACGGCGTCGGCGCCCGCGGCGATAGCCTTGCAGAGGTCGCCGCCGGAGCGGATACCGCCGTCGGTGACGATGGCGACGCGGCGGCCGGTGAGGCGTTCAAAATCGTCACGCGCGGCGGCGCAGTCGGCGGTGGCGGTGATCTGCGGTACGCCCAGCCCGCACACGCGGCGGGTGGTGCAGATGGCGCCCGGGCCCACGCCGACCAGGATGCCGTCGGCGCCGGCCTCCATCAACTCGGTGGCAGCGTCGTAGGAGACGCAGTTGCCGAGGAGCAGCGGGGCCTTGATGGCGTCTTTGATGGTCGGGAAGTGCGGCGAGGCGTAACGCTCGGCGATGTGGCGCACGGTGGTGACCGTGGCGATGACGCCGAAGATATCCACCCCGCCGGGGCCGATCAGCTTCGCGATGCGCTCGGCGTTCATCGGCGTGGTGCTCACCGCGACCGGCACGCCGCTCGCCTTCACTTCGGCGATGCGCTGCAGGATCAACTCATCCTTCACCGGCTCACGGTAGATCTCCTGGAGCAGCGACACGACCTCGTCGCCTTCGGCGGCGATGACGCGCTCGATCACCGCGTAGGGGTCGGCGTACTTGGTGTATATCCCTTCGACGTACATCAGCGCCATGCCGCCCAGGCGACCCATCGTGATCGCGAAATTCGGGTCCACCAGCGCGTCCAGCGACGCGCCGAGGATCGGAATCGAAAACTTCCGGTCGCCGAGTTGCCAGCCGACATCGACCATCTCGGGATCGATCGTCAGCGCGCCCGGCACGATGGCCACGTCGTCAAAGCCAAACGTCTGTCGCGCGGTACGGTTGCGTCCAATTTCCACTGCCATTCTCTCTACCCCTTACTCAACGGTACATCATGGTGATCTATTCGAATCAACGCGCGTCCCCCAGGTAACCTGCCTCCCGGGAAAGGAAGTCAGGGAGGATGGGGGTTCGCGAAGCGAACGTCCTTCTTACTTCATTTCGCGCCGAAACGGCGAATTCCTCTCCGCCAGGACGGAAATGCGATGAATTGTCCCACCGGAGATGATGGGATAGGATACCCGCTTCCGCCGCATTTGTCACCCCCGTCGCGCGCGCCTTCCGGCGCCCCCCATCCCCGACCCTTCCCCCGTAACGTCCTGTGACAGGGGAAGGGGGAACACACCTTGGGAACAAACGTCGAGTCACCCCTACACCCCGTCACCCTGTCACCCGCCGCCCCGCCGCGCGCGCGGATGGGCATCGACGTATACCTCGCGCAGGAAGTCGGTGGAGACGTGGGTGTAAATCTGCGTGGTGGTGATGCTGGCGTGACCGAGCATCTCCTGAATGGCGCGCAGGTCGGCGCCGCGCTCCAGCAGGTGGGTGGCGAAGGAATGGCGCAGGGTGTGCGGCGAAATGTCCTTGAGGATGCCCGCGCGCACCGCCAGTCGCTTGATGAGGCACCAGAAGGCGGCGCGCGTGAGGGGGGTACGCTTGAGGCCGGGAAAGAGGCAAGTCAGATCGTCCTCGCGGCAGTCCAGGTAGTGCGTGATCCAGCCGATGGCGATCTTGCCCAACGGCACGATGCGCTCCTTGTTCCCCTTGCCCACGCAGCGCACGAAACCCATGCGCAGGTTCACGTCGCCGCGCTTCAGGTTCACCAGCTCGCTCACGCGCAGGCCGGTGGCGTAGAGCACTTCCAGCATGGTGCGGTCGCGCAGCCCGCGCAGCGCGCTCACGTCCGGCGCCGCCAGCAGGCGCTCCACTTCTTCCAACGTGAGGGTGGACGGCAGCGTTTTCACCACGCGCGGCGCCTGCACGTTGGCGGTGGGATCGGCGGACAAATAGCGCTCCGCCACCAGGTAGCGGTAGAACTGTTTCACGGTGGTGAGCTTGCGGCTGATGGTGGAGCCCGCCGCCTTCGCGCGGTGCAGCGACGTGAGGTAGCGGATCACGTCCCCCTCCTCCACCGCCGCCGGGTCGTCCTTGCCGCACGCGTCGTGCAGAAAGGCCACGTGCTCCGCCAGATCACGCCGATACGCCGCCAGACTGTTCGCCGCCAGCCCGCGCTCGAGCGCCAGGTAATCGAGGAATTGTTGGGTGAGGTCGTGCACGCGGAAATTATAACATGATTGGAGAAGCAGGAATCGGAATAGGGATGTGTGCGCTAAAGGAAACCGACCTTGCGGGGCAAATAGAGATAGTACCGGTACTTGCCCCGGGTGAACCCGGGGGCAGCGGAAGGTCGCCGATCTTCCCAACCTGAATCCTGAATCCTGTATCACGGAGTTTCTATGATCCGCTGGGGCATTATCGGCTGTGGGAGTGTCACGGAACGCAAGAGCGGGCCGGGGTTGCAGCGTGCGGCGGGGTCGGCGCTTGTCATGGTGATGCGGCGCGACGGGGCGAAGGCGGCGGACTACGCGGCGCGCCATGGGGTGCCGCGTTGGACCACCGACGCCGACGCGCTGATCCATGATCCCGAGGTCGATGCCGTCTACATCGCCACGCCGCCCGCCTGCCACGCCGAGTATGCCTTGCGCGTGGCGGCGGCGGGGAAGCCGGTGTATGTCGAGAAGCCGATGGCCTGCACGGTGGAGGACGGCGCGCGCATGATCGCGGCGTGCGCGGCGACGGGGGTGCCGCTCTTCGTGGCATATTATCGCCGGGGGTTGCCGCGCTTTCTGCAGGTGAAGGCGTGGCTCGACGCGGGGGCCATCGGGCCGGTGCGCGCGGTGATCGCCCGCATGGTGCGCCCGGCGCGTCACGACGACGCGGCGGTGGGCAACTGGCGCGTGCAGCCGGAGATCGCCGGCGGCGGGTATCTCTTCGACGTCGGTTCGCACATGCTCGACCTGCTCGACTTCCTCCTCGGCCCCATCGCGGCGGTGCACGGCACGGCGACGAACCAGGCCGGCCTTTATCCTGCCGAGGACAGCGTGGCCGGGCACTTCACCTTCGCGAGCGGTGCGCAAGGCGTGGGCCTGTGGTGCTACGCCGCCCACCCCGCCGACCCGCCGGACTTCGTGGAGATCATCGGCGCCGCCGGGCGCATCACCTACTCCACCTTCAGCGAGACGCCCATCCGCCTGGAAAACGCGGACGGCGTGACGGCACTCGACATCCCCAACCCGCCGCACATCCAGCAACCCCTCATCCAGACCATCGTCGACGAGCTGCACGGCCACGGCAACTGCCCCAGCCGCGGCGAAAGCGCATTGCGGACGAACGAAGTGCTGGCGGCGCTGACGGCCGACTATTCTCCCGTAAGGAGCCTTCCATGACCCAACTCGCATTTTCCCGCACCCTCGACATCCGCCACGACGTGGACGTCTGCGTCGTCGGCGGGGGGCCGGCGGGGGTGGCGACGGCGGTGACGGCAGCGCGGCAGGGGCTGCGTGTCTTCGTGCTCGACGGCCAGGGGTGCTTCGGCGGCATGGGCACGGCGGGGTTGCTGCCGATGTTCTGCCAGTTCCGCGATGGCGTGCACTTCGTCGCCGGGGGCATCGGGCAGGAGGTTTACGACCGTATATGGGACGCCGACGGCGCCGCGCCCGGGCAGCTCCGCGGCGCGGGCAACGACCTGTTCTTTCAGGGTGAGGTGCTCAAGCGCGTCTACGACGCCCTGGTGGCGGAGAGCGGTGCGACCTTCGCCTTTTACACCCAGGCGCTGGCGGCGGAATGCCGCGACGGCCGGGTGGAGGCGCTGGTCTGCGCGGGTAAGAGCGGCCTGTTTGCCGTGCGCGCGCGGGTCTTCGTGGACGCCACCGGCGACGGCGACCTGTGCGCGTGGGCGGGTGCGCCCTTCGAAAAGGGCGACGCCGACGGCAACCTGATGCCCGGCACGCTGTGCAGCGCGTGGGCGAGCATCGATTGGGAGGCCGCCATCGCTGCCGGCCACGGCAACTGGTCGCAGCAGAACCTGCTCGCTCCCGCCATCGCCGACGGCGTCTTCACCTACCCCGACCGCCATCTGCCCGGCATGTTGCGCATCGGGCGCACGCTGGGCGGCGGCAACATCGGCCACACCTTTGGGGTAGACGGCACCGACGAGCGCTCCCTCACCGACGCCGTGGTGTGGGGTCGCAAGCTGCTCCTCGAATACCAGCGCTACTATAAGGAATACCTGACCGGCTACGCGCAGATGGAACTCGCCGCCACCGGCGCGCTGCTCGGTATCCGCGAGACGCGGCGCATCCTGGGCGGCTATGTGCTCGGGCTGGCCGATTTCAAAGCGCGCGCCGTCTTCCCCGACGAAATCGGGCGCTACTGCTACCCGGTGGACATCCACGCCTCCAAACCGGACGAGGAGAGCTTCGCCAAGTTCGAAGCGGAGTGGGAAAGCCTGCGCTACGCGCCCGGCGAAACGTACGGCATCCCCTACCGCTGCCTCACCCCGCGCGGCCTGTCGAACGTGCTGGTGGCGGGCCGCTGCATCAGTGCCGACCGCTACGTGCAGGGCTCGGTGCGCGTGATGCCCGGCTGCTTCATCACCGGCCAGGCCGCCGGCATGGCCGCCGTGCTGGCGGTGGAAGGCAACGTGCCCACGCCCGACGTCTCCGTGCCCGCGTTGCAGGCGCGGTTGGCGGCGGTGGGGGCGTATCTGCCGAACGCCGGTGAGTCGAGAGTGATTTGATGACTCATGAAGAAGCAGAGACGATTGCCTGGGAGAAAGCACGCGCCCATGCACCAGTTGACGATCTGAAGATATTCATGGTTCCCCGGCAACAACCCCCATTTCAAGCTGCCGCAAAGACCGGCCGTGCCGGGTTTCCTTCCGAGAACCAGCTCAGGCCGATGAGGTCCCTGATCACCTTGGACGCTGGTGTACGGGTCTCCAGGAGCGCTTTCCC
>CAIYQO010000091.1 GCA_903928345.1 uncultured bacterium | reverse complement strand
GGCGGGGCTCTCGCCCTCTTCCAGACAACAAGTGTGATGCGGTGCCAGTGCCGGTAGGACAATGACTTGCAGTCTGGAAGAGGGCGAGAGCCCCGCCGCTAAGCACGACCGCCCCGACTTGCGTCGGGGCGGTCGAAGGTGCGAACCGCGTCAGTTTGTCGAGGTCGACAGACCGAGCGCGGGTTCCGTGTCGGCGGGCAACTCGGGCAGGTGGGCTTTGGCGAAGACCACCTCGCCGTTCTGCACGTCGGCATAGACGGTGTCGCCGTTGCCGAAGGTGCCCAGCAGCACATGCTCCGCCAGCGGGTCTTCCACCAGGTGCTGGATGGCGCGGCGCAACGGGCGGGCCCCCAACGCGGGATCGAAGCCCTCCGTCGCCAGCTTCTTGGCCAGCTCTTCACTCACCACCAGGTCCATCCCCTGCGCCTGCATCGATTTGCGCACCCGTCCCAGGAAGAGGTGCACGATTTCGGCGATCTCCTCCCGCGTGAGCGGGTGGAAGACGATCACGTCGTCGATGCGGTTGAGGAACTCGGGCCGGAAGGTCTGCTTGAACTTGTCCAGCACCACGTTCTTCATGCGGTCGTAGCTCTGCGACGAGGTGGCGTCCGCCTCGGACAGGAAGCCGATGCCGCGTCCCAGGTCCATGGAGGACGTGCCCACGTTGGAGGTCATCACGATGACCGCATTGCGGAAGTCCACCGCGCGTCCCTGGCTGTCGGTCAGCCGCCCGTCTTCCAACACCTGCAGCAGAATGTTGAAGACCTCCGGATGCGCCTTCTCGATTTCGTCGAGCAACACCACGGAGTATGGCCGGCGGCGTACGCGCTCGGTGAGTTGCCCGCCTTCATCGTAGCCGACGTAGCCCGGAGGCGCGCCGACCAGGCGGGAGACCGCGAAGCGCTCCATGTATTCGGACATGTCGATGCGGATGAGCGCGTCTTCGTTGCCGAAGAGGAACTCCGCCAATGCGCGGGCGAGTTCGGTCTTCCCCACACCCGTCGGGCCGAGGAAGATGAAGCTGCCGGTGGGGCGCTTCGGGTCTTTCAACCCGGCACGTCCACGGCGCACGGCGCGGGCCACCGCGCGGATCGCTTCCTGCTGGCCGATCACCCGCTCGTGCAGGTGGTCTTCCATGGTGAGCAGGCGCGTGCTTTCGTCGGAGGCCAGTTTGCGCACCGGCACGCCGGTCCAGATGGACACCACGTCGGCGATATCGTCCTCGTTCACCACCGTGCGGGCGTTGCCGCGCGCGCGCTTCCACTGCTCTTCCAGCTCCTGCGCGCGCTCTTTCAGCTCGCGCTGGCGCTCGCGCAGCTCGAAGCCGCGGTCGTAGTTCCGCTCATACGGGCTGACGGCGAGCACTTCGGAGAGTTCCTGCGTCACCTGCTCCAGGTCCTGCCGCACTACGCGCAGTTCCGGCGGTACCACGGAGGCTTCCAGCCGCACGCGGGAGGACGCCTCGTCCATCACGTCGATCGCCTTGTCCGGCAGGAAGCGGTCGGTGATGTAGCGGTCGGCGAGGCGCGCTGCCAGCGTAAGGGCATCGTCGGTGATCTTCACCTGATGGTGCTCTTCGTAGCGCGCGCGCAGTCCCTTGAGGATGCTGATCGATTGATCCACCGAGGGCTCGGCCACCTGTACGGGCTGGAAGCGCCGCTCCAGTGCCGGGTCCTTCTCGATGTACTTCTTATACTCGTTCAACGTGGTCGCGCCGATGCACTGCAGCTCGCCGCGCGACAACGCCGGCTTCAGAATGTTCGAGGCGTCAATGGCCCCTTCCGCGGCGCCCGCGCCCACCACCGTGTGCAGCTCGTCCACGAAGAGGATGATCTCCCCCGTGCTCTTGCGAATCTCGTCGGTGACGCGCTTCATGCGCTCCTCGAATTCGCCGCGGTACTTCGTGCCCGCCACCAGGCCGGGCAGGTCGAGGGAGACGACGCGCTTGTCGAAGAGCACCTCCGGCACGTCCTTCTGGATGATGCGCTGCGCGAGGCCCTCCACGATAGCCGTCTTGCCCACGCCCGGTTCGCCGATGAGCACCGGGTTGTTCTTCGTGCGGCGGGAGAGGATCTGAATGACGCGCTGGATTTCCGTCTCGCGCCCGATGACCGGGTCGAGCTGGTTGTCCACCGCCATCTTCGTCAGGTCGCGCCCGAAGGCGTCCAGCACCGGGGTGCTGCTGCGTTGGCGCGTGGTCGGCGTCGCCGAGGGCGTGCCGCCGAGATACTGCATCACTTCTTTGCGGACGCGTTCGAGATCGACGCCCAGCCCTTCCAGCAGGCGCACGGCCTTGCTGCCGGAGCTGTTGCCTTCACGGATGAGACCGAGGAGGAGGTGTTCGGTATCGACGAAGTCGAGGAGGCCGAGTTTGGGATTCAGCTCGCGCGCTTCTTGCAGCGCGAACTCCAACGCCTTTTTGGCTTTCGGGCTCAGGGTCAGCCGCGAGGAACCGACGGCATGCGTCTCCGTCGCCCCCATTTGCCGCGACAGTTCGGACCGCACCCGGCCCAGGCTCACGCCCAGGCGCTCCAGCACGCGCGCGGCCACGCCTTCCCCTTCGCGCACCAGCCCGAGGAGCAGGTGTTCCGTGCCCACGACGTTCATGCCCAACCGCTTCGCCTCTTCTTGGGCGAAGTGGATAACCCGCGTCGCGGGGTTGGTGAATCGTTGCCACATGTCGCCTTCCGGCATGCTATCCTCCTCTCCGTCGCCATCCGTCATGCGTCTCACCTCCCTGTGATGCCATCCCGATCGGCGAAACCTTGACGACTTCCGTCCAGATAATACCCTTTCCAGGTAGGCCGCACACCAGAAACACTGTCCCAATTGCACTTTACCACAGGTCACAGCTCGTGCAGTGGTGCAGACTACGTACAGGTGGACGAGTTCCTGAACAGGGCGGCGAGCGCCGGGAACCGTGCCGCGCTGCTCTGTACCCTTTTCGGCACGTTGCGGGCGCACATGAAGCCGGTCACGGCGGGTATCTTACCACGTTTCCGCCCTCGGTTTCAACGTGCGCGCACTTTCCGTGGGCGACGGCACAACCCGTCGTGTCGCACTTGTCAGCCATCCCCGGGTCGGGTAGACTACTGGAACGCTACATAACCCGCTCACGCAGGAGGCACGTATGGTCGACGACGCCGTCATGATTCGCGATATGCCGCTGGAAGAGCGCCCGCGGGAGAAGCTGGAGCGACTCGGCGCCAAGGCCCTCGGCGTGCCGGAGCTGCTGGCGATCCTGCTGCGCGTGGGCAACGCGCGCATGTCCGCGCTGCAGATGGGCCAGCAGTTGATGAGCCGCTTCGGCCTGCGCGGCCTGGAGGCGGCGACGGTGCAGGAGCTGAGCGCCGTGAAAGGGATCGGCCTCGCCAAGGCGTGCCAGTTGAAGGCGGCCTTCGAGCTGGGGGTGCGGCTGGCGCAGACGCGCAAGGCCGGCCTGCCCACCATCGGCGCCCCGCAAGACGCCGCCGACCTGCTCATGGAGGACATGCGCTATCTGAAGGAGGAGCATTTCCGCATCATCTTCCTCGACACGCGCAACGGCGTGACGGGGATGAAGGAGATCAGCATCGGCTCCCTTAACGCTAGCATCGTGCACCCGCGCGAAACGTTCAAAGCCGCCATCGCCGCCTCCGCCGCCGCGCTGGTGCTCGCCCACAACCACCCCAGCGGCGACACCGCCCCCAGCAAAGAAGACCTGGCCCTCACCGCCCGCATGGTCGAAGCCGGCAACCTCCTCGGCATCCCCATCTTCGACCACCTCATCATCGGCGACGGGACGTATCTGAGTTTCAAGGAACGACGGCTGATGTGAATTGCGGAATGCGGATTGCGGATTGCGGATTGATCCGTGTGCGAAAACGGCCTGTTAACCCGAAGGGCTTAAATTCGTCAGCCTGGGGCAACGTACTGGAACGAGGAAACCCATAGCCCGAAGGGCTCGAATTCGTCAGCCTGGGGCACCGCCCCAGGTTTCTGGGTCGCATACATGCCCAGCCCTGAAAGGGCGACATCCCAAGGAGGTGACGATGTCACAATCATTGGCAAAAATCCAAATCCACCTGAGTGGACTTTCGCACTTTTCCTCTCGCGTCTCGGCCTTGCCTCTGTCCCCGGAGCAACGGCCCGTTATGAAAGGAACCATGGCGGGCTGACCTGAAGTAGATTGTATCTTACCCCACCCCCTTCAGGGAT
>CAIYQO010000090.1 GCA_903928345.1 uncultured bacterium | reverse complement strand
TCCACTTCAGGGCAGCCCGCCATGGTTCCTTTCATTGAGGCCGGTTGCTCCGGGCAGCGAACGAACCCGGAGCGAGGGGGGGAAAGTGCGAAAGTCCACAGTATGTAATCGTGCCATCATTCGTTTCCGAAACGGGTGACGAGACCGAGCCGCCGTTCGTTTCCGTGACGTGCCAGGTCACCGCGGTATTCGTATACCCCGTCACGGCAGCGGTAAGTTTTAGAGTATTCCTGACATTGACGACCGTGGCATCAGGGGTGAGGGTGATGGCGGGTACAGAGGTGGGCGTGGGATTCACAGTCACCGTGCAGGTGGCGGTGAGCGTTGGATCCGCCACCGACACGGCGACCACATGATACGTGCCAGGGGTGGCCGGGGCGGTATAGAGCCCGGTGGTCGAGATCGTGCCACCGTTCGTTTCCGTGATCTGCCAGGTCACCGCGGTATTTGCCACCCCCGTCACGGATGCGGAAAATTGCTGGGTGTGCATGGCCTCGATCGCCGTGGCAGTGGGGGTAAGTGTAAAAGTGGGCGTGGGATTCACGGTCACCGTGCAGGTGGCGGTGAGCGTAGGATTCGCTACCGACACGGCGACCACATGATACGTGCCAGGGGTGGCCGGGGCGGTGTAGAGCCCGGTGGCCGAGATCGTGCCACCATTCGCTTCCGTGATCTGCCAGGTCACCGCGGTATTCGCCACCCCCGTCACGGATGCGGAAAATTGCTGAGGCTGCATAACCTCGATCACCGTGGCAGTAGGCGTGAGGGTGATCGCGGGCGTTACCGCGGTCTGGAGTGCAGATGTTTCACCGCTACAGCCCGACAGCAGGAGTGCCAATCCGACGGCGACACCGAGCCAGAGGAGTTCCCTGTGCATGCACACACCTCCTGGGGAAAGGCTGCAGGTGCAAGCCCTTTCAATGCGCCTATATAATATATCGCTTTTTCGTAAAATGCAAGCGCCGGGTCTCTACAGGATGTCGGTGAACGCATCTCCCCTATTTCGAAATGCGCACCCTTCGTACCGGGTCGGTGCCGATGCTTTCGCTGCTGAGCTGGTACTGGTTGGCGAGTTTGTGCTGCAGGCGGCGCAGGTAGGCGTTGCGGGGGGTGAGCTCGACCGGGCGGGAGGTGGAGAGCACCTCCTTGATGGCGGCGCGGGCCTCGTGGAGGGCTTCCACTTCGGCGTCCATGCGGCTGTGTTGCGCCAGCTCGTGCAGCGCGCCGACGATCTGCTGGTAGGTGTTGCTGCGGATCACGTGCACGGGCACGCCGCGCTCCACCATCTCCTCCAGGTGGGCGGCGTCGCGGCGCTCCTGCTGCTTCACGGTGATGATCACGTCGGCGTCTTCCATATGCCGCGCCATGATCGCCGCGATGCCCAGCTCCTCGATGGCGCGCTCCAGCTTGTTGCGCGCCACGCCGTAAGGGTAGATATAGATTTCGCGGCCCTGCGCCAGGCGCTCCACCGGGGTTTCTTCCACGAAGCCGCGGTATTCGCCCCACTCGCGCGGCTCCCGGGGCTCTTCGATCTTCGGCACCGCGGCGGCGGAGACGCGCTCCACCGTGCCCTCGGCGGTCAGCAGGCGAATCTCCGGCGTGGGCGGCTCGCCGCGCAGCATCGCGTCCACCACGTCGGTGATGTCGTCGTAGATGGCCAGCTTGTCCTGCTCCACCATCTCCACCACCACGTCGAAGGTGGGGGGCGCTTTGCGCTCGAGCACCGTCTTCTGCGTGCCGCGGCGGCGGGCCTCCTCGTCGGAAAGGGTCACTGCGTGGATGCCGCCGACCAGGTCGTTGAGAGTGGGGTTTTGCAGCAGGTTGTCCAGCGTGTTGCCGTGGGCGGTGCCGATGAGTTGTACGCCGCGCTCGGCAATGGTGCGCGCGGCCACCGCCTCCGCCTCGTTGCCGATTTCGTCGATCACCACAACTTCCGGCATGTGGTTTTCCACCGCCTCGATCATCACGTCGTGCTGTTTTGCTACGCAGGGCACCTGCATGCGGCGGGCGCGGCCGATGGCCGGGTGCGGCACGTCGCCATCGCCGGCGATCTCGTTGGAGGTGTCCACCACCACCACGCGCTTGCCAAGGTCGTCCGCCAGCACGCGTGCCAGCTCGCGCAGCTTGGTGGTTTTGCCGACGCCCGGGCGCCCCAGGATGAGGATCGACCGGCCCTGGTCGACCACGTCGCGGATGATGTCCACCGTGCCGAAGACGGCGCGGCCCACGCGGCAGGTCAGGCCGATGATGCGCCCCTGGCGGTTGCGCAGGCAGGAGATGCGGTGCAGCGTGCGGGCGATACCCGCGCGGTTGTCGTCGCCGAAGGCGCCGATGCGCTCCACCACGTAAGCCAGGTCCTCCTCGGTCACCGGCGCCTCGGCGATCACGGCGTAGGTGCTCGGGTAACGCGCCTCGGGCTCGCGCCCCAGGTCGAGGATAATCTCCAGCAGCGGCTCGGTGGTGTGCCGGTCGGCGAGCAGTTCGCGGATGCGTGGCGGAAGCACTTCGAGGAGCAGATGCAGGTCGTCGGTCATTGGTCGCTGATTCACCATCATTTGCCACCTGTGCTGCGAAGAGTGCTGCGTTGAGTATACCCGCGTCCGGTTGTGCACAACCCGGGCGCGCGGCGACACCACAACGATTAGCGTGGAGCAAGGTGGCCCTTGATATTGTACACTAAGGAAAGGGATAGGGGAACGGGGGTCATATTCACTTTTTGTCAAAAGCCGTCATTGTCACCAATTGTTATTGATAACCATGGAAGCTATTGACAACACGACGAACCCGCGGTATCGTGAGATTGAAAGGGGGGATGACGATGACAACGCAGAGCGAAACGGAATTACTGTCGCTGGAGGCGGCGGCGGAATATCTGTGCGTGAGCAAGTCCACGCTGTATCGGTTGCTCGACCAGGGCAAGCTGCGCGGGATGAAGGCGGGCAAGCAGTGGCGCTTCCGCCCCGAGGATCTGCTCGCCTACATGCAGCGCGGCCCGGCGGCGCAAGCGCTGGCGGCGGTGCCCGCCCCGGTGCTCGACGCCGCGCTGGACTTTTTTGCGCAGGCGCTGGCCGAGGCAGGCGCCTCGACGGAAGCCTGCGACGACCCCGCGGCCGAGGGCGAAGCGGGGCGCATCGCGCAACTGGTGCGCCGCATGATGTGGCTGCTCTCCGTGCGGAATGGCAGCGACATGCATCTGGACCCCGTATGGACGCGGGACCACGCCGAGGTGCGCGTGCTGTTGCGCGTGGACGGTGCGCTCACGGAGATCACCCGCCTGCCGTTGCCGCTGCACGAGGCGGTGATGCTGGAGTGGAAGCGGCTGGCCGGACTGACGGGCGACGACCGGGTGCATGCGCAGGAGGGTCGCGTGCAGTTCGGCAGCACGCGGGCGTGGCGCGTGGCCACTGTGCCCACGCTGTACGGTGAAAAACTCACCGCGCGCACCATCCCTACGAAAGTACCCACGCTGGCGGAGCTGAAGATCGAGGACACCCCGCTGGCTGAGTGGACGCAGAAGCAGCGCGGGCTCTTACTCATCGTAGGCCCCACGGGAAGCGGTAAGAAGACCACGCAAGCGGCGTTCATCCGCGCCATCGCCGAGTTGGGGGGGCGAAATATCCTGGCCGTCGAGCCGGTGGTGGAGTACGTCTTTCGCGAGGGGGTAACGCACCTGGACCTGGCGCAAATGTCCGCCGCCGAGGGTCTGCGCGCCGCCATGAACCACGACCCCGACGTGATTGTGCTCGACGACCCCTGCGGCGACCCCGAGGTGATGCGTGAAACGGTGTGGGCGGCGGAAACCGGCCACCTGGTGGTGACCTGCCAACACGCCAACGATGCGTTCACCCCCCTCGCCGACCTGCTGGATGCGGGGGTCAAGCGGTCGATGCTGGCGCAGGATCTGATCGGCGTGGTGCTGCAGAGCCTGGCGCCGAAGCTCTGTGCCGCCTGCAAAACTCCCGCTGAGATCGAGCCCGCGCTGCGCGAGCGCATCCGCCTCGCTGCTGCCGAAGGTGGCTACGTGCTGCCCGACGGCGCCGTCTTCTACCAGAAAACGGGCTGTCTCCAGTGCGGCGGGCGCGTGGCGCTGCACGAATTCGTGATCTTTACCCCCGCCGTACGTGCCGCCTTCGCGCAAAGCACCACGATGGAGGAGTTCACCGCCTCTGTGCGTGCCGACGGGCAACTCTCCTACTTCGCCGCGATCGTGAAGGCCGCCGTCGAGGAGAAGATCGCGCTGGACCAGGTGCTGCGGATACTACCGGCGTGACCCATCGTGATTCGTCGTCGTCTTTCGTGATCGTAACTCGAATTGTCGAATGACGATAACGAAAGACGACGACGAATCATGACCCCAAACGCCGCGCGCCCGTCTCGATCCATCGGGACGGGCGCGACGTCTCTCGTCGAGGAGGAGGAGAGACTTACAGGTTCACGTTCACCGTGCCCAGGTCGGACTGCTGCCCGGCGGTCACCGTCACGTCGGCAACGGCGGGCGTGGGCGTGACGATTTGGTCCGCGTAGTGCACCACCACGGCGTAGGTGCCCGGCGCCACGCAGTTGATGATGAACTGCTGCGCCACCGTGCTCAACCCCTGCGGGTTGAGGATGCGCAGGTGCGTGTCCGAGGTGCGGATCAGCGGGCGTTCGCCGGCCTTCGGCGCCGCGGTGGCGGTGGTGCCGGTGGGCGTCAGGTCGATAAAGGCGATCAGGCGGGCGGGCAGCGCGGCGGTGCCGGTGAACTGCAGGTTGCCGATCACCTGCCCGGTCGCGGCGACCTTCGTCGTGCGCAGGCGCGGGGTGAGGACGTAGAAGTCGCGACCCGTCGTCGGCGCGAGCAGGCTGCCCGGCGCGGAGAGGTCAAAGTCGAGTAAAATGGGCGCGGTGGTATTCGGCTGCACCATCAGGTCGATGCGCACCTTCAGCACACCGCTCGGGACCTTGAGGGCTTTCTTCGTGCCGTCCGTCAGCGTCACATTGCTCTTGTCCAGGTTGGTGATGTCGTTGTCCAGCGTCAGCCGCACCTGCTTGTAGTGCCCGCTGGGAATAGGCATGGTGCTCAGCGTGAAGAGCTGGCTGACCGGTTTGTTGGCCAGGTCGAGCAGGTTGATCGTCTGCGACCCGGTGAAGACGTTGGACAGCGTGTCGTTGCTGTCCTCCACCTTGGCGGCTTCCGTCTGCTCTTCATCCTGCGTGGCAGGCTCACAGGCCGACGCATTGGTGTCGCCCTGGCCCGCCTGCGCGCCGGTGGCGGGTGTGGTTGTCGGGTTCTCCGCGGCCAGGCTGTCCGCCTTGCCGTCGAAGAGCAGATCGATCTTCGTTACGGTGATGTTGATCTGCGCCACGTTGTCCAGACTCGTCAGGGGGGCGTCGCCGATGATCAGCTGCGCCTGCGCCGCGGCCCCGATGCCCGAGGTGGGCGTGGTCGTGTCGGCGCTGCTCGTCGAGGACGATCCGCCGGAGCACCCGAGCGCCCACAACACGGCGCCGAGTGCGAGACCGGCAAAGAGAAGGTTGCGTTTCATACTGTCCTCCCAAAAGCTTGCTCGTCTAGTGTTACTATACCACGTCTAGCCTGAGTATCACATTTCGAGTGGCACGAATAAGTCAACATTATTGCAACGTCATTTGTAGGAATCGTAGGCGCAGGCTTTAGCCTGCGAGGAGAGCCAGCATAGCAACCCTTTTCTCTGCGCAGGCTAAAGCCTGCGGCTACAGATTAGCGACCAACCAGCACCGGTCATCGACAATCCACGCCGCCCTCCCTCATACCCCCATCCCCCGCGCTCCCATTCGCGCGCGCGCCGCGCGGCGGGTGCGAAATATGGTATACTGGTACACACAAGCGAGGTGATGATACCGCCCCTTGTGGGGCACGGGATATGGACGACAACCTCATACATTACTTTTCGTTGGCGGGGCTGGCCTGTTTTCTTATCATATTGAACGGGTTTTTCGTCGCCACGGAATTCGCCCTGGTGAAGGTGCGCAGCACGCGCATCAAGGAGTTGGCGGACAACGGCGACGTGGCGGCCAAGCTCGTGGCGCGCGCCATCGCGCACCTCGATGCCTACCTTTCCGCCACCCAGGTGGGCATCACGCTGGCCAGCCTGGGCCTGGGCTGGGTGGGCGAACCGGTGCTCAAAACCCCCATCGCCTGGCTCCTCGGCCACCTCGGCCTGCACGAAAACGGCGCCCTCGCCACCGCCCTCGCGCTGGCGCTGGCCTTCGTCATCGTCACCTTCCTGCACATCGTCTTCGGCGAGCAAACCCCCAAAGCGCTGGCCATTCAGCGCGCGGAACGTACCGCGCTATGGGTGATGCGCCCCATGGTGGTCTTCTTCTGGCTCTTCCGCCCCGCCATTTACGTGCTCAACGGCGCCGCCAACGGCACATTGCACCTGATGGGCGTGGAGCCCGCGGGCGCGGACGACCTGGTGCATTCGGAAGAAGAGCTGCGCATGATCATCTCCGCCAGCGGCAGGGACCATGGCGGCACGCTGCGCGAAACCCAGGCCGAACTGCTCGACAACGTGTTCGACTTCGGCCACCGGCTCGCGCGGCAGGTGATGGTGCACCGCACGGAGATCGCCGCGCTGGAAGCCGACGCCCCGCTGACGGAGAACGTGGCGCGCGCGCAGGAAGACGGCCACTCGCGCTACCCCGTCGTGCGCGACGACCTGGACGAAGTGATCGGCTTCGTGCACACGAAGGATCTGTACGCCCTCTTCCAACGCGATCCCGCCGGGCAACTGGCGGATATCCTGCGCGAGGCGCTGCTGGTGCCGGAGACGATCCGCGTGGACTTGCTGCTGCGCCAGATGCAGCGCCGCCGCCAGCACATGGCGATCCTGGTGGACGAATACGGCGGCACCGCGGGGCTGGTGACGGTGGCGGACCTGCTGGAAGAGCTGGTGGGCGACCTGCCCGACGAATTCGAGGTGCAGGAAGAGGCGGAGATCATCGTGGTGGCGGAGCACACCTGGAACGTGGATGGCCGCCTGCCGCTGGCCGACCTCGCGGATACCCTCGGCCACGAACCGGAATGCGACGAAGCCTGCGACACCGTGGGCGGCTACGCCTTCTGGGCCTTCGGCCGCATCCCCGACGTCGGCGACACCGTCACCACCGCCGACCTCACCCTCCGCGTCCTCGCCATGGATAACCACCGCGTCAGCCGCGTAGAAATCACCCTGCCGCCGGCGGTGGCGGAAGAGGTTACGGTCTGAACCGGGATTTGGGGGGATTAAGAGATTTCCATGATGGGGGAACGATTTACGCTTACGGTGATTCGTACAATATGTTCCATCCCCAACATCCCTTTCATCCCTGTGAATTATCAACCCATCCCGATGGGCGCCAATCCGCCGGCCTTAAAACGTTCCCCCATCATGGAAATCCCTTAATCCCCCCAAATCCCGGTTCAGACCAAAAAACGGGCACGGCCCTCCCTGGCCGTGCCCGTTGTCGCGTCCGGCGGCGCTTACGCCACCAGGTCTACCACCGCGAAGGCCGTCGGGTCGGCGACGAGGCCGTCCACGCGCTCTTCGGCGCGGAGCAGGACTTCGTGACGCTGGAAGGCGCTACGCACTTCGGCGCCCACCACGTAGCTGGCATCCGTGCTGCGCGTGAGGGTGAAGTCCTGGCGGTCGCCGATGCAGAACTGGCGCCAGTCGCCGGCGATGATGGCCGTGCGGTCGGTGTTCAGGCCCAGCGTCACCGGCACCTGGCGGGTGAAGAGGATCGGCACGCCCCACAGCATGTCCGGGGCGCCCGTCGTCGCGCTGGGCGAGAAGATATACTGCCCGGACGCATCCTTGGCCGCGCGCAGGCGCCCCTTGATGCGCGGATTGGCGATGAACCCGGTGGGCTCAAAGCCGGCTTCCTCGATGGCCGCCAGCGCGGCGGCGGTGTCGGCCACCAGGTCCGTCGTGGCGGGGATCTTCGGCACGTGGGTGTTGGCGTAGAGCCCGGCGATGGGCCCGCCCGTGTCGAAGCCGAGGAAGGCGCTGTCTTCCTTGAGCGCAAAGCTGTCCGCCAGGATCTGCGCCACCACCTCGGCGATGCCCGTGGTGGCGTCGGCGAGCAGCTCCTCCGTCACCGGCACCAGCACCGCCAGCTTGTGCGCGGTGAGGGTGAGGCTGTCGAAGGTCGGCGCATCCGCCGGGTCCACCGTGGCCTCGCCCACCCACTGCGCGGCCACGCCCTCCGCCAACCGCGGCAGCTTCAGCGTGGCACTCGGCATCGGGATGATCTGCGCCAGTCGGCGCACCACGCTCGATTGCCCCAGCCGGCCCAGGATCGCCTGGCGCACCGGGGCGGGGACGAACACGCCGCCCGTCGCGGCCGTACCTTCAGTCATCGGAACCGTTCCCATGGTTGCTCCTTTCGTGTCGTGCACGAATTACATGCGGCGCCGTGCGCCGCGCCCCCGTCTCTCTGCGGGAAGGGGGCGATAGAAGAAGTGGGAATGCCTTACCCGCCGCGCAGCCAACTGGCGAAGGCCACGGCGGGGTCGAGGGGGATGCCCGCGGCGGGGTTGACGGCCCCCGTCGTGCGGGCGGGGAAGAGGTAGGCGCGCGACTGGCGCAGCGTCGTCACCGCGTCGGCCACGCCCTGCGCCGCGCCGTCCTCGCCCAGCGCCACCGTCCCGCGGTCGAGCAGCGCCAGCGCCGCCTCCACGTCGCGGCACCCCGCCTGCTGCAGCGCCAGCGCCAGCGCGCCGGTCACCACGCTGTCGCGCCACTGCCCCTCCAACTCCGTTACGCGCGCCGCCAACGCGTCGCGCTCCGTCTGCAGTGCCGTCAGGCCATCGCCTTCCGGCGCCGCCACGGTCGTCTGCTCGTCCATTCGCGCCTCCTCGTGGGCCGGGCACGCAAAAAAGGCGGGCGACCGCAAGCCCTAAGCCTGCGACCGCCCGCCTGGTGAACTTCCCACCTCAGCGTGTCCGTCCCGGTAAGTTGGCGCTACTATAGCACACGGATGTTTGTTTGTCAATAGGGGCGGGGGTGAGGAGGTGAATGGGTGATTGGGTGAAGGGGACGCGGTTCGGATACTACGGCGAGTCGGAGACGCGGAAGATATTGTTTTCCTTCTCCCCATGCGTCCGCGAAGGCGGACGCCCGGCGCTTGCCGCCCGACAGCCCCGACTTCAGTCGGTCAGCACGATTATCAGCCGACATCAGCCCCGTATAGATTCCGCTACTGCCCCCTTTCCGCGCGAGAAGGGGGAGCGAGGGGGTTAGGTCGCGCCTTATCCCCCCAGCGCCGCGGCAAAGAACGCCAGCATGTTCGCCGTGGGCATGTCTTCGGTGAAGACTTGCGAGGGGCCGATGAGCAGACCGCCGTCGGGGGCGAAGGTGTCGAGCACGCGGTGCGTCTCCGCGGTGACCTGTGCCGGCGTGCCGTGCACCAGGATAAGGTGGCTCACCCCGCCGTCGAGCACCAGCCGGTCCTTGCGGAAGGCGCGCAAGGCGTCGTGGTCGTTGTCCTTCACGTAGGCGGGGAAGGGGTTCCAGACGTCCATACCGATCTCGAGCAGGTCTTCCAGCAGTGGGGCCACGTAGCCGCAGGAGTGGAACCACACCTGCGCGCCGTGGCGGTGCACCACGTCAAAGGCCGCGCGCCATGCCGGCTTGAACCAGCGCCGCCAGGTGGCCGGGCTGATCATCAGGCGGTCCATGGTGCCCATGTCGTCGTCGGCGCGCACCACCTCGATCTCTCCCCGCCCGGCGGACAGCAGCGCATCGATGTATTCCACCGTAAAGGCGGTGAGGCGTGCCATGTACGCCGCCATGAAGTCGTCGTCCAGCACGTCGAACAGCGCGGTCTCGTTGCCGCGCAGCTCGTTGAGCTTCTGATAGCCCAGCCCCAGGTGCCCCGCCGACACCGTCATATCCTGTGCCTTGATGGCCAGCGCTTGCGTGTGCACGTGGGAGAAGTCGAAATCCGTCACCCGCGGCCAGGGATGCGCTTCCACGGCGGCCACGCCGTCCAGGTGCCCCAGCCCGTAGGCGTGCTGCGAGTTGCCGCCCCAAAAGTCCAGCGGCAGCCCGTCGGGCGTGGTGCCCGTCTCCGGCACGTAGCGTCCCATCACCGCGTTCCACTCCCACACGCTGAAGCCGTCGATCCCCGCGAGAGTGTAGAGGTCGTTCTTCGTCCGCGCGCCATAATGCGCGTAGACGCCGTCCAGCGCCCCGGGCCGCGCGTCAAAGGCGATAGGCGGCCGGTCCGGCACCCCGCCGGCCAGGGCGGTAAGAATACGGTCGCGTCGGGTCATCGTCGTGGCTCCTCTCCGTTACCGCAAGCCCTGCCGGGCGATGTACAGCGCGCCCATCAGGGCGGTGTCGTAGCCGTGTTGGGACAACTCTACGCGAGGCGCGGGGACGATGCGGAGGTGGGCGGCCATCGTTTCGCGCGCGGGGCCGAGCAGCAATTCCCCCTGTCCGTACGCGATGCCACCGCCGAGGACGATGACGTCCGGCGCGTAGATCGCCGCCAGGTTGCGCAGCCCCTGCCCCAGGTTGTAGGCCACCTCGGCCCACTCCTCGTCGGCCAGCGCTTCGGGGGCTTTGCCGTAAATCCGTCGGATGCCGGTGCCGGAGATCAGCGCCTCCAGGCAGTCGGGTGCGCCGCAGTCGCAGGCCACGCGCTCGGGATGCGCGCAGCGGAAGGGCACGGACTGGTGCCCCACCTCGGGGTGGACGCCGTGGGCACCGCGGTAGAGCGCGCCGTCGACCACCAGCCCGCCGCCCATGCCGGTGCTCAACGTGAGGTAGAGCATGGCGTGCTCGGTGTGCGCCCCCAGCGCGTATTCGCCCAGCGCGGCGACGTTGGTGTCCACATCCACGTGAAAGGGGCAACCCCAGCGCGCTTCCATCAGCGCTTTGAGCGGCACGTTGCGCCATTGCGGCTGATGCACCGGCGAGACCACCCCCGTTTGCCAGTCCAGCGGCCCGCCGATAGCCGCGCCGATGCCGGCGAGGGGGGCCCCGCCGGCCACCTCCGCGATCATGGCGTGCAGCAGCGCCAGACCCTCCGCGAGGTCCACCGGCGTTGCCGCCCGCGTCACCCGCGCCACCGCGCCGTCCGCGCCGCCTGCCGCCACCATAAACTTCGTGCCGCCGATATCCAGGCCGATATAGGTATTCATGCGTGCCACTATACACCGAAGCGGTGGGTGGCTTCAACCGGGGGGAGGGTCAGCGTGCGGAAAGGTAGGCGAGGACGACGATGTGTTGGGCGGGAATGACGGCGTATTCGATAGACCAGGCAGGGGTCGTCAGTCGATAGAGGCGTATTTCGCGCAGCCGATCAGCCGACATCCCGGCCAACACGCTTTTGCCGTCAACTTGCGCAAGAGTGATCGGACGGATTTTCCAGGCGGGATCAGGTAGCTGGTTCGATTGGGGGGTGAAAGAAAGCCAGAGGTATACGCGCCAGAGTTCGTTTGCTTCCGGTTCCTCTTCGTGTTGCGTCTCGAAAAGGTTCTGCACCACGGGGGCAATGATGATGGCATATTTGTGATCGAGTGGTATCTCAATGGCGTCGGAGCGTTGCGGGCGTTTCATCAATTGCACATCCTGGCTTATGACTGCGGACGAATTTTATGCAAGACCTCTTCAATCGGCGTAAACCCCTGCTCGCGCGCTTCGCGCAGTGAGGCAAGCACGGGGGCCAGCTCAGCGCCATCTTCCTGACTCACCCGGCGCTCCAACGCTTCGATCGCGGGGGTAAGCCACCACTCATGCGCCGCTGGCGACGTGATGTCGGTCATCGCCACCGCAGACGCTGCCGTCGGCTTCTTTACCCGCCGCGCGACCGGGGTCGGCATCTCCGATTTTTCCGCTTTCATCGCCATGTCAGTTCCCTCTCGCTTAATTATACCACGAATAATGTGTCTGCCAAGCACGGGGGATTGCCGTCATCACCTCCCCTTCACCACCGCCTCCACCGCCTGCGCCAGCCCCTCCGCGTCCTTTGCCAGCAGGTTCAACGCGTCGTATTCGCCCACGAAGGGGGAGTGGGTGTAGGCGACCGTGGGCTTCTCGATCGCGGGCAGCAGATAGGCGCGCGTCTGGTCGAGCAGGAGCACGTTGTCGGCGGGCGCACCGAGCAAAATCAGGTCGGCGGAGATCGTCTTCCACTGCGGGTAGTGTTGGGTGGCCGTCAGCGGTTGCAGACCAAGCACCACGTCGTTGGGCACGGCGCGGCGGATGCTCACCGTGCGCCCTTTGCCGCGATAGTAGGCGGCCAGTGTGTCCGCCAGCACGGCAATGGCCTTGTCCCCGGCCTGCGCGTCGGTCAACGCGATCACCAGCGGGGCTTTGCGGGTGGCGAAGGTCGCCACCGCGGCGGGCTGGTTGACGATGACCGCCGGTTTGGGCTCGGGTGCGAAGTCCAGCAAGGGTGCCTCGACCTTCGTCGTGGCTTGCAATCCGGAGAGCAATTCGGTAACGGTGAGCTGGTACGTCCCCGCGTCATGGCCCCAATGTATCGGCAGGCGGATGTCATGGCCCGTGGCGCCATAGACCGTCATATCGACGCGGTCATTTTTCACCGTCAGCTCTACCGGAATACCCGACATCGGCGTCGGATTGCCCACTGTCACCACGGCGGTGTACCAGCCGTCCTGCACGGATACCTTCACCGTGGGCGCGACTACCTCCGCCGGCGGCAACGCGTACCAGCGGAAGGCGTCCGCCGTCAGGTCGCAGGTGGCGGCTTCCTCGGGGGTGAGGCGGCGGCGCAGGCGCACGTCGTAGATGGGGCGCGTCGTGTGCCAGGCGAGTTTGCCGGTCTGCGGCTTTACCACTTTGCTGGCATTTTTGCCGTCTACGCTGCCCTGGTTTACCACGGTGACATACTGCACGTCGCCGGCGCGGGTGGGCAGCGCCCAGATCGTGGGGTCGTCGGAGGTGGCCACGGGCGCGGGCAGGTCTTTCAGCGCTGCGCGCAGCTTCGTGATATTCTCCGCGTTGCGCGCCAGCAGCAGCGGGGTGGCGTCAGTGTCCCCCTGGGTGATGTAGGCCAGGACGTGCAGCCCCGTCTTTTCCGCGGGCACGGGGGCGACGGACTCGTCGTCCAGCAACAGCCGCCCACCCTGCGCGGTGAAGCCCTTGAGCGCGTCGGTCAGGCCGTCGGACCACGCCCAGGTGTCGTCGAACTTGTTCAGGCCGACGAGTAGCAAGGCCCGCATGTCGAGGGGCAGACCGCGTTTGAGTTCCTCGGGGGTGACGACGCGCGCGGGGAGGCCCGCCGCGTGGCAGAGGAAGAGCGCCTCGGTCACCTTGCCTTCGTGAGAGCCGGCGTACTCCTTCTCCGGCGAGGCGCCCGGCCCGGCGATGCGGCGCATGAGGGCTTGCGGGTGCACGTAGAGGATGCCGACGCTGACAACCGGTTTCGTGATGGCATACACGCCGCCGTAGCGGTGCACCCACGCGAAGAGTTCCTTCTGCTCCGCGCGCACGTCGGGCCGGTCGTAGAGGGGGCGCGGGTTGGGCTGGGTCGGCGGGGCGGGCAGCCAGGTGGTGCCCACCGCCTGCACGCCGCGGGTGAGCACCAGCGCGTAGGCGCGCTGGCGAGCTTCCCGCCCGAAGAAGAGGCTGAAATCGTCCACCACCGCCCAGGTCGGCTTATCGGGATTATAACTGCGCAGGCGGTCGACCAGCGCCACCAGGTGCATCGGCTTGGAGGCGCCCATCTCGTTCCAGTCATACGCCTGCTGCACGGACAGGCCCTCGTGCATCGGTTCGCCGGGGATGCTCGCCCACGGCCAGCCGCCGCGCCCGCCCACGCCGGGGGAGGAGCCGAAGGAGCCGGTGGTGGCGACGTAGGCCGGGTTCACCTCGGCCACCGCGCGCCCGATGTAGGCGTACTGGCGGAAGGTGTCGTCGTAGCGCGCCAGGTAATCGACGAAGTCGCGTGCTTTGCCGCCGTCCACCGGCGGCCTGGGGGTCACGAGGGGCCGCGCGCCCTGGAAGACGGCGAAGGCCTCACCCCACGGGCGGTTTGGGATGGGCGGCGCCCAGTCCCAATAGGGCACGTAGCCGGCATTGTCGGCGCCGATGGAGATCCCCGCCAGGTTGCCGAAGCGCCCGAGCCGCTGCAAAGTGAGCTGCACGTCGCGGAAGAGCGGCGCGTGCCAGTCGGGCAGGCTGTAAGAGAAGAAGGGCATGTTCGGGTGGGAGAGGAAGGGGCGCTTCCAGGAATTGTCCGGCACCAGCCCGAGCCCCACGCCGCGGGCGGCCAGCGCCTGCGCGAAGTGCTCATAGCTGCGCGGGTCATCGGGGCTGCCCAGGCTGTTGGCGCTGGTCTGCTCGAAATCGCGGTCGAAGCCCATGTCTGCCAGGTAGTCGGCGAACTGTTCGGGGGTGACGGGCACGCGATCCTGATAGTAAAAGCCGCTCGCCATGCCGCCGCCCATACCCATCGCGTTGATCGTCAGCGGCGAGCGCGGCACGTCGAGGCCGAGGTGCGCGGGCGTGCCCGCCGCCGGGAGGGCGGGCACGGGGGCGGCCAACGCCTTCACGTCGGCGTCCCACGCCGCGGGGTTGGGGAAGACGTCGGGGTGCTCGGGGGTGGTCAGCGTGAGCGTGGTGCCGGGCACTTTCGCGTTCACACGCAGCGGCGTTTCCACCGGCGCGCCGGGGGTTACGGGGGCCAGCCCCACCGCGCAGCGCACCGGGCCGCGGCCATTCACGGTGATGTCATACGCGTCGTATTGCGGCAGCAGCAACGTCAGGCTGTGCCAGGGGCCCGTCGCGTGGTAGAGCGTGGTCCCGGCGGCGGCCACCGTCACCTCCGCCACGTCGGCGGCCCCGGCGGCGATGCGCAGAGGGAAGGCCCACAGTTCGTACTGCATCCCCTCGCCGCGCGCGCTGGGGTCGGTGGTATACACGTTTTGCTGGTTCCAGCGCCACGGCTGCGGGCGGAACCAGTGGTTGCCGGGGGCAATGACGGCGTCGTCCTTCTCCTGAAACAGTCCGCCGTTGCGCATGGGCAGCTCGACTACCTGTTCCGGCTTGTCTTTGAAGAGGGGCGCGCCGTTCAGCGTGAGGGTCGGCCAATCCGTCGCGTCGGGGCCGGGCACGCGCTGCGCCGTTTGCCGGGTGTGCGCCAGCCCGTTGGAGAAGCCCACGGGCATGTCGTAGCGTGCCAGCCGCAGCGTGGCGGGGAACATTACCGGCGGCACGTCGGCGTCGGTCATGGCGCGGGTGACCAGTGTGCCCGCCATGTCCTGCGCAATTTCGTCGGGGGTGAGCGCCGCGCCGTACAGGCGCACCTCGTCCAGCGCGCCGCTCCAGTCGCCTTCGCCCAGGATCAGCGCGTCGGGCGTCGGCCACAGCGCCATCGGCGCGGGAATCGTCCCTACGGCTTTCCCGTCCTGATAGATGATCCGCTGTCCGCCCTTTTTCAGCGTGAAGGCCAGGTGTGTCCACGTGCCCACCGGCACCTTGCCGCACCAGTCGCCGGTGTACCAATCGCTGCCCTTGTAAGCGTCGAAGGCGAGCAGGCGGTTGTCGCCGATGCCGAAGGAGAAGGTGGGGCGCTTTTTCACCAGATACGTCACGTGGTCGTGGGTCGGGAAGGCATCGATCTTCACCCAGAAGGTCAGCGTCATCGCGTCGCTCAGCTTGTCCAGCATCCCGCGCGCGTCGATCACCGCCTTGCCCGCGTGGTCGAAGTGCAGCGCCTTGCCTACGTGCCCATCCACGACGGTCGCCCCCGTCACCGTACCGTGATATCCCAGCGGCCCGGCGTCCACCAGCTTTTCCGGCGCCGCGGGGTCGGGTTCCATCGGGTAATACGCCGCCAACGGCACCGCCGCTTGAAGGGCGACCGCGAGGGCGAGGAGGACGATGAGCATGGGTGCGCGCATGGGAATCCCCCGTTTGCAGGGACTGTCCCGTGGCGCCATGTATGGGAGTACCACGGGATGTGAACAGACGCGACTATGGGCAAAGATACCGGCTACGACTTCTGCAGGGGCTGTCCCGTGG
>CAIYQO010000089.1 GCA_903928345.1 uncultured bacterium | reverse complement strand
ATGCATTGTGTATATCACTGGTATATCTCATAATAGAGAGAAAGCATTTCTTCTGTGGCTTTCTTATCGCCTTTTTCTAGCTCAATTACGCCTAATCCCAAACCTGCCGCATTGGAAAAAGCTTTTCGATGACCAATGGTGGATTCAGCACATTTAAACTCTTCAAATTGTGAAAGGATCTTTAAGGCTTCCTCATTATCTTGGCCTTTAGCATCGGCTTGATTAAGGACTACAAGTGTTTCTAGATCGTGATTTACTATGTGAATCTCTGTTATCAGGTTTAAGACTGCACTGGCTGTCCATATATCTAATGATCGAGGTTTGAATGGTATGATGAATTTATGGGCGACTGTTAATGCAGAGCGTTGAGTTGTGGTATCTCTACCCCCAGTCCATCATAAAGCCGATGGTCCCCGTCGGCGCCAGCAGCGTGGTCTGCGCGTTGCGGTAGCCGTACTGCTCACCGAGCTTGATCGCTTCGTCCCACACCGTGCGCGTGGCCTTGATCAGCTCCTTCAAGCTGCGCAGGCGCTCGATGCGCTCCACCTGGGCGCGGTGCTTGTTCATCACGCGCAGGAAGGGCTCGCGGTTCTTCGTGTATTCCTGGAAGGTGCCCACGCGGGAGGCGATCTCCGCCGAAACCTTGAACGCCTGGCCGGTCATCAGCGCGGTGAGCACGGCGGCGTAGGCACGGCCTTCGTCGCTGTCATACGGCAACCCGTTGGCCATGAGCAGCGCGCCGAGGTTGGCGTAACCGAGGCCCAGCGGCCGGTAGCGCTTGGAGTTGTTGGCGATCTGCGGCGTGGGATACGAGGCGCGGTCGATGATGATCTCCTGCGCCAGGATCATGATCGTCACCGCCTGCTTGTACGCCTCCACGTCGAACTCGCCCGTCGGTTTGCGGAACTTCATCAGGTTGAGCGAGGAAAGGTTGCAGGCGCTGTCGTCGAGGAACATGAACTCCGAGCACGGGTTGCTGGCGTTGATGCGCCCCGAGTTCGCGCAGGTGTTCCACTCGTTCACCGTGGTGTCGTACTGCATGCCCGGGTCGCCGCACAGGTGGGCCGCTTCGGCGATCTCGCGCATCAGCGCGCGCGCCTTGAAGGTGCCCATGATCTCCTTGGAGACCACGGCGCGCGTGTGCCAGTCCTTGTCGCGGATGACGGCGTCCATGAAGTCGTCGGTGACGCGCACGCTGTTGTTGGAATTCTGGAACATCACGCTGGAGTATGCCTCGCCGCCGAAGGAGCCGTCGTAACCGGCGTCGATGAGCGCCCACGCCTTCTTCTCCTCGCGCGCCTTGCAGGAGACGAAGTCCTGGATGTCCGGGTGATCGATGTTGAGGATGACCATCTTCGCCGCGCGACGCGTGCGTCCGCCGGACTTGATGACCCCCGCGAAGGCGTCGTAACCGCGCATGAAGGAGACCGGCCCCGAGGCGAAGCCGCCGTTAGTGAGGCGTTCGCGGCTGGAGCGCAGCGCGGAGAAGTTGGTGCCGGTGCCGGAGCCGAACTTGAAGAGCAGCCCCTCCGTCTTCGCCAGGCCGAGGATGGCGTCCATGGTGTCGTTGACGGCGTTGATGAAGCACGCGGAGCATTGCGGCTCCACCTCGGTGCCTACGTTGAACCACACCGGGCTGTTGAAGGCGGCCTTCTGATACAGCAGCAGGTGGGTCAGGTCGTCGGCGAAGACGTGCGCCTCGATGTCGTTGAGGAAGTAGCCGTTCTCCTGCCCCCACGTCGTCAGCGTGTGCACCACGCGGGTAATAAGGCTCTTCAGGCTCTTCTCGCGCGCGGTCTGCCCCAGGCCGATCTTAAAGTACTTCGACACCACCACGTTGGTCGCCATCTGCGACCAGAAGGTGGGCATCTCCACGTCGTTCTGCTCGAAGATCACCTCGCCGTTCTCGGCGGTGATGCAGGCGTAGCGATGATCCCACTCGACCTCGTCGAAGGGGTGCACGCCTTCCGTGGAAAAGTAGCGCGTGATGCGCAACACACCGGCCGGGTCGGGGCCGAAGAGTCCGCCGGAATCGGAGGTCGAGCCGCCGTTCGTCGGAATATCCAAACTGGCCATCGTGGGGGTCTCCTTCTACGACCTCATGGGACGGGCGTGGGGGCCGGTGTAAACGCGGCGCGCGGTCTCGTCCGGTAAAAAAAGGGAGAGCGGGTACGGGAGATTCAGTCGTCCGCGTGGAAAAGACTCGTCTGCCCTTCCGCCACGTGCTCCAGGCGGGTGCGCTCGAGCACGCGTTGGATCTCGTCGAGAAACGAACCCAGGTCTCGGAACTCTTTGTACACCGAGGCGAAGCGTACATAGGCGACGGCGTCGAGGGTGCGCAGACGGCTCATCACCAGATCGCCCAGCGCGCCGGAGGGCACTTCGTCTTTCAATGCGTCGCGCAGCGCGCGCTCGATTTCGTAGACGGCGTCCTCGATCGCTTCCCGACTCACCGGACGTTTTTGGCACGCCTTGGTGATGCCGTCGAGCAGCTTCTGCCGGTCAAAGAGTTCCCGTCGCCCATCCTTCTTGATTACGTAGAGCTGTGGCTCTTCGTGACGCTCATAGGTGGTGAAACGCCGGCGACAATCCTGGCATTCGCGACGCCGGCGGATCGTCCCCTGTTCATCATTGGCGCGTGTTTCGATGACGCGTGTATCTTCAGCATGACAGAATGGGCAGCGCATGTACTCGTCTCGTCCCCTTACGCCAAACACCTATATCTGGGGGCTCGACTATACTACACCCGCTAACACTGGGGTGTCAAGGGGAATTTGTGGGGGTTGTTGGGAAATCTTTGCGCCCCGTGCCATCCCCTGCAAGTGCCCTGGTGTCGGCCGTGCAGCGTGGAAGGAATCATCCCCCGCCCGGCGAACTAAGCGCTTATGACGATGCAGGACGCAGCGCTGTCGCCAGCCGCCCCCACCCCGGTGCCCGGGAGGCGTGCCGTTGCCGTCAACCTCCTCCTCGTGCTCCTCTCCGCCGGCCTGACGGCCTTGGCCTTCCCGCCGTGCGAGGTGTGGCCGCTGGCCTGGGTGGCGCTGGCGCCCCTCCTCTTCGCGCTGCGCCGCACGGCCACCGTGCGCGCCGCCGGGTGGCTCATGCTGCTGTGGGGACTGCTTGTCGCCACCGCCGCACTGCACTGGATGGCCGCCATCTTCAGCACCGCTGCCGTCGGCGTCTTCCTGCTCATCGCCCTGCCGTGGGTGCTCTTCGGCCTCGCCTACCGGGTGCTGATTGCCCGCGCGCAGCCGACGGCGATCCTCCTCCTCACCCCGATCCTCTGGCTGGCGTGCGATTGGCTGCGCTGCGAAGGCTGGTACTTCCAGTTCTCCTGGCTGCAACTCGGGTTCACGCAGGTGCCGTTCCATTTCAGCCAGCCGCTCTTCCCCGTCGTCGGCACCTACGGGGTCACCTTCTTTATCCTACTGGTGAACGCCGCCCTCCTTGCAGTCATGGTCGGTCCGGCGCAGGATCGCAAGCGTTTTCTCGTCCGCGAAGTACCACTCACCCTCCTGGTGCTCGCCTTGTTAACGGCTCATGGGTATGCGATACGCAACATCCAGGAAAAGTTCACCCCCACCGTCACCACTATCATCGTGCAGGACGAAGACAACGGCATGGACCGGCTGAAGGCGCTCTCGCTCGCGTATAAGAAGGAGCGCGCCGGTCTTCAAACTCCCGCGTTGCTCGTCTGGCCGGAATACGCCGTGCCCGGCTATCTGCTGGAGTGGAAGCCGGAGCTTGCCGAGGTGCAGGGGGTGGCGCGCGATCTGCACGCGACGCTGGTCCTCGGCACCAAGGAGCGCGCGCCGGATAACGCCCCGTGCGACCCCCTGCGCCGCCGCAGCATGCTCCTCGGCGAAGGCAACCTCTTCTACAACACGGCGCTCATCGTCGGGCCGGACGGAGGCATCCGGGGCAAGTACCACAAGGCGCATCCCATCCAGCTCTTCGCCGACGGCGTGCCGGGGCGCGACTTCCCCGCCTACCCCACCCCCGCGGGCAAACTCGGCCTGGCGATCTGCTACGACTGCGACTTTGCCTGGCCCTTGCTCCAATCCGTACGAAACGGCGCGAATATCCTCGTGGTGCCCACTATGGATGCCAAATCCTGGTCCGATCTGCAGCACCGGCAGCACGCGCGCATGGCGCAAGCCCGCGCGGCGGAACTGGGCCGCCCGATGGCCCGCGCCACCACCTCGGGCGTCTCGCAACTGCTGGATGCGCAAGGCGAAGAGCTTGCCACCATCCCCTGTGGCGCCTCGCAGGCCGTCGTCGGGCACCTGTGGCCGCAGAATTCGATGACGCCTTACGCCTCGGTGTTCTTCTTACTCCCCTACGCCTGCCTCGCCGTCAGTCTTCTCTGGCTCCTCTGGACGGCGCTCGCCTTGTGGCGTATACGTAAAAATACTCCCGTGCCGGCAGGCGATTCCCCTGCCACGGCGAATTGAACCTGAAAATCCACCTATTTGCGAGGCCTTCCATGCCCATACCCTCCTTCGAGATCGTCCACGTCGGCAACAACACCTACACCATCAACGACCAGGGGCGCACCCTGGCCACGCTGTCCAGCCAGGGTACTATCGACTGGCTGCTGCGCTCTATCTCCGACCCGGGCGCGCTCATCACGGAGATCGTGAAGGAGACGCACCTCTGCTACGTGAACGGCTTCAAATTCCAGCTCAACTTCCCCACCCCCGGCACGCTCATGCACAAGCTGACGTACGCCGTGGAAGACGGCGGCGCGCGGGCGGTCTTCACCGGCACCTGCGCCTCGCCCGACGGCAATTTCGCCTCCGTCACCACCGCGGTGCTCACCGTCGACGCGCGCGGCGACTACCGCTGGACGCTGGAGTCTCGCCTGACCACCAACGCCCCGGTGACGATGCAGGGCATCGAATACAACAACGTCTATCCGTCGCGCACCGGGTGCTGCATGCTCTTCGCCCCGCAAAAGATGTACCGCGACACGCTGATGACGGACGCCGACGGCATCACCTGGCGCTTCCCGCACCAGCACATGCTGCATTATGGCGGGAAGATCGCTTCGCTTACCTTCGCCGAAGGCTCGCAGGCCGGCTTCTTCGGTGAACCCGCCCCCGCCGTCGGTTACCCGGTGGTGAAGGTGCATAAAAGTGATCTGCCCCCCGACTGGGGCATCTGCGACATGTACTACGACCTACACTGCATGGCGCGCGTCAACGGGGAGATCGCCCCGGGCACGGCGTGGGCGTTCAAGTACGACATCAGCTACCTCGACAAAGCCGAGGGGCAGGCGATGCTCGACGCCGCGCGGCCCATCCCCATTTCGCTCAAGGACTGGGAGATTCACGACTACCCGCGCCTGGAACTGGGGCTGAACGACTTTATCTCCGGCTGCGACATCTCCCAATTCGACGATAGTTCCGGCTTCCGCCAGCACCCGCCGCAGCGCGTATGGGACCGCGAAACCGGCCACCGCACCAAAGGTTCGCTGCGCATCACGAACGCCAGGCCCGAAGAGACGACCTGGTCCGCCGAGCCGCCGACGCAGATCCCGTCGGAAACCACGCTGAACATCACGGCGCTGGTGAAAACGGAAGGCGTGGTCGGCAAGGGAATGTTCCTGCGCGTGCGCTACCACACCTTCGTCTGGCACCCCACCCCGCACATCGAATGGTCGGTCACGCTGGAGTCGATCCCCGTCACCGGCACCACCGACGGCTGGGTGCAGGTCTCCGTGCCCGCGCTGAAGGTGCCGGAGGAGCACTTCGACTACCTCATCTGGTTCGACGTGATCCTCGACGGCCAGGGCATCGGCTGGCTCACCGACGTGGACGTGGACCTGCAATACGACAACGTCCTCCCGCCCTCGCTGGAAGAAGGCGGGAGCAACCGCAAAGCCAACTTCCGCGTGCAAGCCCGCAAACGCGCCGGCGCGGGGCCGGGACCGGTACGCTGAGTGTTGCCGCGCGCGCGGCGATCATGGTATAGTGAGGCATTCCAGACGCACCCGCACGGGTGCGTCTGTGCTGGGTGGAGAGAACTATGAACCGGGTTTTGCCGACAAGTTATGAACCGCGCGAAGTGGAAGAAAAATGGATGCGCCAGTGGGACGAAGGCGGGTATTTCCACGCCAAAGTCGTCCCCGGTGCACCGCGCTACTGCATCACCATTCCCCCGCCCAACGTGACCGGCGAGCTGCACCTGGGCCACGCCCTCCAGCATGCCATCCACGACGCGGTGATCCGTTACCAGCGCATGCTGGGCAAGCAAACGCTGTGCCTGCCCGGCACCGACCACGCGGGCATCGGCACGCAGATGAAGGTGGAGAAGCAACTCGCCGCCGAGGGTCTCACCAAGCACGACCTGGGCCGCGAGAAGTTCCTCGAACGCATGTGGCAGTGGAAGACGCATTACGGCGGCGCCATCCTGCGCCAGCTCAAACGCTTCGGCGCCTCCTATGACTGGGACCGGGAGCGCTTTACCATGGACGCCGGCTACACCAAGGCCGTGCGCACCGCCTTCGTGCACCTTTACGATAAGGGCCTCATCTACCGCGGCACGCGCATCATCAACTGGTGCCCGAGCTGCGAGACGGCCATCTCCGACCTGGAAGTGGAACACACCGAGCAGCAGAGCCACCTCTGGCACCTGCGCTACCCGTTCGTGGAGGGCGACGGCGGCATCATCGTGGCCACCACGCGCCCGGAAACGATGCTTGGCGACACCGCGGTGGCGGTGAACCCCGACGACCCGCGCTACGCCGGCCTCGTCGGCAAGATGGTCACCCTGCCGTTGATGAACCGGCCCATCCCCATCATCGCCGACAGCTTCGTCGACCCCGCCTTCGGTACCGGCGCGGTGAAGGTCACCCCCGCGCATGATCCGAACGACGCGGAGATCGGTCGCCGCCACAATCTGCCCACGCCGGTGGTGATCGGCACCGACGGTCGCATGACCGCCGAAGCGGGCGACTACGCCGGGCTGGACCGCTACGAAGCGCGCAAGGTGATCGTCGAACAACTCCAGGCGCTGGGGCTCCTCGTGAAGATCGAGGACCACACCCACAGCGTGGGCTGCTGCGACCGCTGCCAATCCACCATCGAGCCGCTCCTCTCCGAGCAGTGGTTCGTCACCATGGAGCCGTTGGCCGCCCACGTGCTCACCGCCATCCGCACCGGGCTGGTGGAATACCAGCCGGAGCGCTTCGCCCGCTACAGCGAGGAGTGGCTGGAGAATATCCGTGACTGGTGCATCTCGCGTCAGCTCTGGTGGGGCCACCGCATCCCGGTGTATACCTGCAGTTGCGGGCACGAATTCGCCGCCGTCGAGCCCCCCGCTGCCTGCCCGGTGTGCGGCAACACCGCGCTGGAGCAGGAAACCGACGTGCTCGACACCTGGTTCTCCTCCGCGCTGTGGCCCTTCGCCACCCTCGGCTGGCCCGAGAAGACGCCGGAGCTGGAATACTTCTACCCGACGAACCTGATGATCACCGGCCGCGACATCCTGTATCTGTGGATCGCGCGCATGATCTTCTCCGGCATGGAGTATCTGCCCGACTTCCCGCAACAGGGTATCCCGTACTACCGCGTTTTCGTCCACCCGACGGTGCAGAACTTCGAAGGCAAGCGCATGTCAAAATCCCTCGGCACCGGCGTGGACCCGCTGGAGCTGATGGACAAATACGGCACCGACGCCACGCGTTTCGGCCTGTGCGGCATGGCCACCGCCACCCAGGACGTGCGCCTGCAGGAGATGCGCGAGCCCGACTGGAACGCCGACAAGCCCGAGGTGGGCCGCACCTTCCCCTTCTTTGTACAGGGGCGCAACTTCGCCACCAAAATCTGGAATGCCAGCCGCTTCGTGCTGATGAACCTGACCGACGACACGCAGGCCGCGCCGACGCCAACCTCGCTGGCCGACGCGTGGATTCTCTCCCGCTTCGCCGCCGTCGTCGACGAGGTCACGCGCGACCTGGAAGCCTACCGGCTGGACCAGGCCACCATGGCGCTGTATGACTTCTTCTGGAGCGAACTGTGCGACTGGTACCTAGAAATGGCGAAACCCGCGCTGCGCAGCGCGGACGCCGGCATCGCCTCCGCCGCGCGCAGCACCCTCGCCTACGTGCTGGAGCAGACACTGCGCCTGTTGCACCCCTTCATGCCCTTCATCACCGAGGAGATCTGGCAGCAGCTCCCCCACGCGGGCGGGGCGCGCGAGGCGTTGATGATCTCCGACTGGCCCTCCCCCGCCGGCGTCTTCCGCGACGAGGAGCTGGAAGGGCGCATGGGGCTGCTGATGGATCTCGTCGGCACGGTGCGCAAATTGCGCGCCGACCAGGGCGTGCCCCCGTCGCAGAAGGTGGACGTGCGCATCGCCACCGACAGCGCCGCCGCGCGTACGCTGGCGACGGAGAACGAAGAGATATTGCGCACCCTCTCCCGTGCGGAGTCGATCTCCCTCACCGGCGCCGCCGCCGACAGTGCGGGCGAGCATCTGTACTGGCAGGAGACGCCCATCCAGGTGACCATCTCCCGCGAACTCTCCGCGGAGGAGCGGGCCAAGGAGCTGGAGAAGGTGACGCGCGATGTCGGCAAGCTGCTCGCCGAGGAAGAAAAGCTCACCGCCCGCCTCGCCAGCCCGCAATTCACCGAACGCGCCCCGGAAGCCGTGGTCACCAAAGCCCGCGCCGACCTGGCCGAGTTGCAACACCGCCGCGCGGGCTTGGAAGAACGCGTCAAAGAGCTGGGGTAGCCGGTACTCGTCCATCCATTCCGCTACTCCCCTTTCTCCCCGCGGGGGAAAGGGGTTGGGGGATAGGGGTCGAGCGTGGCGACTGGTAATCGATAACAAAGACCGTACCGAGCGTAGACTCGAACAAGGGGGTCTCATGACCACATCAACCGACATCTCCCTGGCCTATCGGCCCGATTGGCTGGCGGCGCGCGAGCGTCTGACGACCTGGTGGAACGGCGGCGACATCGGCCGCGCGGCGATGCAACTGGTGGCGCCGCGCCCCGAGCCGTGGGAAGACATCCCCGCCATGCCCGAACCCGAGGGCTGGATCACCCACTATTCCACCAAAAGCTACCCCTACCGCATCAACAGCGCCCTGCGCGGCAGCCTCAACACCCTGCATCTCGCCGAGATGGTGCCCAACCAGTCGCCCGGCGACCTGGCGCCCAACTGCGTCGCCCTCTACCTGGGTTGCCGCGGCGTGGAGATGCCCGGCACGGTGTGGTGCGAGCCCTTCCTCTCCACGTTGGAGAACGCGAAGCTCGCCTACGACCCGAACAACTTCTACTGGCAGTTCAGCCAGCGCGCCTTCCGCGAAGTCGCCGGGCTGTGCAAAGGCAAATTCCTGCAGGCCTTCCCCGACCTCATCGAGGGCCTGGACACGCTGGCAGCCATGCGCGGCACCGAGGAGCTGCTCGAAGACCTGATCGAGCATCCCGACCAGGTGCACGCCGCGTTGCGCCAGGTGACCGACCTGTACTTCCACTACTACGACATGCTCTACGACATCATCCGCGACGAGGTGGGCGGCAGCGTCTTCTGGGCGTGGGCGCCGGGCCGCATGGCGAAATTCCAGTGCGACTTCTCCGCCATGATCTCCCCCGCCATGTTCGGCGAGTTCATGGTGCCCGTGCTCACCGAGATGACCGAGCGCGTCAACTACTCCATGTACCACTGGGACGGCCCCGGCGCGCTCTGCCACCTGGACCATCTCCTCTCCATCCCGCGCCTGAACATGATTCAGTGGACCCCCGGTGCCGGCGCCGAACCCGGCTGGCACCCCGTCTGGTGGCCCTACTACCACCGCATCATCGACGCCGGCAAAAAGATCTACGTCTTCGGCTTCGACAACGTCGAACAACTCCGCCTCCTCCGCCGCGAATTCGGCACCGGCTGCAAACAACTCCTCGTCAACGCCGGCGTGAAAGATGCAGCTCAGGCGGAAGAGTATATGGCGGCGATGACGTTCTAAGGGACGGTTCACCGCAGAGGCGCGGAGACCGCAGAGGACAAAGAGAAACCCCCGGGGTTGCAGTAGCTACCCCGGGGGTTCGATATATAGCGAAGGGACGGCGCGGATGATGGCAACCATCAATCGTTCGCGAACTGGATATCTCGGCGTGATCGCGTTGGTCATCGCGCTGGGGTTGCTTTCCCGCCACTTCCGGGGCGCGCTGCCGCCATGGATGGCGAAGAATGCCGGCGATGTCCTCTGGGCCGTCTGCGTCTACCTGGTGGCGAGATGGCTGCGCCCGACCATGTCCGTGGGTCGCGTAGCCCTGGCGGCGCTGCTCTTTGCCTACGCCATCGAGTTCAGCCAGCTCTATCATACCCCCTGGCTCGACGCCGTGCGCCATACCCCGCTCGGGCTCATTCTCGGTTACGGCTTCGCCTGGAGTGACCTGCTCTGCTACACCCTGGGCATCACGCTGGCCGTCTGCGGCGAATGGGTGCTGTTAGTCGCGCACCGCCCACCCGCCGAGTGACAGGCTCCCCAACCCGCTAATACCCCCACCACCTGAAACGCCCCCGGGAATGCTCCCGGGGGCGTGGTTGTTGTTGACGATGCCGTCTACCACCGCCTGCGCGGCGGGGAGCCGGGGCCTTGGGCGGACGGTCTGCCGGCGGACGGTGCGGCGGCATACGCGTTGCGCGGGGCGTGCGGGGCCGCGGGTTTCGCGGGGCGCGCCGCGGGCGCCGCAGCCTGGGTGGGGCGGGCAGGCCGGGCGACCGCGGACCGGTGGCTTGGCACGGGTTTCCCGACAGGTTGGGCGGCACGCGGCGCCGGACGGGCGGGCTGGCTGCGCGGGGGGCGCGGGCCGCGCGCGAACTCGTCGCCGTGCGGCGCGGGCTTGCTGTAGTCGAAGCCGTCCAGGCGGCGCAGCTCGATGCTGGCGCCCAGCACGCGTTCGATATCGCGCAGGATGGCGCCGTCCGCCTGGGTGACAAAGGTCAGGGCTTCTCCGTCGCGCTCGGCGCGGCCCGTGCGACCGATGCGGTGGATGTAGCTATCCGCGCAGTCGGGCACGTCGTAGTTGATCACGTGGGAGATCGACGCCACGTCGATACCGCGCGCGGCGATGTCGGTGGCGACCAGGATGCGCAACTGCCCGCCGCGGAAGCGGTCCAGCGCCAACTGCCGCTGGGTTTGCGACTTGTTGGAGTGCAGCACCCCGGCGGAGTGACCGGCAGTCGCCAGTTGCTCCATAATGCGGTTGGCGCGGTGCTTGGTGCGGGTGAAGATCAGCACGGACTGCCGCTCCATCCGCGGCAGTAACGCCAGCAGCAAAGCGGTTTTCAGATGCTGGGGCACGGGGTACAGCGCGTGCTCGACGGTCTCCGCCGGCGCGGTGGTCCCCATCGCGATACGCTGTGGCGCGCGCAGCATCTGCGTGACAAAGCGGTTGAGTTCCGGCGCGAAGGTGGCGGAGAAGAGCATGGTCTGCCGCTCTTTGGGCAGCAGGCCGATGATACGCGTGATGGGGGGCAGAAAGCCCATGTCCAACATGCGGTCCGCTTCGTCCAGCACCAGGCAGTCCACGTCGTCGAAGTTCGTGTTGCCACGCTGCACGTGGTCCAGCAGGCGGCCGGGGCACGCCACGATGATTTCGGTGCCGTTGCGCAAGGCGCGCTCCTGCGGCAGCATGCCCACGCCGCCGTAGACGGTGGCCGAACGCAGCTTGGTATGCACGCCCATCATCCGAATGGCCTCGTGAATCTGCTCGGCCAACTCGCGTGTGGGGGTCAAAATTAACGCCCGGGTATTGCGGGGCTTCTGCGGATACTGCAGCAGGCGGTGCAGGATGGGCAGCACGAAGGCCGCCGTCTTGCCGGTGCCGGTTTGCGCGGTGCCCACGATGTCGTGCCCGTCCAGGGCGATCGGGATGGTGGCCTGTTGAATGGGCGTGGGGGTGGTGAAGCCGGCCAGCGCCAGGGCACTGTGCAGGCGTTCGTGCAGGGGAAGTGTCTGAAATTCCATGCGTATCCTTGGGACGCGTACCGCGCCAGGTCTCAGCCGCGCGAGACCCGCGCCGGGGCATCCGGTGCCCGCGCCGTGCGGGCGGTCGAGTTGGGGGGTCTGTCGCCGGGTGCATCACACACCGGTGGCATCAAGGCTCGCGCCGATCAGCCGCTGTACCGTGGCGCTACCTGTCGAAGCGGAGGCCGCCACAGTCGCGCGGAACCAACGCCCGCAGGCGTTGGGCAACCGTCATGGAAAGCGGTGATTGGGCAAGCAACGAGGCGTGCGCGGCACGAAACGGGGGCAAGCCAAACTTTGCGGGACCACGTCGGTCTTGGGGAACATCACGTTCCAATAGAAAGTATACCCGCATCCGGCGAAGTTGGCAAGGGCCCGCCCGCGCGCCACCCCTTCTACCACAGTTTCCCCCATCGCGAATGCGGCACGGGCGGCAAACAACTCCTCGTCAACGCCAGCGTGAAGGACGAAGCCCATGCGGAAGAATTCCTTGCGGCAATGACATTCTGAGGACTGTTCACCGCAAAGGCGCGAAGAACGCAGATCGAAACACCGGGGTTGCAATACCTCGGGGATATGTATTACACTGGTACGGTATGGCATACCCTAAATCAGCAAAATACCCGGACCTGACAGCGATCTACGATCAATGTAGCGGACCAGGCGGCCTGAAGCTTGCCGAATTCATCGCGGCCAAGCTCAACCTACAGCGCGATTCGCGAATAGTGGATATCGGTACCAATTGTCGCCGCTTACCCTCTGCATCCCCGCTTTGCTCACCCGTCCTGGCCATCCGGCATGACAGCGGGGTGTCACTCAGGTACACTGAGGGACATCTTGTTTGAAAGGTCGGGGAGAAGGGGTGTGCGTGGAGGCCGGTCT
>CAIYQO010000088.1 GCA_903928345.1 uncultured bacterium | reverse complement strand
GTGGCACCAAAAAACCCGGCGCCGGGAGAAGCTCCCGGCGCCGGGCTTCGCTCTTTTCGCTGCGCGAAAAAGCGGGTCAGTCCTCGATGTTGAGTTTGATCTCGTCCGAGTTGGCCTTCAGTTCCGGCGCGTAGACGCCGGTGGCCTTGGTGGGCAGGGCGTTGAAGGTGCCCGGGATCTCGGCGCGCAGGCGGTAGCTGACGCTGTGCTTGCCGCGGGCCAGGGTGCGCGCGAAGAAGCAGACGCGTTCGTCGCGCAGCTCCATGTAGGCGCCCATGTCGTTGCCGGTGTAGCCGCTCTGCAGCGAGACGGGTTCGAAGCCGGCCGCCTTCATGTCCTCGAACATCAGGTACTCGTAGTCGTTCTTGGAGTCGATCTCCAGCTCGACTTCCACGAGGTCGCCGCTCTTGAGGGTGTCGCCTTCATTCAGCGGCTTGCGCACGTATTTTTCCACCTTCTGCGCCACCGCCTGGCCGTGGGAGCCTTCCACGTTCACGGCCTTGTCCACCTTCTCCAGCTTGTAGTACTTGCGGTTGACCTTCACCTCCATGCCGGCTTTGGTGATATGCTCTTCCAGCGTGAAGTTGGTCAGGTAGGCGTTGAAGTACAGCGGGCCCTTGCCGTCCTTCATGAACGTCAAGGTGTGCTTGCCCGTGGTTACGTCGCTGCCCTCTAACACCAGCTTGTTGTCGAAGCTGAAGAGGTTCTGCTTGTCGATCGTCACCTCTTTGAGCTTCTTGCCGTCGAGGTAGATGCCCACCTTCATGTTGGGCTCCGCCTCGCCGGTGGCCTTCAGGTAGTCGGCGAAGGCTTCCACCACGATGGAGGTGTCGCGGGTGCTGTCCCAGTACGTCGCGTGGCGGCGGTTGTTGAGCAGGTACTTCACCAGCCAGGCCGCCTTTTCGCTCTGCGGGTCGGTGGCGACGAGTAGCTTGAGGTAATACGCATCTGCCTCGATCTCGCTGCCGTACCAGCACCACCACCCGTCGTTCGGGAGTTTCAGGTACGCGGTCTGGTTCTCCGCGTCGGTCACCAGGAACTGCTCCACGTTCTGCACGAGCATGGCGCACTTGTCCTTGTCGCCCACCGTGTGCAGCGCCAGCCCGAAGATCGCCTTGGCGTAGACGGACAGCTCGGTGCGGTCGCGGTAGAGGAAGTCGCGCATCTCGGTGTTGTCGGCCTTCGCGTCGGCGAGCACCAGGTAGACGAAGGCGTCCAGCTCGTCCGCGTGGTGCTTGTACCAGTTGTCGTTCTCCGGCAGCTTCAGGCGGCGTATCTGCTCGGATTCGTAGGCCGACAGCCACGCGGTGCCGCGTTCCAGCATGTTCGGCGGCAGCGTCACGCCGTTCTCTTTGGCGATTTGCAGGCCGTGCACGATGAGCGCGGTGGTGTGCGGCCAGGCGTGCTCGCCGTAGCCGGAGAACCAGCCCCACCCGCCGTCGCTGCACTGCATGGCGGCCAGGTGCTGGATGTTGGCCAGCGTCTGTGCCTGCACGGCGGCTTCATCGTAGACCGGGCTGCGATCCTCGGTTTCGCCCGGCATACGGTGGCGCTTCCAATCCGCCATGCGCGTCTTATCGTCACCGATCTCCTGCGCGTTGAGGTTCGTCTGCTTGTCCTTGAGCGCCTTCAAGTCCACGCCCATGCGCTTGAGTACGTTCTGCGTGACCACGGTGGGCAGGAAGCGGTCCAGCGTGGACTCCGTGTTGTCGTAGGGATACGCCGTCAGGTAGGGCAGCGCGTCCACCATGGCGCCGGCCAGCGTCGGCGAGTAGCGCACTTCCAGGCGCGTCTGCTCGGGGCGGCGGGCTTTGGGCACCACGAAGGTGACGCTGCCCTGCGTCTGCGTCGGCTTCAAGGCGCCGCTGCAGCTCTCCGTCTTCAACATGCCGTGCACGTTGACCGGGAAGGTCGTCTGCATGGCGTCGCTCTCTTCGTCGGTGAGCGCCTTCATGCGCACGGTGGCGAGGCCGGGCTGCTCCACCTTCACGCGCCAGTCGACACGCGTTTCGCCGTTGGCGGGGATATTCACCACCTTCGGCGCCAGGATCAGCTTATACGGGTCGGCGCCCGTCTTCGCGCCGTCCTGCGGGGTGAGGCAGCCGCCGTCGAGTTCCAGCACCACCTTCACCGGTTTGGCGGTGGCGAGGAAGTTATGCACGTTGGCGGAGAGTACCACCTCGTCGTTCTGCGTGAAGAAGCGCGGGGCTTGCAGGCGCACGATGAGGTTCTTCGTGGTCGTGACCTCCGTGTCCCCTTCGCCCACCGCGGTGCCGTTGCCGATGGCCCACACCTTCGTCTTCCAGGTGGTGAGGTTCTCCGGCATCGTCACGTCTACCGAGGCCTGGCCGTTGGCGTCCGTGGTCAGCGCCCCCACCCACAGCGCGGTGTCGGCGAAGTTGCTGCGCACCACGGGTTCCACGTCCGGCGCACCGCCGCCGGGCGTTTGCGGTTCGCCGGCGCGATCGGCATCGACGCCGTCGGCGGCTTGGTCGTCCTTCGCCGCCGCCTTCGCGTCGCGGAGCATGTTGGCGCCGCGCATGGCAGGCGCGCCGGCCATCGGCATCGACGTCTCGGCATAGTGCATCATGCCCCCGCCGCCGGCACCGAAGGCCATGGCGCGTTCCGCCTTACCCTTCTCCAGCATCTGCCCGTTGGCGGATACTTCGTCCTCTTCCAGCATCATCTCGCCGAAGACGCCCAGGGTGGACATGCCGATTTCGTTCTGCTTGTACAGCGGGTTCTCCAGGCGCCCCAAGCTGCTTTCCGTCTGCATATTGTGCGTGCGACGCCACTTCCAGAAGAAGGCCTTGATCTCGGGCACGTTGCTGCCGCCGGAGATGTATTCCACCGACTTGTCGTACATGCTCAGCACCAGCGAGCCCTGGAAGGGTTTGCCGTCCGGGCCGGTGACCGCCACCTTGACACTGGTCTTCTCGCCCGGCTTCACCTTCGCCGGGGCGGTGACGTTCACGTCGAGCACGCGCGATTCCGGCGGCACGACGACCTCCCGCGATTCGGAGTAGACCCGGCCGCCCGCCACGGTGACCGCCTCGATGAAGAAGTTGGGCATATCGCGCTTGGCAATGTCCAGCGCCTGCACCAGACTCTTGCCATTCAAGCGCAGCACTTGCGGCTTCTGGTAGACGCCGTTGGCCGGGCGGGCGAAGAGGAGCACGGTGCTGTCGGTGCGGTTGGTGTTGATGAGCACCTGCGCCTGCTCACCGGGCTGATATTCCTGCTTGTCGGTGATCAATTCCAGGTCGTCGAAGCGGAACTGCGCCCCGTCGAAGCCCTCGCCGGTCACGTCGAAGACGTAGCCGCCTTCGATGGTATGGTTGTTCACGTCGCGCACGGTGTAGCTCAGGCGGTATTGCCCGGGTTGGGCGGCCTTGAGTTGCAGCTTCGCGGTGCCCTGGTCACCGGTGTTCAGGTTCCAGTGTTCCACTTCCGTCTCGGTGGGCTTCAGGTCGCCGTTTTCGTCCTTGGCGTAGCTCACCTGCAGCAGGCGCAGCAGGCCCGGCCCCTGCACGGGCTTGTTGTCCAGCGTCTGCGCGCTGAAGTTCGCCTGCACGGGGTCGCCGGCGCGGTAGTGGCCGCGGTCGACCCAGGCGTAGACCTTGAACGGCTTGCGCGCCACCAGCACCTGGCCGCTGCCCACGATGGTGCGCCGCGACTGGTCGGTCACCTCGGCGGTGATTTCGTAGCGGTGGTCGCTGTCGCCGAACATCTCTTTGGCGAAGGCGGTGTCGATGTGCAGCGCCACGGTGCCGTCCGCGCCGACGGGCGCCTCGCCTTCCATCACCACTTCCGGCTGGGGCTGCGGGTTATAGCCCCACCACCACACCGGCACGGGGCGCATGCAGCCCCAGTCGCGCCAGCCCGGATACCAGGGGTAGTCATAGGCGTACCACCAGTAACCGCGGCCATAGAACCAGTCCCACTGCGCGGTGGGGTACCAGTTGGCGCTGTAGGAGGTGCGCAGCACTTTGTACTTCACGGTGGCGTTCGTCACCGGGGCGCCGAAGTAGTACTTCGCCTTCACGGTGGCGGTGATCGACTCACCGAGCATCACCGGCTCCTTGGGCGCTTCCACGGTCACTTCGTACTCCGGCTTCTTGTACTCCTCCACGCGGAAGGCGCTGCCGCCCCACGGCTCGCCGTTCAGGCTGATGCCGTACTGGCCCAGCGTGGCGTCCTTGGGCAGCGCGAAGTCGCCGTTCAGGCCGCCGTACTGGTCGGCGGTGAACTGATGCTCGTAGACCTTCTCCCCCTTCGGGTCGTTGATCACCACGGTGAAGGCCCGCCCGGCGTAGACGCTCTTGCCTTCCAGGTCGTAGCGGGTCTGGTTCACCCAGAACTTGAAGTGCACGGACTGCTCGGGGCGGTAGACGGGGCGGTCGGTGATGACGTAGGTGTGCACGCCGTCGAAGCGGTTGTCCGTATAGCCGCCGAACCACACGTTGTTGAAGCCGAGGAAGGCCATCCGGTTGCCGTCTTTGGCGGTGGCGAGCCAGGTAAAGTTGGTATCCATGTCGCCGGCGGTGGTGATGACCTGCCCGTCGGCGTCCGTGGTCTTGGCGAAGGTCTTGGTGGTGAAGTCGTAGGTGCCCTTGCCGTTGACTTCCTTCCAGTCCTGCTTGTAGCCGAAGAAGCTCAGGTTCAGGTTGGGCAAGGGTTTGCCGGTGACGGCGTCGGCCACGAAGTAGTACGACGCGTTGTCGAGCTGCTTGCGCACGATGGCGGTGTCCTGCACCCACAGGATGATGCGCGCGGTGTTGCCGTCCTTCATCTGCGCGACCACCAGGTAGGCGCCCGCCTTTTTCAGCGGCGTGTGCAGCACGAGGCGGCTGTCAAAGTGGTTAGCGCGCGGGGCGAGGGGCTGATCCCACTCCGCCACCGTGTCGCCCAGGTATTGCGCCTCGTTCTGCTGCACCAGCCGGTAGCCGATGTTGCCGATGTCCGCGCGCTGCCACCAGGTGTTCATGTCCTTGGGGTTGGACTTGATGTACGTCTGCACGTCGTCGAGCAGCTTGTCGACCTTGATCGCCTGCGCGGTGAGGTGCAGCGCGTTGCCGTTGCGGAAGCGGTAGTCCACCGTGGCGCCGTCGTCGCCGGCGGGCTGGGCGGCGATGGGCTCGAAGGTGCCCCAGTTGCCCAGGATCTGCTGCACGCGCTGGGTGTTGTTCGCGCGCGTCCAGTAGTCCGCAGCGCGGTCATACTGGCGGCGATCTTCGTAAATCTGCGCCAGCGTATTGCAGGCGTTGCTCTTGTAGGTCGAGTTACCGTCGGCCAGCCGCTGGAAGATGCGCAGGTAGCTGAACTCGGTGGGGAAGGTGAAGCGCTTCACGCCGGTGGCGAGGCGCGCAATCGTCTCGTCATCCTTCAACGTCTGCACGGCGTAGGGGCCGCTCTCGTCCTTTTTGTCATCGTCGGCGGGGGGGCGGTAGCCGTAGTTGGCCATCGTCTGCACGCCGAACTGGTTGTGCAGGAAGTTGGCTAGGGTGAAATCGGCGAACGGCACCAGCTCCGGATTCACCGCCGCGGCGCGCGAGAGCGCCCAGCGCCAGCGTTGCCCGTCGTTGACGGCGTCGGTCCACGTCTTCGGCGTGGGATAGTAGACCGGCGTGCCGTCGTCGCCCACCGGGGCGCCGCGCCAGCCGCCGTAGTTGTTGCCGTCGTCGTAGTCGGGCAGCGTGGCGATATCGGTGAGGGTTTGCAGCGCCCACGCGTTGTTGTAGCCGCGGTCGCCGAGGAACATCTGCGCGAGGGTGGAGTAGAAGTCGCCGGCGTATTGCGCGTTGGGCTCGTCGGCCACCAGCGGCGTGGCCTGCTGCATGAGCTGCAAGGCGCGCACGCGGTCGCGTTCGTAGGTATTCACGTAGCGGCCTCCGCCGCGATGCCAGCCGCGATAGAACTTATCCGCCACGATGTAGCCGTAATGATTGCCGTTGTGGTAGGACTGCGCCGCGGTGTAGAGGAGGTGCCAGTTTTTCGGATGCGCGGCGATCACCTTCTCGCGGAAGTCGTCCAGCGTGTCGAGGGTGCCCAGGCGATTCAGGCACTCGAGCGCGTTGGTGTAGTCTTCCGACACCTTATCGGCGGCGGTGTTGGCATCGAGCGCCAGCGAGGAATACGTCGCGTAGGCGTCCTTCCAGTTGCCGTTCTTCTTCTGTACGGCGGCCTGGTCGCGCAGCGTCGCTTCCTGCGCGCCCGCCTGCGGCAGTTGCAGCAGCACGAGCAGCGCGATGACACCGGCCATCACCCAGAGCACGGGGCGGAACGTTTTCATGGTGAACCCTCACATCGTTGAAAAGATCGGCGCCGACGAGGCGCACACCGTCCGACGCCGCCGGGGGACGAAATGTTCCCGGGCGCGTCGGAAAAGAACACGAAAAGTTATTCAGCCGGTACGGGACGGGTTTTCACGAAGCCGGCGGGGCGTCGGAAGGAAGATGTCTACACTATCAGCGGTTTCAGTCACGCGACCTGCCGATAAATCGGCAGGCTACCGGCTGCGCCCCTTGAAAGGGGCTTGTCAAGCGTTTGGATACCTTCTCGATACTCAACGGGCTCATCGAAATTCGGGTTATTGAGCCGTGGTCACGTTTCTGAGTATGCCACGTTGCCTACCAAAGCCCCATTTCATGGGGCGCAGCCGCTAGCCTGCCGATTTATCGGC
>CAIYQO010000087.1 GCA_903928345.1 uncultured bacterium | reverse complement strand
CGAGCCGGGCTCCCGCCCTGTTCCAAACGGTGACTAAGAATACCCCCAAGCGTCCGTGTACCCCAATTCTGCCGTTTGCTCTGGGCATTTTGCCTTTTGCATTACTTCTGGTACACTTTTGACATGTCAAAGCATGGGGAAGAGCACGAGTTGGCCGCGTGGCGCGTGCCGGGGGCGAAGGCGCCGTCGGCGGCGGCGTTGCCGATGTCGCGCGCGGAGATGGCCGTGCGCGGGTGGGACGCGTGCGACGTGATCCTGGTCACCGGCGACGCGTATGTGGACCACCCGTCCTTCGGCGTGGCGCTCATCGGGCGCTTGCTGGCGTGGCTCGGGTACCGCGTGGGGGTCATCGCACAGCCGGACCCCGACGACGTGGCGGCCTTTCGCGTGCTCGGGGCGCCCGCGCTCTGCTGGGGCGTGACGGCGGGGAACCTGGACAGCAACCTGATGCGCAGCACCATCATGCGCAAGCCGCGCCATGACGACGCGTTTACCCCGGGCGGGCTGGCGGGGCGACGGCCCGCCAACGCGAGCATCGTCTACACGTCGCGCGTACGGCAGGCGTACAAGGGCGTGCCGGTGATCCTCGGCGGGGTGGAAGCCTCGCTGCGCCGCTTCGCCTATTACGATTTCTGGACGGACAAGGTGCGCCGTGCGTTGCTGGCGGACGCGAAGGCCGACCTGATCATCTACGGCATGGGGGAACGCGCCTTCGCGGAGATCCTCTCCCGCCTGCGCGCGGGCGAAGGGCTGTCGGGCATTCGCGGCACGGTGGAATTGGTGCGCGCGCTCGATGAGGGGACGCACGTGGAGTTGCCCTCCTTCGAGGAGGTGTCCGCGCCGACCGACGCCGGGCGGCGCGCCTACGCGGCGATGGCGCGGGAGATCGATCTGCATACCACCCCCGACGACCCCGCCGCGCTGGTGCAGCGCCATGGCGACCGCCTGCTCGTCGTACATCCGCCCGCCGCGCCGCTCACCCCCGCGGAGCTGGACGCGGTATACCTGCTCCCCTTCACCCGCGCGCCGCATCCGGCATACGGCGACGCGCACATCCCCGCCTTCGAGATGATCAAGGACTCCGTCACCACTCACCGCGGGTGTTACGCCGGGTGCACCTTCTGCGCCATCGGCGCGCACCAGGGGACGACGATCACCTCACGGAGCGTGGAGAATATCCTCGAAGAGCTGCGGCGGTTGACGACGGCGCCACATTTCCACGGCACGGTGAGCGACCTGGGCGGGCCGACGGCGAACATGTACCACACCGGGTGCCGCAAAGGCCGCGCGCGCTGTCCCGGCAAAAGCTGCCTCTCCCCGCGTATTTGCCCCAACCTGAATACCGACCACGCGCCGTTGATCGCCCTGCTGCGCGCGGCGCGGCGCGTGCCGGGGGTGAAGCACCTCTTCGTGGCCAGCGGTATCCGCTTCGACCTGGCGCTGGCCCCGGGCGGCGCGGGGTACATCGAGGAGGTGGCGCGCCACCACGTGAGCGGGCGGCTGAAGATCGCGCCGGAGCACATCGTGCCGCGCGTGCTCGCCGTGATGCGCAAGCCCGAGCCCGCGCAGTACCGCGAGTTCGTGCACCGCTTCCAGGCCTGCGCCCGCGCCGCCGGCAAGCCGCACCAGGTGGTGGAGTACTTCATCTCCGGCCATCCCGGCTGTACGCTGGCGGACATGGTCGAGTTGGCACTCTACCTGCACCGCGAGCACATCACCCCCGACCAGGTGCAGGACTTCTATCCCGCGCCCCTCACCCTGGCCGCCGCGATGTACTACACCGGCCTCGACCCGCTCACCATGCAGCCCGTGCATGTCGCCACCACCGAGCGCGAGAAGACGCTGCAGCGCGCGCTGCTCCTCTGCCACAAGCCGGAATTCCACGCCAAAGCCCGCGAAGCCCTGCGCGAAGCCGGGCGTGCGGAGCTGATCGGCACCCTGGTACCCGCGGAAAACCCGGCGCCGCGCGGGAAACCCGTCCGGCGTTCCGGGCGGTAACGCGGAAGGGCGGCCAATTGATGATGCACCTCGGGCAACGCATCCTCCTCGTCGGTTCCGGTGGCGCCGGCAAGTCCACCCTCGCGCGGCAGCTCGGGGATATTTCCGGACTGCCGGTGGTGCATCTGGACGCCGTCTACTGGCAGCCGGGGTGGGTGGTCACGCCCAAAGAGGCCTGGCAGCATACGGTCGAGACACTGGTGCAGCCGGAGCGCTGGATTATCGACGGCAACTACAGCAGCACCTTCGAGCAGCGGCTAGCCGCGGCGGACACGGTGATCTTTCTCGACTACCCCTGGTGGCTCTGCCTGGCTCGCGTGCTGCGCCGTTGGTGGACGTATCGCGGGCGCACGCGGCCCGATCTCGGCTCCGGGTGCGCGGAGCATTTCCCCGACGGTGAATTCCTGCGCTGGATCTGCCACGACTTCCCGCGCCGCAACCGCCCGCGCCTGCTGGGTCTGCTCGAAGAACACAAGGATGGTCTGCGGATCCTCATCCATCGTTCCCCGCGGGAGACGCGGCGCTGGCTGGCGAATTACACCGCCACCTCACGTGGGTGAAAGCAGACACGCCACCCTTGTTGATGCGCTACCCGCTGGGGACACTGGTATAGAGGTGGGCGGTATGATATCCCTGACGCATCCTATTCCGTGGAAAAAGATCTGGCTTGGCACCTCCATATTCTTCGTGATTTGGCTGGTGCAGCTCATCGTTCAGAAAGATTCGCGCACCATTTCTCCCGAGGATCATATGGCAACGCAAAACCAGCCCAACCACCCGACCGATGTCGTGCTTCATGCCACCGTGATACAGGGGGCTGCCGGGTTCACGATCACCAATCACGATGATCTGTCGTATGAGAATGTGGTGCTGAGTTGCGAGGCGTGTCTGCGTAGTGGGGGGCGCAATACGCGTGTTGAGTTGTCGGCGTCAGCGCCGGACATCGACGTGGGGCAGTCGGTAAGCCTGCCATTCTCGGCCTTGCAGTATGAGGATTCCAACACCCCGTTCGATAGCCGCCGCCTGCGCCTGACACGGGTAACGGTCACCTGTGAGGTGGGGTATGCCGACGGGAGCTTTTCGCAGCAACTCGGCCCGGAGCCGGAAGGCGAAGTGCCCATCGATTAATGCACGGCCTGTCCACCCTCATCCGCCGGCCCCAATGTCCACTGGTACGCCAGGTAGTACAGCAGCGTCGTCTCCCCGTGCAGGCCGCGGCCTATGGAGAAGAGCAGGTGGTGGCCCTCGTTGAAGTTGTACTGCCCGCCCAGGTTGATGTTGAGCTCGCTGCCGGCATCGACGGCGGCGGGGGTGGTGGCATAGAGTTCGCCGCCCAGGGTGAGGTGCGCGGACAGGTCGCGCTGTACCACCACGCCGGTCAGCCAGTAGTTGCGGTTGTCATCGCTGGGGTTGACCCAGTACCCGCCGCCGCCATAGGCCATCCACGGCCCCCAGCTCTTTTGCGCCCACAGGGGGAAGAAGGCCTGCAGGTGCCCGCCCCCCAGCCCGCGCGACGCGCTGCCGGTGGGCACTTCCAGCAGCTGGAAGACCCCCAGTTGCGGGCGGTGCGGCGTCTCGTCGAGCAAGCGGTACTTCGCCCCCAACTCGGTGTCCCCCAGCCCGTGCGCATCGCCGGCATAGGCGAGGGGCAATATGACGTGCAGTTGCAGCCCCGGCGCCGCCCCGTAGTTTACCTCCACGTGCGGCAAAGTGCCATGCAGTCCCGCGTCGTCCCGCGTGCCGAGAGTGGCGGCATACACCTCCCAGTGGTGATAGTCCACCGGCTCCGGGTCATCCGTCACAAAGGGTGGGCCGGCATGGGCGACGGCGGCGATAAGGAGCAGGGCGAGGCAGAGGGATCGCATAGCGCCAGTATACGCGGTGGGGATGGGGGTGGGTGTCTCACCCCTCCGCCACCCCCGCCGCCTGCAGCACGGCGTGCAGGCGTTCGGGGGTGTCGCTGCCGATTAGGTATTTTTTGCCGGCGCGGCTGCGCACCAGTACGCCGCGGGTGCCCTGGAAGAAGTAGGCCTTCATCTCGCGGTTGATGCGGATGCCGTAGCCGCCGAAGTCCTGCAGGGGAGAGAAGTCGTGCAGGCGCGCGGCGGCGATCTCCTGCAGCGGCAGGGTGAGCAGCGGCAGGCCGAAGATGCCCAGGCGCACGCGCAGGCCCTCCGGCGTCACCGCTACGCGCAGCCCGCCCAGCGGGAGCAGCAGCAGCGGCAGGGTGATGACCATGGGGAGGATGACGCCCGGTGCGTGGGTGCCGAGGCCGACCGCCAGCCCGAGGAAGACGAAGGCCAGGGCGACCAGTAGCCCGTTCATCCACGCCGGGTTTTGCCGCTCCCAGTACGCCCAGCGCTGCCCTGAGGTGATGCGCGCCACGATCTCGTCCTGCGCGGCGTCGAAGGCCCAGTGCTTCTCCGCCGTCACCGGGGGCCGCCACGGGCGCAGTAGTTCCAGCAGCGCCGCCGCTCCCATCGCCCCGCCGGTGAGCACCACCAGTTGCGTCACCGGCAGGTGGAAGACGGGCGCCGGCGCACGCAGCAGGGAGAGGTAGTACAGCGTGAAGGCAACGAGCGGCGCGATGGTGAACTCGTCGAGCAGCGAGAGCCAGTTGAAGCGCCGCTTGACCTCGCTGCGCGCCCACAACTCGTCGATAAGCACCCCCAGCCCGAGCCAGAAGAGGCACAACGGCACGATGGTCACGAAGACTTCGCGCGGATCGCCCCAGCGGTTGACGCGGCCGTAGAAATTGAAGTGCAGCGGCGCGTATACGGGCAACGGGGAGGCCTGGTGAAGGGCATAGAGGAGCATCCCGATCAGCAGGACGGCGGGGGCGTGTACCCACAGCGGATGCACCAGCAGGCGGCGTGTCATGATGCCGACCCTCCTTCGTTGAGCAACTCCTCGACGAGTATGCGGAAGGCCTCCGGCGTCACCCCGAGGTGGTAAGCCTCGGTGATCAGCTCGCGCAGGCGCGGGGCCAGCCGCTCCTCCACCACTTCGCGGCCCGCGGGGTGGGTGCGCAAGGCGGCCACGCGGGCGCGCTGCCCCAGCCGCAGGGAGATCACCCCGTCGTCGCGCAGCTTCTGGTAAGCGCGGTGCACGGTGTGCAGGTTGATGTGCAGCGCCTCGGCCAGTTCGCGCACCGACGGCAACTCCTCGCCGGGTGTCAGCACCCCGGCGCGAATCTGCCCCTTGATCTCCCCCACGATCTGCAAGTAAATGGGCCGCGGATCGCGCTCGTCGATGGATAGTAGCATGGTTGCGTGTTCCTAGTGTTCTAGTATAAGTACAACAGAAGGTTGTGCCATGTCAAGTATTGTGAAGAGGTGTTGGGGTAAAAACAGCGCACCGGGCCATATACATGTGGCCCGGTGCGCAGAAGGTATTCTTTATATTGGGGTGTTATGCGAAAGCTGGTAGTTCCAACCCAAACCAGGCACGCCAGCCATCCGCGACAGCGCCATATGCTTGCAGACCGGATTCCGAACCGTCTGTGAAACAGATCCACTGCCAGTCTTCTGCGCCCGGGCACCCAAGCAGGGAGAAGCGATCGATAAAGTCTTCGAAGTCGTTGCCCAGCCGATACCCGTGCCCCTCACCGTCGTCATGGCTGAGGTAGACCACCGGTTGGCCGGGGACAGCAAGGTCGATGGCGATCATATCGCCGTTCGGGACGTGCATTATCGGGAATTTGTTGTGCCAGACCGCGTCGTAGGGGTCGTCAGGATTCGAGAAGCAGTTGTCGAGCCATGACTGGTAATCTTCGGTGTAAAGCGCCGGTAGGGCTGCAATATCCCAGTTGCATTCCCCGGAAAAGATCTCGTCATACGGTTCAGGGGGATTCGCGTCATCCGGCAGTTGCCAGACGACGCTGACGCGGGCAGAGAAGAGGGTAAGGACACGCACCAGGCTTGCCGGCAGCGGCATACCCAAACGCGCCTCGACGGTGGCGATGTCAGCCAGCGTGGCGGGGGGGGCGATGTCGACGGTTACCGGTCGCATATTCTTGCCCGTCCACTGTTCGGTGGCCAGTTTCGCTTGCCAGGCATTCCGCAGGGCGTCCCAGCACTGCGGCCATTGAGCCATACCCATGGATCACCTCCTGGATGTGAAAGTAAGACGGCCCGTATATGCGGGCCGTCTTACTGCGGATCAGGGTCTTATTTGTCGTCCAGCGCCACCACGCCCGGTAGCGGGGTGCCTTCCAGGAATTCCAGGCTGGCACCGCCGCCGGTGGAGATGAAGCTCACCTTGTCGGCGAAGCCCATTTGGGTGACGGCGGCCGCGGAGTCGCCACCGCCGATGATGGTGAAGGCGTCCGTGTTGGCCATGGCGTCGGCGATCGCCGCGGTGCCTTGCGCGAAGGCGGGCACTTCAAAGAGGCCGACGGGGCCGTTCCACACTACCAGCTTGGCCGCTTTGATGTGCTCTTTGAAAAGCGCCATCGTCTTGGGGCCGATGTCCAGCCCTTCCCAGTCGGCGGGGATGGCGTCGGGGCTCACGATGCGCGTTTCGGCGGTGTCCAGCGGCTCCTGGGCGATGAGGATGTCGACGGGGAGCACGAGCTGCGTGGTGCTGCTCGCCGCCTTCGCCATCATCCCCTTCACCGCCTCGATGCGGTCGGGGTCGAGCAGCGACAAACCGATTTCAAAGCCCTGTGCTTTGAAGAAGGTGTAGGACATGCCGCCGCCGATGAGGAGCACGTCCACCGAACCGATCAGATTGTCGATGAGTTTCAGCTTGTCCTTCACCTTGGCGCCGCCGAGGATGGCCACGAAGGGGCGTTCGGGGTTGGTGAGGGCTCTCCCCAGCATTTCGATCTCGCGCGCCATCAGGTAGCCGGCTACCGCGGGGTGCAGGTAGCGGGCGATGCTGGCGGTCGAGGCGTGGTCGCGGTGGGCGGTGCCGAAGGCGTCGTTGACGTAGACGTCGCCGAGGGCGGCCAACTGCTGGGCGAAGGGCAGGCGCTTGGCGTCGTCCTTCGACTCCTCTTCCGCATGGAAGCGCACGTTTTCCAGCATCAGCACGTCGCCGGGTTGCATGGCGGCGATGGCGGCTTCCACCGCCGGGCCGACGCAGTCGTCGACCTTTTTCACCGGCATGCCGAGTAGCTCGCCGAGTCGTGTGGCCACCACGTCCAGGCGCAGGCCTTCCACCACCTGCCCGTCGGGACGGCCCAGATGTGACATCAGGATGACCTTCGCGCCTTCGCCCTTGAGTTTCTGAATGGTGGGCAGCGCCGCGCGGATGCGTGTGTCGTCGGTGATGACCGCTTCGTCGCGGGTCGCCGGCAGCTTGGGCTTGATCGCCACGTTAAAGTCCACGCGCACCAGCACGCGCTTGCCATCGAGATCGGGCAGATCGTCGATCGTTTTCTTTGCCATCGGAAACTCCCTTGTCCATACGTCGCTACGAGACCTTGCCCCCACCCCGTCCTCCCCCCGAGGGGAGGACGGAGGATGGGGGGCGGATAACGGAGACGAGCGGGCCCGGAGGCCCGCTCGTCGATCGTGATACAGCTGTTGCGGGTTGCCCCTGAGGTGCGCCACCGCGGATGTAATTACATCTTGCCGGCGACGATACTGGTCAATTGCGCCAGGCGGCAGCTATAGCCCCATTCGTTGTCATACCAGGACAGCACTTTGACCATGTTGTCGCCGATGCGCATGGTGCTCATCGCATCCACGATGGAGGAGCGGCTGTCGCCCTTGAAGTCGATGGAGACCAGCTCTTCCTCGGTGTAGCCCAGGATGCCCTTCATCGGGCCATCGGCGGCGGCCTTCAACGCGGCGTTCACTTCTTCCGCGGTGGCCGGTTTGGCCAGCGTGGCGGTCAGGTCGACCACGGAGACGGTCGGGGTGGGGACGCGCATCGAGAAGCCGTTCAGCTTGCCTTTGAGTTCCGGCAGCACCAGGGCGACGGCTTTGGCGGCGCCGGTGGTGGTCGGGATCATCGACAGGGCGGCGGCGCGGGCGCGGCGCAGGTCCTTGTGCGGGAAGTCCAGGATCACCTGGTCGTTGGTATAGGCGTGGATGGTGGTCATCAGCCCGGCCACGATGCCGAAGCTGTCGTTGAGCACCTTCGCCACCGGCGCCAGGCAGTTGGTGGTGCAGGACGCGTTGGAGATGATGTGGTGCTTGGCGGGGTCATAGGTGTCCACGTTCACGCCGATGACGAAGGTGGCGTCTTCGCCCTTGGCCGGGGCGCTGATGAGCACCTTCTGCGCGCCGGCGGCAATGTGCGCCTTCGCTTTGTCGGCTTCGGTGAAACGGCCGGTGGATTCCAGCACAATCTTCACGCCAAGGTCTTTCCAGGGCAGCAGCGCGGGGTCGCGCTGTGCGCTGATGCCGATGGTCTTGCCGTTGATGATGATGGCGTTGTCCGTGTGCGACACTTCGCCCGGGAAGATGCCGAAGTTGCTGTCATACTTGAACAAGTGGGCCAGGGTTTTGGTGTCGGTGAGGTCGTTGATGCCGACTACTTCGACCGTATCGCTATGCTTGTCGAGTAAGCGACGCAGAACCTGGCGACCGATGCGTCCGAAGCCATTGATGCCGACTTTCACTGCCATGGTAATCCTCCTCAAAAGGTCATGCGGGGAGCCTCCCGCCACGAAATGGGGTGTGGTGTGCGGATGGCTCGGGCGCGCTGCGCTCCGCTGTTCGTGGGGAAATTCACGAACCGAAACCGCACTAAATTATAGTTATCTACAGCGGCCATGTCAAGCCTGCGGTCAGGATATCGAGGAGGAAGCTCGGGTTGGCGGACAGGAAGGCGGTCATGGGACGCGGAGCCGGTCGAGCTGGCCACGAATACACCATCCTGGTGTAGTGCCGACCGTGTTCCGCGTCCCATGACCGGCAGGGGCGCGGTGAGACGCCCTTGCGCGTGTAGCCGGTCAGCCGACCGGGCAAAGCGTGGGGGCCAGGGTATCGACGATGGCGGCGGAGATCCGCGCCGGGGTGAGCGCCGGGTGAAAACGCCCGTCGCCCGCCCGCGCTATGGCGGCAAGCAACCCCCCGTCGTATTCGTAGCCGATGCCGCAGGTGGAGGTGTGCACACCGAGGCGGCGCAGTTCGCGCACACGCTGGGTGAGTTCCGCCGGGGTCGCCAGCCCGCTGTTGGTGTAGCCGTCGGTGAGCAACAGCAGGTGCGTGTAGGTGGGAGGATCGTCCGGATCGAGGAGCGCCTGGCACCCCGCCACCCACCCGGCAGCGAGATCGGTGGCGCCACGGCAGGGCAGGTCGGCGAGGAGGGCGCAGAGTTCCGTCAGCAGCGTCGAGGTGAGAACGGCGGCGCGGCAATGCGTCGTCACGTCTTCCGCATAGGAGATTAACGTGAGCCGGTCGTATCTCCCGCCGCGGGCGCACAGGGCGGTAATCCCCGCGCCGACGGCGCGCAATGCGTCGCGCTCCATCGATCCGCTGCGATCTACGACCAGTGCCAGATGCGTCGTCGCGTACCTGTCCATGGGGAAAGCGCTCCCTTGGGTGGAATACAGGTACTGTACAGGGGGAGGGGGACAAATTCCGTCCCCGGGAAAGAGGGGGAGAAGATTTATTTGCGGGTTGTCGGCGTGTTACCCGAGCTGTGCGGCCATGGCACGGACTTCCGCGGCGACCTGGCGCACCAGTTCCGGCGGGGCCAGCACCCGGGCATGACGGCCAAAGCTGAGAACCCAGCGCTTCACGCTGCTCAAGCCCGTCACCGTCATGGTCAGGCGGCAACCGCCGTCGGGGACGTCTTCGATCGTCTGGCTGGGGTGCCAACGGCGCTCGCGGACGAGGCGGGCCGTCTCGGCATCGAACGCCACGACGACCTCCGCACAACCGTCCTGCATGATCGAGAAGCGCTGCGCCAGCGTGGCGCGCACCGCTTCCAGGTCAGGCGCGGGGAAGGAGACGGCGAGGGGCTCCAATGCCCCGATGCGCGACAGCGCGAAGTCGCGCGTCGCCCGGCGCTGGTGGCAGTAGGCGTGCAGATACCACATACCGCGCCGGTAGTAGAGGTGGTACGGATCGACCTCGCGCGTCGAGATGGCGTTGCGCGAGAGGGTGTAATAGGTCATGCGCACGCGCTGATTGCGGTCGATGGCATGCAGGAGCACGTTGAAGTGGATGGCCGTCTGCACCTGCGCGGGCGGGGCGGGATCGGGCAGGTTGGAGACCAGCAGCCCGTCCTGCAGCACGATCTGCTGCGCCTCTTCGGGCAGCATCACCAGCAGTTTTTCCAGCGCGCGCGTCACCGCCGGGGCGAAGGGCGTGTTCGCCAGCACCGAGGAGAAGGTGCTCATCATGCTGAGGGCGAGAATCTCCCCCTCGGTCAGTGGTGGCGTGGCGAGGGTGAAGTCGTTCGTGTAGTAAAAGCCCTGCTCCTCGCGCGCGTAGACGACGGGGGCGTCGAACTCCTCACGCAGGGCGCGCAGGTCGCGCTTGATGGTGCGCGGGTGCACCTGGCAGAGGTGTGCCAGGTCGTCGAGCGACGGGTAGCGCTTCCCGGCGATTGCCTGGTGGATGAGCATCATCCGTGCGAGCGATGGACGTGTGGATGGCATGGCAACCTCACTCGATTCGGTTTTCCGCCGGGGTGAAACGCGTGGCCATCCGTTTGAACCCGTGCAATCGCTCTTTTCGCTACATTGGGTGGCGCTTCCTGCCAGACTGATGGCGTTTCTCGCAGGCGCCAACGATTTGGTGCGAAAGTTGCTCATCGCCCGCGTCGAGGGGTAGTCACAGCGGCGGGATGCGGTACAATAATGGCGATGATTGAAGAAGCCACGCCGGAAACCTATACACGCGGCCCGTTTCGCGGGTTGACCCCCAACGTGATCCGCATGGGCCTCGTGTCCTTTTTTGCCGACATCTCCAGCGAGATGCTCTATCCGCTCATTCCGCTCTTCCTCATTCTGGTGGTGGGCGCGTCGCCGCAGGTGCTGGGGGTGATCGAGGGGGCCGCGGAGGCCACCGCCAGCCTGCTGAAAAGCGTGGCGGGGCGCTGGTCCGACGCCAGCGGGCGGCGCAAGCCGTTCGTACTGGCGGGGTATAGCCTGTCCGCCGTTGCCAAGCCGCTCATCGCCGTGGCATCCGTGGGGTTGTGGCCGGTGGTGCTCGTGGCGCGCGTGCTCGACCGCCTGGGCAAGGGGTTGCGCAGCAGTCCGCGCGACGCGCTGCTGGCCGATTCCGTCTCCGCGGAGGCACGCGGGCGGGCGTTCGGCTGGCACCGCGCGATGGACACCACCGGCGCGGTGCTCGGGCCGCTCATCGCGCTGCCCTTCGTGCTCGCCGCCGCACAGGACGCCGCTCGGTTGCGGTGGGTCTTCCTTATCGCCTTCATCCCGGGCATCCTGGGGGCGCTGCTGGTGCTGGCGGTGCGTGAAAAGCGTGCCGCGCCGAAAGAGGTGACCGCGCCGCGCGCGCACCTGAGCGAGTTGACGCCGGACTTTCGCGCCTACCTCGTGGCGTGGGGCGTCTTCGCGCTGGCGAACTCCTCCGACACCTTCCTACTGCTGCGCGCGCGCAACGTCTTCGACGCGCGGCACGCCGGCAACGCGGTGGCGCTCACGCTGCTCGCCTACGTGCTCTACAACATCGTTTATGCGGCGGCCAGCCCGTATCTGGGCCATCTGTCCGACCGCCTGGGACGCCAGGGGGTGCTGATTGGCGGGTTGCTCGTCTTTGCCGCGGTGTATGCCGGGTTCGCGCTGAACGGTCCATCATGGCTGATCTGGGCGCTCTTCGCCGTGTATGGCCTCTACACCGCCGCCACCGACGGGGTGGGGAAGGCGCTGGCCGTCGACCTGGCCCCCGCCGAGAGTCGCGCCGGGGCGCTGGGCCTGCTGGGTACGGTGAGCGGCCTCGCCGCGCTGGTCGCCAGCATCGCCGCCGGCTTCCTGTGGAGCACCCTCGGCCCCGCCGCCGCCTTCCTCTACGGCAGCGCCGGCGCGGTGCTGGGGGCGGTGTTGCTGCTGCGGGTGGGAAAGACGACGTAGCAAATGTTCGGCTATTCCTCTGCCGCCGCTTCCATCCCCACCCGCCCCACCTCCGCTACCTTGCGGTAGAGCGCTTCGGTGTGGTGCACCATGGCATCGAGGGTGAAGTGGCGCTCCAGGCGGACGCGGCCGTTGTGGCCGTAGGTAAGGCGCTCGTCTTCGTCACGCAGCAGGCTGTGGATGGCGCCGGCGAGGGGGCCGGGCAATTCGGGCGGGATGAGGATGCCCGTCCCGTCGTGTACCACCGCGTCGGTATGCCCGGGCACTTCGCTGGCGACTACCGGCAGCGCGCAGGCCATCGCCTCGAGAACGGCGTAGGGGCCGGCTTCCCAGCGCGAGGGGGCCACGAAGACGTCCATGGCGAGGAAGGCGGCGCGCGGGTCGGGCGTCTCCCCCAGGAAACGCACGCGGCGCAACCCCAGCGTGCGCGCTGCGCGGGTGAGCCCGTTGCGCTGCGGGCCATCGCCCCAGAGCAGAATCTGTGCGTGCGGAAAGTCGCCGAGTACCTCTTCGGCGGCGGGCACCAGCAAGTCCGCGCCCTTTTGCGGTGCCAGCCGTCCCAGGAAACCGACCACCTGATCCTCCGGGGAGAGCGCCAGCGCGGCGCGCGCCGCCTGCCACTCTTCACGGGTGGGCAGCGGCCACTGCGCGACATCCAGGCCGTTGGCGATGACGACCAGCTTCTCCTCCGGCAGCCCGGCGGCCAGCGCCTCCTCGCGCTCCCCCTCCGACACGCACACGATCACCGTGGTGAGTGCCGCCAGCCGCCGCTCGATCATCCGGTACAGGGGGCGCCGCCAGTCGGTGGAGCGCTGGAAGGGGAAGGCGTGCGGGGTGTAGACCACCGGCGTGTCCAGGTCGCGCGCCGCCAGCCGACCCAGGTAGCCCGCTTTCGCGCTGTGCAGGTGCAGGATGTCCACCCCGTCGCGCACCGCCCAGGCGCCGATCTGCCGCACCGCGCCGGGGTTGGGCAGGCGCGCCATGGGAATTTCGCGCACCGTGATGCCCGCCTCGCGCAGCGCGGCAAAGCGCCCCGCCCACAGCGGCGAGCGCTGCAGGGAGGCATAGACCACGCAAGTGCAGGCGGCCGGGTCCAGGTGCGTGACGAGATCGAGCACGTGCCGGGCAACCCCGCCCTCAGTGGCTTCTACGACATGGGCAATACGTAATGGTGGCGGCATGGATAATCCTATTCTTACCCGCGGCACGGCATTTCCCCTCCCGCACGGGTCGCTTTTTCTTGTGCCGCCGTCGCCCTTGCCTTTCCGCTTCGCCTGGGGTACGATGAAAGCGAGGTGAGACGAATGCGCATTGTGCTGGCGTGTGCAGCAGGCATGTCGACGAGCATGCTGGCGAATAACGTGAAGATCGCGGCGACGGAGCGCGGGGTGGACGCCGAAGTGGAAGCCCTGAGCACCAGCGCGCTGGACGAAGCCCAGTGGCGCACCGCCGATGTGGTGCTGGTCGGCCCGCAGATGCGCCACCAGGTGCCCATGCTGACCGAGCGCGGCGCCGCTTACGGCGTCCCCGTGGCCGGCATCCCCCCGCAGGACTACGCCACCGCCAACGGCCAGCGCGTGCTGGAGCAGGCCGTCGCCCTCGCGGAAACGCGCAAGGCGCGATAAGCTGTAGGGACTGTCCCGTGGCGGTTCGGATTCACGAACGGGATGGTGTCGTTGCCCGTTATTGCCGGGAAATAGCCTATTATGCCTTTACAGGGGCTGTCCCGTAGCGTACCAATCTCCCGGTACGCTACGGGACAGCCCCTGTTTGTTTGCGGATCGATTTTTTCACGAGCAATGAATCTCCCTGGATACGTATCCTACTCCCACGCGCACGCGCCACGGGACAGTCCCTGCAGGTTACGCTTCCGAAAAGTTATCCACACCCCCTGGGCAGGCGAGGGGGCGTGTGGTATACTGGTGCTACATGTGGCGGATACGTCGCGTGTGGGACACTAGGGATAGTTTCGCTGGGCTCGTGCTGGAAAGCCGGGGCTTGTGGAGAACGAGGGGATAACGTCCGCGTTACCGCTATGATTACCGCACCGATCGCCATCTCACTGAACGAAGAACAACTGACGCGCTTCACCGGGTACCCGGTGACGCTGCCGCATTTCGAAGGCCCGTTGGACCTGCTGCTTTACCTCATCCGGCGGCAGGAGATCGACATCTACGACATCCCCATCGCGCGCATCACCGGGCAATTTTTCGACTACATGGCGCTGATGGAGGCGCTGGACATCGAAGTGGCGGCGGAATTCCTGGTGATCGCGGCCACGCTGATGGAGATCAAGTCGCGCATGCTGCTGCCGAAGCCGCCGGCGTTGCTGGAAGAGGCCGAGGCGGAAGAACTCGACCCGCGCGCCGAGTTGGTGCGACAGTTGCTGGAGTATCAGCAGTTCAAGCACGCCGCCGGGGATCTGGCGGCGCGCGCCGAGGAGCGCAAACGCATCTTTTCGCGTACTGGGGTAGTGCCGAACCTGGCCTTCCTGCGCCCCGACCCGGCGCTGGCGGGCAGCCCGGACGCCTTCAGCCTGTGGGCGGCACTGCAAGAAGTGCTGGCGCGGGTGGAGACGCAAGGGCCGACGATACGCGAAGTGGTGCGCCCGAAGGTCACCATCCGCTCGCAGATGCTGCACATCCTGCACCTGCTGGAAGCCGAACCCGCCGGGGTCGCCTTCGCGCTGATCTTCTTCGACCCCGCCGGCCTGCTGCCCACGCGCACGGAGATCATCGTGACCTTCCTCGCCGTGCTGGAGCTGATGCGCCTGCATCGCATCCAGGTGGTGCAAAAAGAGCTGTTCGGGGAGATCCGCATCCGGCTGGTGGCGGAGACGCGGAACTAGACGGAGAAAAAACGGGCCGGGCTCCCGCCCTGTTCAAAACAACCGTCCAGGGACGATTTGCACCCAAAATTTACGAAAGAAAACCGCAAAGACGCAAAGGACACGAAGGAGAACGCAAAGAGGAGAGGGTAGGGCCGGAGCGGTCCGCCGTGACTGATCGACCCTCTTAAGTGCGAAGCTGAAAAAGTATCTTTGCGCGTCCTTTGTGTCCTTTGCGCCTTTGTGGTTTTCTAAAGAGTGACAAGGACCCAAGTCGGGACAGCCACCACATTTCCCACGGAGCCATGCGGTAGCGCGGGTTCCCTTATCAGGGAAAAGTGGTGGCAGTCCCGACTTGGGTCACGGATACAGCCACTCGCCCGTCTCTTCGTCTTCGAGGATGATGGCGTCGAAGGGGCAGGATTCGGCGGCGCGCCAGATCGTGTCGTCGTCGTGGCCGTGCACGTCGATCACCACCGCTTTGTCGGCGTCGTCCATTTGAAAGACCTGCGGCGCGAGCACAACGCAACTACCGGCGCCTTTGCATAATTCCCGATCGACACGAATCTTCATGCGGCATCCTCCGCCTTCACTCTACGCGCCGGGCACACCGGCGTCAAGGGGCTGCTCCGCCCAGCGACCCCCGCGCGTGTGCAGGAAATTCTCCAGCAGGCGCATTCCGGCCTCGGTGAGGATGGATTCCGGGTGGAACTGCACGCCCTCGATGGTAAATTCGCGGTGGCGCACGCCCATGATCTCCCCCTCGTCCGTCCACGCGGAGATCTCCAGGCACGCGGGCGCGGTGGCGCGCTCGATGAGCAGCGAGTGGTAGCGCGTGGCGTCGAAGGGGTTGGGCAACCCGGCGAAGATGCCGCGGGCGTCGTGGTGGATGGGCGAGGTTTTGCCGTGCATCAGCCGGTCGGCGCGCACGATGGTGCCCCCGAAGGTCTGCCCGATGCTCTGATGCCCCAGGCACACCCCGAGGATAGGCACGCGCCCGGCGAAGGCGGCGATGGCGGCGCAGGAGATGCCCGCCTCACTCGGTGTGCACGGCCCCGGCGACACCACCAGCCGTTCCGGCGCCAGCGCCAGCAAAGCGTCCACGGTGATCTTATCGTTGCGAAACACCTGCAACTCTACGCCCAGTTGGCCGAAGTACTGCACCAGGTTGTAGGTGAAGGAATCGTAGTTATCGATGAGTGCGAGCATAAATTTCCCCCGTCGTCGTATCTGTTGCGCGTGTCTGACACGCCTGTCAGTCGTCGTGCCCTCACCCCCCCCGACCCCCTCTCCCAAAGGGATGAGGGGGAGCAGCAGGTGGATGGTCGAGCACGATTACGATTATTGATAAGCCCACTCCCCCTCATCCCTCTGGGAGAGGGGGCTGGGGGGTGAGGGCACGCCAACCCGCCCGCCCCCGGAAAATCCGCAATCCGCAATCCGCAATCCGCAATTGTCAGAGCCATCCCTTGCGCCGGAAGATGATCAGCTCGATCACGGAGACGACCACCAGGCCCCAGAAGACGAGGGGGGCACCAATGGGGGCTTCCACGCCGATGAACATACCCCGCAGGTTCATGCCGTAAAAGCCCGTGACCACCGACCACGTGGCGAGGATGGTGGCGATGACGGTCAGGCGTTGCATGTTGACGTTGAGCTGATTCGACAGCGATGACTGGTACGCCTCCATCGAGGACGCGAGCATGTCGCGGTAGGTGTCGGTGAAATCGGTCAGGCGCAGCACGTGGTCGTAGACGTCGGTGAAGTATTCACGCGCGTGGGCCAACGTGAAGATCGGTTCGCTCTCGATGCGCAGCAGCTCGTTCAGCGCGTCGCGGATGGGCCCGAGTTGCTTGCGGATGACCAGCAGGCTGCGGCGCAGCGCGAAGATGCCGCGCAGCATGGCGCGATCGACCCCCACGAAGACGGCCTGATCCAGCTTGTCGATCTGCTCGCCCAACTCGTCGAGGACGGGGAAGTAGCCGTCGATGATGTCGTCGAGCACCAGGTAAAAGAGCAGCGCGGCGGAGACGTGGGGCAGCGGGGTCTTCTGCCAGCGGGCGTGCGCGCTGTCGATGGCCGCCGCCCCGTTGGCGTGCACCGTGACCAGGTAGCCGCGTCCGATGAAGGCATCCACCTCGTAAGTCGCCATGTGGTGGGTGTTCGGCTTGAACCCCACGCCGTGCAGCACGAAGAAGAGGTAGCCGTCGTATTCCTCCAGCTTGGCGCGCTGCCGGCCTTTGCGCGCGTCCTCCAGGGAGAGCGGGTGGAAGGCGAAGGTTTTGCCCAGCCAGTCCAACTCCGCGTCGGTGGGGTGGCGCAGGTCGACCCACACCAGCGCGTCGGGCTGTGCGAGGAGGGCGAAAACGTCATCCGGGGCGATCGTGGTGATCGCCCCGGTGGTGGTATCAAAGCGTTCGCATTGGATCATGACTTACCTTGCGCAGAGGCAGGCGCGCACCAGCGCTTCGTGGCTGCGCACGTAGAGCTTCTTGTTGACGGGATTGAAAGCGACGCTGCCGCCGAAGACCTGGTTCACCATGGTGGAGGGCACAAACATGCGGTTGTGATATTCCTTCACCACGAAGTCCAGCGCGATCGTCTCGCCGTTGCAGAAGGCGGCGTTGCGGTTCATGGTGAAGACGGCTACGCGGTCGTCCACCTGCGCGATGGCCTGATGCTTGCGGGCATCCCAGGTGATGCTGCCGCCGAGGGCTTTGACCACCGGGCGGATCATCACCAGCATGTGGCCGTTGATCTCCTTCGGCGGGTAGAGCATGTCCACCGGCTGGCCGTCGAGCATCACCACCACGCGGGTGGTCTCCGGATCGGCGGTGGCGGGCACGGTCACGGCGACCGGTTCCGGGGTGGTGGCGACCACGTCAGGGGCGGCGATTTCCACCGCGGCGGGCATGTGCGCCGAGTCGGCGGGCGCCGGGGTGGCCTTCACCGGGGCGGCGCCGGTGATCGGCGTGCCGGGCACGGCCTTCTCGGGGCGGGTGGCCGCGGTCGGATTGGCGGTGATGGCGGGGATACGCGCGGCGATGGCGATGCCGTCCGGCGCGGTCGCGCTGGAGGCCGGCTTGGCGGCCGTAAGCGCCGTGGGCTGCACGTCGGCGGTGGTAGTCGTTACCGCCACGCCGGGGGTCGTCTCTGCCACGGCCGTGTGGCCGGGGGTGGACTTCACGGGCAATGCGGAAGTGGCAACCTTCGGCGCGCCGGCGGTGACCGGGGTGCGCGCGGTGGCCACGGTTGTCGTCGCGGTCGGCGCCGTCGGGTCGCCCGGCACGGCCAGCGCCGGCTGCCCGAGCTTCGCCGTTATGCGGTGCGTGGCGGACGCCGGCTCAGCCGAGACGGCCTGGCCGGTGCTTGCCGACGCGGCGGTGGCGGTCGCGTCCGTCGTCCCGCTGCCGGGGCGTGCCTTCGTGGGCAGCGCGGTCGCGACGGGCTTCGGTGTGCCGGGGGCCACCGGGGTGCGCGTGCCCACCTGCGTGGCGGACGCGGTCGGCGCGGCGGGGGCACCCGCTACGGTGGTGTTCGGCTTGTCCAGATGCGTGGCGGGCTGCTTCGCGGTGGTGGCCGTCGGCAGCACGGGCTTCGTCGGTTTGGTACTCGGCTTCGCCGGGGCGGGCGCCTTTTCGGGTTTGGTGGGCATCACCGGCACGGGGATGACCGGCGCGGGGCCGCCGTCGGCGGTCGGGTTGGCGATAAAGACCGGCACCCCGGGCGAGCTGGCGAGCAGGCCGCCTTTATCGAAGACGTCCACCTGCAGCGTGTGCTGACCGTTGGGGTACAGGGTGGTATCGAAGAGGAAATGGATCGGCAGCGCGTTGGAGATGTTGCGGCCTTCGGTGTTGACCGAGAGCATCGCGTAGCCGAAATCCGTCTCGTCGGACATATTGGCGAAGACGCGCACCGAGCCCATGAGCACCGCGCGGGCCTTCGGCGACGTGATGCGCACCGTGGGCGCCGCCGCGTAGGCTGCCAGCATGCACCCGACCAGCAACAGGCTGACGACAGCCCGAAACGCCGACCGATGCGAAGACAGACGAGTACCCATACGCATTCCTCCGGGAGACCCCTGGATAGTATAGAGCCTTGTGGTTATTCTACCATATCGACAGGCGGACAGCAAGCCGATGGGCGAAATCACGGTTCACCACCGCGTCACACGGAGCGTGGTGCATTTTACGTTTTCCGCTGGAATTTTCGGGGTTGCGATCGGCCCACCTTGTCAATTGGACACGCAAAATGAAAATGCAACACGGCCCTAACCGATCGGCAGCGCGGCGCGCAGGATTTTGGGGCGGAGGATCCAGCGGAAGATGGTGACGACGCTGACGACGATCTGCCAGAAGAGGAGGGAGACGGCGAAGCCGTAGCGGCGGAACCAGTTCTGCTCCTCGTCGTCGACGGCATTGAATTTGTCGTTGAGGAAGTACGCGGGGGAGATTTCACGGGCGATCCAGGCCACGGCGCGGCGGTGGGTTTCGCGGCGCGACAGCCCCGGGTGCTCCAGCCGGTATTGCACCACCGCGTCGTGGACTTTATGATGGCGGTAGGTCAGGTACTCGGCGGTGTAGATGGACGGGAAGATACTCAGCCCGCAGAAGAGCCCCGCCAGCAGCAGTGGCAGGTAGCGCAAGCGCAGCCGGTAACCGAGCAGGCGCAACAGCACGCCGGTCACGGCGGCGAGCAGCGCGGCCAGCGCGGTGTCCAGCGCCACGTGCCACCCCAGGCGCAGGGAGGCCAGCCAGAACTCCAGCGGATCGTAGACCCGCGAGAGGGACCAGCCGATCATTACCACCCAACCGAGCGCCAGGCCCGCCAGCACCAGCGTGCTGTAGCGCGACGCCAACGTGGCGAGCCGGGCGCGGAACTGGGGCAGTCGTTCCCTTATCACCGCGGCCTACCCCTTCGACCCATCGTTCAACGATGCGCCGAGAGAGAGTTCGGCGGTGTTGAGGAAGGTGTCCTTGTCGCGAATGATCGCCTGCGCCGGTAGCGCCGGCGTCACGGTGGTGAGCCCCTCGACCTTTTTCACCGCGGTGCCGATGGCCAGGAACTCGATGATGCCGCCGCCGAGTTGGTAGACGTATGTCTTCACCCCCACCACGTCGTCGGCGCCGCAGGCCTCCGCGTCGCGGCGGATGTGGGCGATGGCGTTCTCGCGCGCTTCGTAGATGAGGGTGGTGAGTTCGCTGATCTCCCCGCGCGCCAGCGCCTTGAAGGCGGAGGTGATGCCGCCGATGATGCCGAGGGAGTAGACGGAGGCACCGAGCACGAGACGCAACGGCATGTAGCCGAGGTGGATCAGGTTCCACATCTCCTCGTTCGTCAGGTCGCTGGTGATCGGCTGCTCGTTGTAGGCCGGGTGCAGCGCGGCGTGGCGCGAGGCGGTGCCGATCATCACCATCTCCTGCATCCCCATGATGGGCAATATGGAGGTGCGGATGCCGACGACGGCGTTGGCCTTCACGCGCATCGCTTCCTGCATGATGCGCTCCAGTGCCAGGTGGCGGGTGCGGTTGAAGATGTTGGAGTATTCCACCACCTCGCCGCGTCCGAAGCTGCGCAGTGCGCCCATGATGCCCCCGCCGATGCCGGTGGAGTAGGCCACGTTGCCGAGGACGAATTCGAGGGGCGTGAAGCCGGCGTCCTCCTGGCAGTACAGCTCCTGCCCGTCGGCGGCGGTGGAGAAGAAGGCCTGGTTCGGATCGGCTTCTTCGCGATTGACCCCCGAGCCGATGGACAAAAATTCGATGTTGCCGCTGTGGTAGACCAGCTCGCTGCTGACGCCGGTGATGCCGATGGCCTGCTCCTGCCGCGCCTCCTGCACCATGCGCCGGTAGGCACTCTCGCGTCCGTCGCGGATCAGGTCGGTGACCTGGGTCACCTCGCCACCGAGCATCGTCTTAAAACCGGTGCCCAGCCCGCCGACGAAACCGAGGGAGTAGATGCTGTTGCCGATCACCAGATTGCCGGGCTTCAGCCCCTTCAGGTGCAGGCAATAGATCTCGTTGCCGGACAACCCTGTTAAAACCGCCATGGTCGCCCCCTTTCCGCATAATGCGCCGTGACCATTCTACCGGAAGCGAGGAGCGGGAAGCAAGTGCCAGATGAGCGGGAGCGGAAGAAAGGGGGAAACTACCCCGCGGAGTGCGGATGCTCCTCCCCGGCGCGCAGGGAAGTGAGCAGCGCGAGGGGGATGCCGAGGCACGAGACGCAACAGAGCACAAGGCGCAGGAACCAGAAGAGCCAGCCGAAGGTGGTGTGGGAGAGCAGGATGCCATTGGGATCGATGGCATCCGGGAAGGCGGTGATTTTGCCGACGAGGAACTCGTGGAAGGGGTGCGCCTGCATCGCCGTCTGCCAGGAGGTAAGCAGGCGCGCGCCGTCCGACCACGTCGGCTCTGTCGCGCGCAACAGCGTGGCCTGTGCCAATGCTTGCGGGTGCAGCACCAGGCAATACTGCGTAAGGCGTATCGCTGGGAGGATAAGCAGGCCGGCGAGGAGCGCGGCCATCACCAGTGTCTCCGCGTCGAAGTATTGCACGCGCCGGGCGACGGTTGCCAGCAGCAGGCCGGCCGGTTTACCGAGTAGGTAGGCGAGGAGCAGCGGGGGCAACAGGGCGAGCAGGAGGGGGAGCGAATAGACCCATTCTTCGAAGTACGGATATATCACCCCGCACAGCGCGCCGGTCAGCAACGCCGCACCGATGGCTACGGCGTAGATGCGCCAGGAATTATAACGGTAAATGCGATCGACATTCATGCGAGGAGCGCCTCAAAGTGCCGGTATTGCGATGACTGCGCGCAATACGACGCTATTATAGGCCTTCCTTACAATCCCAGCAACCCCTGCGTGTTGCCGCCGAGGATTAATTCTACCTCATCTTTCGTCAACGGCAAGGTGCGCAGGCGGGCGAGTTCGGTAGCATGGTCGGTCCACGGGGAGTCGCTGCCGAACAGAATGCGCGCGGGGCCGTGGGCGCGCACCATGTCGAGAAAGGCGGCGTCGCCCAGGTCGGTCAGCGTGTAGCAGGTGTCCAGGTACAGCTCGCGTCCGAGCAGGTGGGTGCGCACGGCATCCCACTGCAGGTAACCGCCCATATGCGCGGCGATGACGCGGAGTCCGGGCACGGCGTCGAGCACACGTGCCAGCCGTTCGGGGGTGCCGTGCACCGGCGGGGGCACGCCAAGGTCGACCCCCATGTGCAGCAGCAGTACGCGCCCGGCGTCGGCCAGCGCGCGGTAGATCGGCAGCAGCGCCGCGTCGTCAACGTAGAACTCCTGGTATTCGGGGTGCAGCTTCACGCCGGGGATGTCGTCCGCCACCAGGCGCGCGATCTCCTCCGCCCAGTCCACCTGCAGCGGATGCAGCGTGCCGAAGGAGCGCAACCCATCCCCCGCGCGGTTGATCTCCGCCGCCCAGGTGTTGATGGCGCGTACCTGGGAGGGCTTCGTCGCGATGGGCATGAGCACCGACAGGTCCACGCCCGCGCGCGCCATGGAGGCGCGCAACCCGGTGTTGGTGCCGTCGGTATACGCCGAGATCCCCGCCTTCGCTGCCAACGTCGGCACCGCCCGTTCCGCCAGCGCATCGGGAAAGGTGTGGGTGTGAATGTCGATAATCATGCCGCAAGCCTCGGCTATATGGTACTGGAAAAGGTGGCGGGGAGGCAAATGGTGCTGGTTTTCATAGCCTTGCCTGGAGTCGTCCCCCCCTCCCCCGTCACAGGACGTTACGGGGGAAGGGGGTAAGGGGGGTGGGGGGCCGAATTTGAGCAAGCCTGATGCTTTACACCGTCGCCAAAAACGCCCGTACGTGGCGGTTGAACACCTCCGGTTGCTCCAACGGGGCCAGGTGGCCGGCGTGGGGGATGAGGTGGAAGTCGGCGTTGGGGATGGCGTCGGCCATGGCCTGCATCCCGGCAGGCGGGCTCACGGTGTCCTCCTCGCCGCAGAGGAGCAGCGCGGGCACGGCGATGCGCGGCAGCAGCGCGCGGCGGTCGTGGCGCAGGCCCATGCCCAGCGCGAGCCACGCCAGGCCCTCAGCGTTCATGCCCGCCACCTGGGTCTGCATCTCGTCCACCAGCTCGGGGCGCAGGCGGCGGGTAGTGGCGGCGAAGAGGTCGTCCACGCGGGCGCGCAGCACGCCGGTGCCCTCGCTGCGCAGACCGTCGGCGGTGACTTGCCGGCGTTCCGCCTGCTCGGGCGTGTCGGCCTCGGCGCGGGAATCGGTGAAGACCACCGCGCGCACGCGCTCCGGGTGGCGCTCCAGCAGCGAGAAGGCCACGTAAACGCCCATGGAGTCGCCCAGCACCACCGCCTGCTTCACGTCCGCGTGGTCGAGCAACGCCATCATATCGTCGGCCAGAATGTCCATGGTGTAGGGACCTGGTGTCAGCGCGGAGCCGCCGATGCCGCGGTAATCCGCCGTCAGCAACCGCGCCACATCGCCCAGCGCCCGCTGCTCCCGCCACATGCGGCGGTCGAAGGGGAAGGCCGACAGGCACAGCAGCGGCACCCCCGCGCCATAGTCTTCATAATAGAGATCGGCATCGCGAAAACGGAATTGCATGGTCACCTCCGGCATGGTTTCTGGTATTCGGTTCGTTGGCCTGTCGCGCAGGCTGAAGACCTGCGGCTACCGTATTGTACGCTTTCCCTTCACGTCGGTTCGTCCGGCTACACCGCCATTACCGCGGCATACGCCGGTTTCGGTTGGCATTGGCGGTCGAAGAGCAGCGGGTAGTTGGTGCGGTTATACGGGAAGGAGTTGAGCCAACTGCGGCCGTCGTGCGGATTCCAGAAGGCCACGCGGGTGATGACGTCGCGGTGACGGAGGAAGAGGCGGAAGAGGGCGGCATACTGCTCCGCCTGCCGCGCCAGGATCTCCGCCGGGCAGCCGTCGGGGTAGGGATTGCCGGCGGATTTCCCCCACGGGAGGATGCTCAGGTCGAGTTCGGTAATCATCACCCGGCGCCCGGTGGCCGCGAAGGTAGTGATGGCGGCGTCGATCTCGTCGAAGGGCACCTGGTCGAGCACCCAGTGGCCCTGGATGCCCACCGCGGGCACGGCGATGCCGGCGTCGGCCAACTCGGCGAGCAGGCGCAGCGTCTTCTCGCGCTTGGCGGGCATCTCGTTGCCGTAGTCGTTGTAGTAGAGGTCGCAGTCGGGATCGGCTTCACGCGCGAGGCGGTAGGCCTGCACCAGGTAGTCGTCGCCGATGGCGCGCCGCCAGGCGGTGTCGCGCAGGTAGCCGTCGTCGTCGTCGAGCGCCTCGTTCACTACGTCCCACCCCATCAGGTGGCCGCGGTAGCGCCCGGCCAGCGTGTGGATGTGCGTGCGCATCCGCGCCAGCACCAGTTCGCGGGACGCGGGTGCCTCGCCGTCGAGGAAGAACCACGCCGGGCACACTTCGTGCCACACCAGGCAATGCCCGGTCATGCGTTTGTTGTGCGCCGCGGCGAAGGCGACCAGCGCGTCGGCCTGGGCGAAGGTGAATTCCCCCTCGCGCGGTTGAATGGCGTTCGGCTTCATGCAGTTTTCCGGCGTCACCACCGAGAACTGCGCGTCGATCAGCGCGATCTCCGCCGGCGTGTAGTCGTCCGGCAACCGGCCCCCCAACGACACCCCGATGTCGAAGGCCTCGGCAAACTTTTCCCGCAATCCGGTCATGGTTGGCACCTCCCACCTCTACCATTCGTGTCGGGCGGGGCGTCTCCTGCCGGTTTATGCAAGGGATGGCACGGGAACAGGAATGAAGGACACGGGAGGCGAAACAAGGGCGCATGACGTATCGTGTGAGTGGTAACGGCTGGTTCGCGTCCGCCTGGCGGAACAACCCGGTCACGCTGGCGATGGTGCTGGCCATGGCGTGGATCTTCTTGCTCGGTTTCGGCGGGGCGCACCTTGCCGCCTGGCTGGTGTTCGATACGGGGAATCCGGTGAATCTCACCCTCGGCGCGTTCACCTACCCACTCGTCACCAACGATATCATCGCGCTGCTGCTTGGCGGCTACATGCTCTGGATCTTCGGCAGCAGCCTGGAGCGCGGCTGGGGCACGCGGTTTTATGTGCTCTACCTGCTCGTTGTCAATCTCATCACGCTGGTCGTGTGGGAAGGTGGCCTGCTACTCTTCGCGCATGGCACCCTGCCGATGTCCGGCCCCTGGCTGATGCTGGCGACGCTGGTCGTGGCGTGGGCGAGCCTGAACCCGGAAGAGAAGATTCTGCTCTACTTCGTGCTGCCGATTCAAGCCATCTGGCTGGCAGCACTGGTGGTCGTCGTCATGTTTTTCACCTATCCGGGGATGATTCCGCCGTCGCCGTTGCGCTACATCATGGGCTTCTTCACCCTAGGCGGCCCGGCCGCCGCGGTGGCGTATGATTGGTACCGCCGCAAGTGGGCCTGGATTCCGCGCCGCCGCGACACCCCCGCCCGCCGCCCGCTGCGCCTGCGCGCCGCCAACCCCTTCGCCGCCCTGCTGCGCCCCTGGCAGGAATGGCAACGCCGCCGCCGCGTGGCCCACCTCGAAAAGACCTTCCGCTTCGGCGACGACGAACCGCGGGGGAAAAGGTAAGAAACCTGCTCTTGCTCCGAAGGAGCATGCGATGCTAGCCACGGGTGCAACCCGTGGTATCCAGTGCTGGAATAACGCCAAGCCCCGACGGACGACAGATTGCATATCTGCCGCCCCGTCGGGGCTTGGGGGTATTAATCCGCCCCTGACCCACGGGCTTACGCCCGTGGCTCTCAGGTTTATCCTAACCCAATCGCTTGCTCGACGCGTCCCGTGCCCCTTGGCGGGTAGGTTTTCGCGATTTTCGGCTAGGCGGCGGCGGCCTGCACCAGGGTCTCGGCGTCCAGAGT
>CAIYQO010000086.1 GCA_903928345.1 uncultured bacterium | reverse complement strand
GGGCGCGGACCCCGCTCGTGCCATTAATCCGACCGACGTGGATCTGCTCATCGACCACGCGGCCCGCGCTGCGTGAACGCCGGAGCGGGACACAAGCCCCCGGTCAGCAGGAAGTCAGATCGGAAAGTGCGAAAGTCCACCTATTTGTGATCATCGGCATGGTCTGCGGTGGCGCGATAAGCGCGGCTAACGGTGCAGGTCTACTGGGGATCGCCATCGGCGCATTGCTGGGTGGACTCGTGATGCTCGCCGGCATCCTGATCATCACACGTTTCATTATGCCGCTTGCCAGAAACATACTCCGCTGGACGATGCGGCGCGCGATGGCCCGGTACAACGACGATGCCTTAATTGAGGAGTTGACCACCCACACGCATTTCGGGCCGAACTTCCTCCTCGCGGAGCTGTACCAGCGCAGTGTGGCATTCACGCGATATCAGGAGCCGATGCTTGACTTGCTTGCCTCAGATAACTCGCATTACCGCAATTCCGTTATCTGTGCCATTGGTGTCTTTCCCGATATCTCTGCCTGGCTTTGGGCACGGGGCTACCGCCCATACAATGCAACCGAGGAATGCCGAACCATCATCGCGGAGTTGCGCGAAGAATTACGGCGGCATGAGAATCAGGAGCACCCAACCCCATGACCGATACCGTCACCCTCTACCGCCCCGTCGGACTGAAGGAAGCGGAGCATATTGCGGCGTCGGGGTACGCCGCCTTCCCGCCGCGGCTGCCCGACCAACCGATCTTCTACCCGGTGCTGAATTTCGCCTACGCCGCGCAGATCGCCCGCGAGTGGAACACGCGCTTCAACAGCTTCGTGGGCATCGTCACCCGCTTCGACGTCGACGCCGCCTACCTGGCGCGCTTCGATATCCACGTGGTCGGCGCGGAGGATGTCCACCAGGAACTCTGGGTGCCGGCAGAGGAGCTGTCCGAATTCAACCGCCACCTCGTCGGCCCCATACGTTTCGTGGCAGCGTATTACGGGGTGGGGTATACGGGAGCGCCGGTGGCGGTGGACGACGGGCCGGGCGAGTGAACGCCCCCCGCGCCAACCTGTTTCGCTGACCACACCGGTCAGTGCGAGGTTACGCCTCCACGTCCCCCATGATCTCCGCCATAAACCGCCCGTGGTTGTTTAGAAAGTACTTGTAGACGGCGAAGTAGCTCGTGTCTTCGTAGACCGTGGGGGTCAGCGCGCCGTCGTCGCCGATCTGGTAGATGGCGGCGCCGGGGTAGGCGAGGAGGAGGGGGCTGTGGGTGGCGATGATGCACTGGGCGCGGCGGGCGAGCAGGCGGCGCAGGCGCACCAGCAGCGCGAGCTGACTCTGCGGGGAGAGGGCGGCTTCCGGCTCGTCGAACAGGTACAACCCCTCGCCGCGCAGCCGCTCGCGCACCAGCAGCAGGAAGGACTCGCCGTGCGAGTAGGCGTGCATCGGGCGCGCGCCGTAGCTCCCGTCGATCTCGTCCAGGTACGTTTTGGCGTTGTAAAAGCTCTCCGCGCGGAAGTAGAACCCCTCCCGCGGCCGCGCGACCCCCTTCACCAACCGCAGGTGCGTGTGCAGCGGCGAGTGCGTGTCGTGGGTGGCGAAGGCGTAATTCAGCGAACCGCCCTCGGGGTTGAAGCCGTAGGCGACGGCGATGGCCTCCAGCAGCGTGGACTTCCCGCTGCCGTTCTCCCCGATGAGGAAGGTGACCGGGTTGTCGAAGACGATCCGCGCGTTGCCGCGCACCACGGGCAGCGTAAACGGATACGCCGTCGCATCCGCCGGCGGGTCGATCTTCACTTCGCGGATGTACAGGTCGGAAAACACAGTGATTCCAGTTTCTTCCCCCAGGAGTCAGGAGTCAGGAGTCAGGAGCTTGTCTCCGGCACTTGCACCGTTTTCGCGACCGGGCATTCCTGCCCAGGCGGACAGACAGGTTGCGCGTCCCGGTTTTCCACCCGGCCCTTCTGACTCCTGACTCCTGACTCCTGACTTCTACCCTTGCCCTACGATCAGCATCACCGCCTCGTCGCCCGGCAATTGTTGCAGCTCCGCTTCCGCCAGGGAGAGGATCTGCTCCACGGTGAGCAGGCCGGAGAGGTTGAAGATGCGCGGGCCGGCCACCAGGAAGACGCCGGGCAGGTGCTCGCCGCCGTCGCTGTAGTGCGTGTGCTCACCCACCAGCGTGCGCAAGCGGGCCGGCGCGGCCTCGGCGGGGGCGGTCACCGCGTCGGCGTGGGCCAATTGCAGGCGCACCACCGCGTCGCGGTCCACCAGGCGCAGGGGGGTGCGGCGCGTTTTGATGAGGCCGAAGAGCTTCTTCGTCTCGCGCAGGCAGCCCAGCGCGGCGTAGTTGCCGGTCTGGGCCACCGCCTGCACCTCCCGCGCGTCCACGCCCAGCGAGGCCGCCGCGGCCTGAATCTGCATCTCCGGGTCGGCGCCGGCGGCGGCCAGGTCGCGGGTGCGCAGCTCGGTGGCCCCGGTGGCGGTGGCGCGCACGGTCTGCAACTGCGGGTCCACCTCCACCTGCACCTCCACGGTGTCGGGGTTGGCGCCCACGCGCACTACGGCGTCGATGGCCTCCCGCCGCACGCGCAACAGGTCGTCGCGGGTGGGGTTGGGAATGGTGCGCTCCACGCTGTCGCGCACCAGCGCCAGGGCAACGCCGATGGCCGAGATCACGGGCGCGTTCTCGGCGATGCGCCAGGGCATGGTCATCATCTTCCCGGTGTAAGGAACCACCGCCCCCGCGCCGCCGCCCCCGCCGATCAGGGTGACGTGCTCGCGCGGCACCTGGTAGTCCTGCAAGAGCGTCTCTACCGTATGCACGGCCTGCGCGCAGCCGGCCTTCAGCACCGCCTCCGCGGCCTTTTCCGGCGTGGTGCCCAACCCTTCGGCCAGCACGCGCCCGGCCAGAGCGCCGTTGCCGCGCGCGTAGTCGCCCTCCGGTACCACCCCCGCGGCGTTGGCCGCGCATGTAAGGGTCAGCGCCAGCGGGGGCACGCTGCCGTAGGACGGCATCGCCACCGCGTAATCATCCGGATCGCCGGGCAGCGGACGGATGTTGCTCAGGTGGTAGTCGCCCTTCTCCTCGGCGAAACAGCTATATGTCAATCCCGCCAGGTGCGCGCTGCGCGGGCCGACGGCAATCACCTTGAAAGGCAGGGGGATAATTGGCTTCTCTTTGGTGTCCGGCGTACGCGGATCGAGGTTGAGCGAACCGCCGCCCACCCGCACCATGCTCCCCCCCGCCAGTCCGATGGTGCGCACGTCGAGGGTGCGCAGGAAGAGCTTGTGGCCGCCGATGGTGGCGCTTTGCACGGCGGCCTGGCCGTTGCGGATGCAGGTGATGTCGCTCGACGTGCCGCCCACTTCGATGAAGATGCCGTCGCTGATCTTCGCGTACATCAGCGCGGCGGCCACCCCGGCGGCGGGGCCGGAGAGGATGGTGAGGATGGGCCGGCGGCGCACCTCGTCGATGCTCATCACCCCGCCGTCGCTGCGCATAATCATCAGCGGGGCGGTGATCCCCGCCGCCGCTACCGCGCGGGCGGTCATCTGCGCGGTCTGCATCATTTTGGGGAGAATGCTGGCGTTCATCACCGCCGTGCGCGTGCGGATGCGCAAGCCATATAGACCGCTCACCTCATGGCTCGCGGTGGCAGGCAGGCCCAGTTCGGTGCACACGTCGAGCACCAGCTTTTCACGCGTGGGGTCGTCCACGCCAAAGGCTTCCGCGGCCACGATCACCTGTGCCCCGGCGTCGCGCAGCCCGATCACCGCCGCGCTGATCGCGTCCGGCGTGGCGTCGGCCGAGTCCAGAAAGGTGTGGCGCGCCTCCAGAAAACGCCCCGGGGCAATCTCCAGCTTGCCGATGTCGGTGTCCGAGCGCGCCTTGAAGGCGTCGGCGCCGCGAGCCATCCCCAGCACGCCCACCGCCGCCACGTCGCCCTCCAGCAGCGCGTTCGTCGCCTGGGTGGTCGAGTGCGCGATGAAGGTCACCTCGTCGGGCCGCACCCCCGCGTCGAGCAGCGCCTGCAGCGCCTGGGTTACCCCCAGCGCCACGCCCTCGCTCGCGCGGTGCGTCGTGGGCACCTTCGCCTGCACCGTCACCGCCAGCGTGCCTCCGTCCAGCGCCACCGCATGGGTGAACGTGCCTCCTACGTCAATGCCGATCCTGTACGCCATAGCGGTAGTGTGCCAGAAAACGGGCGGGAGGGCAACGGGTGGTGAGGTGACAGGGTAAAATGTAGCCGCAGGCTGATGCTCTTTGACAAATGAATATCGCTAGGCTTTCGTACTTTGTGGCTCGGTCGGCTCCTCCGGGAGCAGGCCGACGTAGCGCAGCAGGGCGTCGGAGCCGTCGGCGAAGCGGGCCAGGACGGTC
>CAIYQO010000085.1 GCA_903928345.1 uncultured bacterium | reverse complement strand
GATACGTCTGAACCATGGCGGTATCCCTGAAGGGGGTGGGGTAAGATACAATCTACTTCAGGTCAGCCCGCCATGGTTCCTTTCATAACGGGCCGTTGCTCCGGGGACAGAGGCAAGGCCGAGACGCGAGAGGAAAAGTGAGAAAGTCCACATACTTATCTGTTTAGTATTGCTGATTATTTTGTTCATCATTACCTGGCATCCACAGGAGTAATCATTCCACAACTCTCAGCAGGGAAGCACCGTTATCAAGCGAAAATATTGTAAATACCCTTCTGCACTCTGCATTCTCCAATCTGCATTGTGCATTAATCGGAAAGGAACCCCACATGCCCCTCGTTGACATGCCCCTCGACCAACTCTACACCTACCAGGGGCGCAATCCGCGCCCGGATGACTTTGATGCCTACTGGGACGCCGGGCTGGCGGAGATGCACGCCCTCGACCCGCAACTCGAGCTGGTGCCCTACCCCATGCAGGCGCCCTTCGCCGAGTGCTTCGACCTCTACTTCACCGGCATCGGCGGCGCGCGCGTGCACGCCAAGTACCTGCACCCTACCCATGTGGCGGAGCCCCACCCGGCGGTGGTGATGTTCCACGGCTACTCCGGCGATTGCGGCGAGTGGTGGGACAAGCTGGCCTACGTCGGCCAGGGCTACACCGTGGCGGCGCTGGACTGCCGTGGCCAAGGCGGGAAATCCGAGGACGTGGGCGGCGTAAAAGGCAACACTTTCCGCGGTCACATCATCCGCGGCCTGGACGACGTGCCGGAAAAGCTGCTCTACCGCTCGATCTACCTCGACTGCGCACAGTTGGCGGGCATCGTGATGGGCATGCCCGAGGTCGATGGCACACGCGTGGCGGCCACCGGCGGCTCGCAAGGCGGCGGCCTCACCCTCGCCTGCGCTGCGCTCGAGCCGCGCATCACCCGCGTCGCCCCCATCTTCCCCTTCCTCTGCGACTACCAGCGCGTTTGGGAGATGGACCTGGCATCTGGCGCGTATGAAGAGCTGCGTACCTACTTCCGCCAATTCGACCCGTTGCACGCACGGGAAGCGGAGATCTTCACGCGTCTCGGTTACATCGATAACCAGCACCTGGCCGCACGCATCCGCGGAGAAGTGCTCATGCCGGTCGGCCTGATGGACACCATCTGCCCACCAAGTACGCAATTCGCCGCGTACAATAAGATCACCGCTCCCAAGTCGCTGGTGGTTTACCCGGACTTCGGCCACGAAGGTCTGCCCGGCGTGAACGACACCATCTTCAACTTCCTCGCCGGCTTGCGCGCCCCCGCGGCGGTGTAAGCGACCGCGACACCAACGAGAACGGCCCCGAGCGTAAGCTCGGGGCCGTTGTATTTGATTCCCGGCAATGACCGACTCTCCCGGGTGTGTGTACACCCAGTACCCTTGGCGCTGGAGGGGGTCACAGGGCTGTTCGGCATGGGCAGCAGTGGGGTCCCTCCGCTTCAATCACCGGGAAACGGGGTTGCGAGACACG
>CAIYQO010000084.1 GCA_903928345.1 uncultured bacterium | reverse complement strand
CGCGGGGGCGGGCGCGGGGGGCGGCGTGGGGGCAGCGCCGTCCGGGGTGGGTTTATTGCGGCGGCGGCGTCCGCGGTGTGCGGGGGCGGTGTCACCGTCCTCGGGCGCGGACGACGCGACCTCGACCATCGGGATCGCCTCCGGTTCGGCACTCTCCACCGGCGCGGCGCAGCGCTGGCAGGCGCCGCCGCACGGGCCGGGTTCCGCGCCCAACTCCTCGGCGGTGAACCATACCGGCTCGGACAGCTCGGGGATCATCACCTCCACCTGCCGCTCGATCAGGTTCAGCTTCGTCACCTTGCCGGTGCCGCGCGGGGTGGGAATAGTCGCGTTGAGCTTGGGCAGTCCCACGCGCAGGTCGCGGTAGTGCTCGTATTCGTACGCCAGGCAGCACATCAGCCGGCCGCACGCGCCGGAAATCTTCTGCGGGTTGAGCGCCAGCCCCTGCACTTTGGCCATGTTGATCGCTACCGGCGCGAAGTTGGACAGGAAGGACGCGCAGCACAGCCCGCGCCCGCACATCCCCACCCCGCCGAGGAGCTTGGCCTCGTCGCGCACGCCCACCTGGCGCAGCTCGATGCGTGCGTGCAGATCCCGCGCCAAATCGCGCACCAACTCGCGGAAATCCACCCGGTTTTCCGCCAGGAAGTGGATGAGCACGTGCCCACCGTCGAAGGTGAATTGCGCGTCGATGAGGCGCATGGGCAGGTTGAGGCGCTCGACGTGGCGCTTACACGCCTCGATCGCCTGCTGCTCGTGGTCGCGATTCTGCGCGTCACGCGTCAGATCCGCGGTCGTGGCCTCGCGCAGTACCCCCTTCAGCGGCGACACGATCTGCGCGTCGGTCACCTCGTGCGGGGGTAGCTTTACCGTGCCCAACTCAGGCCCGCGGGAGGTTTCCACCAACACGCGCTGCCCGGTATAGGTGTGCGTGGTGCCCGGATCAAAAAAGTATATCTTCCCCGCCGTGCGGAGGCTGATTCCAACGACTACCGGCATGATGCTCAACTTTCACCCGTGCATTATACCCGAAAACCGACCCGCTGACGACTCACCGGCGCGGACGGGCGAGATACTGCGCGTGATAGAACTTGGGGCCGGGCAGCGGCGTGCCGGGGGGGAAACCACCCGCCGGCATCTCCGCACGTGCCACCGAGGCGGTGTAAAGCGTGCCGGTTTTGTGCCCGGGAAAGAGTGCCTGCACCGTCACGGTGCAGTAGCCCGCGCGCGGCCACCCCGCATAGACGGCGCTCACCGTCGCGCGGGCCAATTCGGTCACCGCGGGCAACGGCAGGGCGGCATTCGGCGTGGTCACGATCACCGACACCGCCGTCAGGCGTGCATTGTGCGCGGCGGTCACCTGCGCCTGCGCCGGGGCGACGGCCGCGCGCAACGCCGTCAGCAGCGCGGCGGGCGGGTCGAGGCTGACGTCCGGGGAGACCGCCGGCGGACCCCCGCCCTCCTCCGCGCCGGTGCTGGCCGGGCGCACGATGAGCGCCATGGTGCCGCCCCACAGGATAACCAGGCACCAGAGCACGAGCAGCGAGGTCGCGGGGCGTGTGCGGTCGCCGATGCGCAGCGCGGTCAACCCCAGCGCCGCGCCGAGTAGCGCCCCGGTGAGGACATCGAAGGGGAAGTTCATGCCGGTGAACACATGCGCGACGGCGAGGAGCGCGGTGAGCGCCCACGCCACGCCGCCCCACGCCCGCGCGCGCCCCCAGGTGACAACGCTCAGTGCGGCGACGAGCACCACCGGCCACGCGGGGAAGGACAGCGCGCCGTCGGGCGTCACCAGCAACGTGGTCCAGCGCCCGACCGAGGGCCGTCCGCGCACGTCACGATGCAGCACGAAGTGGCAGACCAGCACCTCCAGCCCCATCAACGCCAGGCAGAGCACGCCGGCAAGCAACAGCCCGCCCGCGTACCCGCGCCGCGACACGCCGTCGCGCCGCGGCCACCACGCCAACGCTTGCACCAGCAGCAGCACCGCGAGCACGCCGAACACCGCCAGCCCGCGCCCTGCGTCATCGAGCCACGACCAGCGCCCCGCCAGCCCGTTAATGAGGTCGAACAGTGAAAAATCGATTTGCATAAGACGTACCGTGTTCAACGTTCAACGTTCAAGGTTCAATGTGTCTCGCAACCCGGTCTCGGTGCTAGAGGTCAGATATTGCGTATCAGGTGACCAGTTAAACTTTGAACGTTGAACTTTGAACGACGTAATACTATTAGCCGCGCCGAAGCAATCCCCTGCAGGGGCGTGCGCGGGGTACGGAGAAGAAGAGGACGGAGGTGGGCTATGCTGGATCCGGCTGTGCGGGCGCTATTGGTGTGCCCGGTGGAAAAAGCGCCGTTACGCGACGAACCCGAAGCCCTGGTGTGCACGGTCTGTGGGCGGCGCTACCCGATCGTGGACGATATCCCCGTCATGCTCCCCGATGACCCTTCCCAGGATACCCCCACCACGGAGAAGTAAGCGGGCATCCGGGGCGCCGCCACCTTCTTCACGAACAAATGGCAACGGGAATTGTAGCATAACAACGCTGTAACACGAAACGGGGGTCGGTGGGTTATATGGGGGAATGGCGAGCATTAAAAAACTGGGCCGCTGGCGATAGAGTGGCTTCCTGCTTCTCCCATTCGCGAGCGGCCCGGTGTGCGCCAAACCATCCTGGCAAGCCCAATCCTATAGCTGGTAATTGCTCCTGCTTCATCCTGCGTGAAGTGCGGCGGCCATCCCTGGTAGGCTGCATCCTGTAGCTTGCGCAACACTCCAACCCCAAACGCAGGATTAGCATACAACAGGCATGTTACATTTCCGCGATAGGAATATGACGAAAATGTTAAACTATTGCGACAAAGATAGCGACTTAAATGACACATGGTTCGTCTCACCAGTCGTTATTCGCCGTCACGCTGAGAAAGAAGTTGTCCACCGCATCGATAACCAGCGTATTCGCGCCGCTTGTAAGCGAAATCGGGATACGCTCGCGCCCCGCGTGCCAGCCGCGGGACTCCGCGGCGCGGTAGACGCGCGCACCGTTCAGCCACACCGCCTGTAAGCCGGCGCCGGTGTTCAGCCACGCCGTGTGTGCCGCCGATTCATACAGCACGGCTACCCCGTAATAATGCTTGCCGGCGCCCACGCGTGTTTTCAACAATACGGCGAAGCCGCGGCGGCGTTCTTGATCCTCCCACCAGTTCGGCAACGCGGTACGCTCCGGCAGTGTAAGGGTCTTCCACCCCCGCCCCGGGTGCAGCGCGCGCGCCGCCTCGTCCGCCACGTCCGGAAGCGGCTTGTCCGCGGCGCACAGCCGCCACGGGGTTACCACGCCGGGCAACGGCGCCAGGGTCAGCTTTTCCGGCACCGGCAGTGCGGGGTACCCCATGGCGTCGAGAATCGCCCGCGCGATGAGCCGATGCCCCGCGAAGCTGGGATGGTATCCATCGGCGTCGAGCACCGGCACCCCCGCGTCGCGCGCCGCTTCCTGCAGCGCGTGGGCGTTCGCCACCCGGCAGCCGTATGCCGCCGCGATGCGCGGCAACTCCGCGTTATACTCCACCAGCAGCTCCGACTGCCCGGTATACCGGGCATCGCGGATACTCGTGGTGAGCAGCACCAGCGGGATTCCCGCCGCCTGCAGCCGCGCGGCGATCTGCCCCACCCCCTGCGCGAAGACGGTCGGCGTTACACCCGCGCCAGGATCGTTGGCGCCCGTTTGCAACACCACCAGCGTGGGGGCAAAGGGCAACACGTCGCGCTCCACGCGGGCGGCGATGGCCGCGGTGGTGTTGCCTCCCACCCCGGCGTTGCGGCACAACGGCACGGGCAGCCTGGCGTCCGCGAAGGCCTGCCGCACCAGCAGCGGGTAGGTGTCACCATCCGTGGTCGACGACCCGAGAAACGCGATGCGCCGGCACACCGCCTCCGGCAGCGGCTCCGCCGCCCACGCGGCGGCACACAACACCAGCAGCCCAAAAATCCCCAGGGTGATGAACATCCGCACGTCCTGCTCCCATTTCAAAGATTTACTACGCCGACTTGTCGCCGCCCCCCATCCCCAATCCTTCCCCCGTAACATCCTGTGACAGGGGAAGGGAGACGCATATCGAATAGCCGATCAACGTCCGTCTCCCCCTCCCCCGTCACAGGACGTTACGGGGGAGGGGGTCGGGGGGTGGGGGGCCGGTTTTGCGCCGGCGTCCCGATTGTCTACCAATTCGCGCCTCCCCATCCATTTCCCTGTTCCGGCAGGGACGCGCGGGGCACAGGGCGAAGTTAGCGATATCCTATCGTGAGGAGACTCCATGAGCCTGTTATTGCACGCCAACGCCCGCATTCTCTTTCAGGGGGACAGCATCACCGACGCCGGCCGCAGCCGGGAGGACGACGCCCAACTCGGCGGCGGCTACCCCAACTACGTCGCCGCCTGGCTGTCGGCGCGCCACCCCGACCTGAACCTCACCTTCCTCAACCGCGGCTGCGGCGGCCACCGCATCTACGACCTGGAGGAGCGCTGGGACGCCGACTGTATTGCACTGCAACCGGATTGGGTGAGCATCCTCATCGGCATCAACGACACCTGGCGCTTCTACGACAGCAACACGCCCTCGCCTGTCGCGGAGTTCGAGGCCTGCTACCGCCGCCTGCTCGAGCGCACGGTGACGGAAACGGCGGCACGCGTCATTCTCCTGGAGCCCTTCGTGCTGCCCACCCCGCCCGACCGCGTAGCCTGGCGCGCCGACCTGGACCCGCGCATCGACGCCGTCCGTCGCGTGGCGCGCGACTACCAGGCGCTCTACCTGCCGCTGGACGGCCTTTTCGCCGCCGCGTGCACCCAGCAGACGCCCGCCTACTGGGCCTCCGACGGCGTGCACCCCACGCAACCCGGCCACGCCCTCATCGCCCAGGCATGGATCAAGGCGGTGTCGGGGTAGGTGACGGGAACCACAGATCACACGGATTAGACACAGATATAAAGTAAAGGGACGCTGCCGCGGCAGCGTCCCTTTACTTTGTATCTGTGACAATCTGTGGTTCCGTCCCCCCTAATGCTCATGCCCTTTCGTCATATCGAACACCGCGCCGGGGCGGAAGGGGGACATGGCGCGCAGAATTTCCACGATGCCGGGTAGTGTGTCGAGCACGTGGTCGATCTCCGCGTCGGTAGTGCCGCGGCCCAGGGAGAAGCGCAACGAGCCGTGGGCGAACTCGATGGGGATGCCCATCGCCAGCAGCACGTGCGAGGGGTCGAGCGACCCCGACGTGCACGCCGAACCGCTGGAAGCGGCGATGCCCGCGGCGTCGAGGCGCAGCAGTTGCGCCTCGCCCTCGATATACTTCACGATGATGCTCGCGTTATTCGGCAGGCGATGCTCCCGGTCTCCGGTGGTGAAGCTGTCGGGGATGCGTTCCACCAGGCCGTCCATCAGCCGGTCGCGCAGCGCCGCCTGGCGCGTGGCCTCGCCGGCCATCTCCGCCATCGCCAGTTCCGCCGCGCGGCCCAGGCCCACCATGCCGGGCACGTTCTCCGTACCGCTGCGCATACCGCGCTCGTGCCCGCCGCCGTAGAGCAGCGGCGTGATGCGCACCCCGCGGCGGATGAAGAGGGCGCCGATCCCCTTCGGCCCGTAGAGCTTGTGACCGGAAAGGGAGAGCATGTCCACGTTCAAGTCATCCACGCGCGTGGGGATGTGCCCCACCGTCTGCACCGCGTCGGTATGGAACCACACCTTGGCCGCGCGGCACACGGCGCCGATCTCCGCGATGGGCTCCACGGTGCCGACTTCGTTGTTCGCGTGCATGATCGTCACGAGCACGGTGTCCGGGCGAATCGCCGCGCGCACCGCTTCCGGGTCCACCAGTCCGGTGCCGTCCACCGGCAGCGTGGTCACTGCCCACCCGCGCTTCGCCAGCGCCTCCAGGGTATGCGACACAGCGTGGTGCTCGATGGCGCTGGTGATGATATGCTTGCCCTTGCTCTCCTTCGCCAGCGCGGTGCCCCAGATCGCCAGGTTGTCCGCCTCGGTGCCGCCGCTGGTGAAGTAGATCTCCTTCGGCGAGGCATGCAGCAGCTTCGCGAGCTGCTCGCGCGCCTCGTCCATCCCCTCGCTCGCCTGCCGGCCGAAGCTGTGAATGGACGACGGATTACCCCAGAACTCGGTGTAATACGGCAGCATCGCTTCCAACACTTCCGGCGCGACCGGCGTCGTCGCCGCATGATCCAGATAAATCCGCTTCATCACACACCTCTTCCTCACCGCGCGTGCGCGAGTTCGTTACTCTGAGTAATATTTACCCAGAAATCACGCCCGCCGTCAAGGGGATGCGGAGAAGAAATAGATTTTTTCTGAGGAGAAGTTGCGGTAGCCTGCCTATAGTGGCCCCGGTCAGGATGCGGTATACTGGTATACCGATGCTATCGAAAGGGTTACCTGAATGAAATACCTTCCGCTACTCCTGCTCCTGGCCGTCGTTGGCCTGACCATGCCGCTGCGGGCGGACGACCCGGCGCCGGTGCCCAAGACGGAGCCCGCCACCCTCACCCGGCAGACACTGCGCCTGCATACGCTCAACTACCTCACATTGGTCCGCGAGCCGGAGGAGGGCGTGAATGCCGCCGGTACGCACGACCTGCATAACTGGCTGGACCTGAACTCCCCCACCCTGACGGATGTCTTCCCGCTGGTGAAGCTGGGCCTCAGCCCGTTGGAAGTCCGTTTGCGCACCTGGCAGGCGGTGGGCCACTGGCTGCCGGTGTCGCTCTACGTCTTTCCCGTGCGCTTCCCGGGGCATTTCCGCAAAACCGGCAGCGCGACCCTGACCTATGCCGCCACCGCACAACAAAGCACGACGCCCGACGGGGAGGAGACCGCATATACCGTCAAGACCACCTTCATCGCGCATCCCAAAGCGGTGACGGAATATACCTACACCCGCTTCGCCCTGTACGGCGTCGCCACGGCGAATTTCGACCACATCTTCGATTGGCAGACCAAACCGTTCATCACCGACACGCCGCGCGTGGGCGTCGGGGTGCAATGGGCGCACGCCGCCGATATTCCCGACGGCGTGGTCTACGACAAAGCGCATACCAGCCTTGCGGGACTCCTCCCGACCCTCCTGATCAGCACCGCGGTCAACAAAGATGGCATGACGAAGGCACTGCAAGGCCTGCGCATCGACCAGCCCCCACAGCATGTGCGGTCGCAAGGCGTGGAAATCTCCTGCCGCGTCGCCGGCGGCGAGCATACCTGGTATGTCAGCTACGTCACCGGGCAGCAGCAGTAAGGGCTATTCCGCGCCATCCGCCCGCGCATTCCGTTCCACCTGGCCGGTGAGCAGGTCGTGCAAGCCGTGCAGGGCGTCAAAATGCACGAGCTGGCGCACGGCGGTGCTGCGGGCCAGGGGGGCTTGCGCGGGGGTGCCGACGGCAGCGGCAAGGAAGGCGAGCAGCAACAGATGCGCGGCCAGAAAGCCCGCGCCGATGCCGAACAAGGTGCCGATCAACCCGTCGAAGGCTTCGAAGTTGAGGGGCACGTACCGTTTGAGGATCCCCCCGGCGAAGAGCGCCACCGGCGCCAGCGCGAGGAAGATGTTGCGCATCCATTCGCCGCGCAGATGTTCGGCCAGTGGCAGACCCTCCGGCCCGACCGCGTGGGCCGCCAGCGGGGCCAGGTCTACGGCGACGCTCCACGCCAGCAACAACAACAGCGCCGTCGCCAGCACGCACGCCGTGCCTTGCCGCGCGCCGTAGATAAGAAAACCGAAGATGACGGCAATCGCGATTCCCGTCAGCGCCAGTACCATGGTTGTCCCCTCAGTATGCGTCCTGGAGGCGTCATGCGGCGTCATCCTGATCGGTCGCGAGGGGAGCTTCCGATCGGTAGACGGCCGCCGCACCATACCCGACCACCTCCCGACGATCGTCGGTCACATCGCCGGAAGTGTGATAATGCAATACACGCCCTGCCGTGGCGCCCAGCGCCGTGGCCGCCACGAGGAGCGCCGTCACCGGCAGCACCCCGCACATGGTGATCCCTTCCGCCTGCACCGCCGCCAGCAACCCCTGCGGGTCGAGGGCGGCGATGCACGCCAGCGCCAGGCCGTCGCGCCGTGCGGCCTCCTCCGCACTGATGTAGTGCGACAGGTCGCTGCTCGCCACGATGAGCAGCTCCGTCTCCGCCGCGAGCCGCGCCAGCGCCTGCCCCAGCCGCACCGTCGCGGCGATGCCGGGACGTCCGAGCGCCAGCGGGAGAATCGGTACGTCGCCAAAAAGCACCTGCACGAAGGGCACCTGTACTTCCAGCGAGTGCTCCCGGGCATGGGCGCGCGCGTCGGGCACGGCGTCCGGCAGCAGCGTCTGCAAGCGCGCCGCCAGCTCTACGGCCACGGGGGCGATGCCCAGCGGCGTCTGCCACCCCACGGCGGGCGATAATGCCAACGGCGCCCCCACCCCGTGGTGATTCACCCCCAGGATGACTACCGCCTGCGGACGGCCGTCGCGCACCGCCTCGGCAAAGGCCCACGCGGCGCTTGCGGCGGAGTAGACGTACCCGGCGTGCGGCGCCACGATGCCCAGCAGGCGACGCGGCCCGGCGCCCGGTGCCGGCACGCCGCCCGGCCCCAGCGGATCGGTGAAGGCCGCGGCGACCGCCGCGCGCAACGCCGCCGCGTCGCCGGGGTAAAACGCCCCCGCCACCGCCGCCGGTCGTATCTCGCCTTCGGTTGATTGCATCGTCATCGCCGTTCCGCGGGGCTTCGTGAGAAGCCGTGTAGAGTTATTTCCACATTTTTCCCCTAACTTCATTGCAAATAACGCATCTTACGGTATAATTGCTGCACAGATGGACGCATCAAGCCACGCCGTAACGCCGAGTTGCACGATTCGTGAGGCTTCTCGTCGCGATGCCGACGCAATCGGGGACCTGTGGGTGGAGTTAATGTCCTTCCACGCGGCACTGGATCCCCACTTCGGCATCCCGCCGAATGGCCGCGTTAGCTACATTCGCCATATTCAGAGCGCCTTCCACGACGACAACTACCGCGTGCTCGTCGCGGAGCGCGACGAACGCGTGGCGGGCTTCGTCATGGGCTACATCGCGCAGAATCCCCCCATCTTCACCACCCCGCGCTTCGGCTTCATCGCCGACCTCTGCGTCGCGCATACCCACCGCCGTCTGGGCATCGGGGAGGCGCTGGTGCGTATGCTCACCGCCTGGTTCCGCGGGCGCGGCCTCACCAGCATCCAGCTCAACGTCTCACACCACAACCCCATCTCCCAGGCCTTCTGGCGCAAACTGGGCTGCACCGACTACCTCGATCATATGTGGTGGGACCTTTCCGGTTAACCGGAACTTTACCGCACGGCGACGGTCTAACGGGGTAGATTGCCGCAGGATGCGGTGCCGGCGCCAGGCCACCGGCAGCCAGTAAAGAGGTCACACCGTGAAGCAGTTCACCCTATGCATACTCCTCGTCCTCGCCATGGGGACCCTCCGCGCGGCCGGGTCGACGGCGACGGCCGTGCCCACCATGCCCGACACGGCGCAGATTATCCTCTTCCCGGTGCAGGACGACATCTTCGGCATCACCAATTGCTACCTCATCGTCGGCCCCACCGGGCAAGCGCTCATGTTCGATTGCGCGGATAAACTGGAGCTGCTCGACACGCAGAAGGTCATCATCGACACCGTCACCGGCAAGTCGATCCCCGGCAGCCAGCTCGACAAGATGGAACCCGTCTCCACCGGTGTGGTACGCGACCCCGCCGACGGCAAGGAGAAGCTGGTCTATGAGATGTACCACAGCACCGGCAAGTACGGGCCGCTGATGCTCGACGCCATGAAGAAGAAGAAGATCACGCTGAAGATGATCGTACTCAGCCACGGCCACATGGATCACATCGGCAGCGTCGGGTATCTGAAGGACAAGACCGGCTGCAAGGTGCTGATGCACGAAGGGGATATCCGCCAGGGCTTCCCCAAGGACGCCGCGCGCTTCACCAACCCCATCCCCAAAGTAGACCGCGCACTGAAGGACAGCGAAATGCTCACGCTGGACGGCATGACCTTCCAGGTCCTCTCCACCCCCGGGCACAGCCCCGGCAGCATGTGCCTCTACACGCACTTCCAGGGGACGCCGCGCCTCTTCAGCGGCGACACACTGCTGCACTATTATGCCGGGTACGACGGCAATACCTACGATACCGGACGGTGGAACTTCCGCGACGGCTCGGGCGATGTCGATCTGCTCTACAAGTCGCTGCGTGAGAAGCTCTTCGTATTGCCCGACGACACCATCGTGTATCCCGGCCACGACGACCCGTCCACCATCGGCCTGGAGCGCAAGCATTCACCCGCGCTCCCCCATCCCGCCGACGCCGCGACGGCCAATTAAGGAGGGCGGTGGATCAGGGATCCACCGTTCATACGCGCACCATGCACGTCGCCATCGATGCTATGCTCGTTTACGGAGAATTCTCCGGCGTTCAGCACGCGATTCTCCACCAGATTCGCGGGTTGTTGAATCTCAACACCCGCCACCACTTCACCATCGTCTGCCTGGATGACGTGCCGATGCACGAGATCCTCGGCCCGGTGAAACAGCCGTATACCCTCCTCCGCGCACCAGTGCTGAGCGGCAAACGCCTCCCGCGCATCCTGTGGGAGCAGTTCACCATGCCCGAGCGCCTGCACACCATGGGCATCGACGTGCTCTACGCCCCCGGGTACCTGCAGCCGCTGCGCTGGGAGGGTAAATCGGTCGTCTTCATCCACGACACCATCGCACTGGCCAACCCGGAACTGTGCACGCCGGGCAACGCGCTGCACTACCGGCTGCTGCTACCCCCCTCGGCGCGCAAGGCCACCCGTGTGGCGGTACCGAGTATCGCCAGCGCGCGCGACGTGGAGCAGTTCTGCGGCGTGGCGCCGGAACGCATCCGCGTGGTACCGCTGGGGGTCGCCCCGCCGCGCATGCCCACGCCGACGCAAATCCAGACCGCGCGCACGGAGATGGCCGGCGACGCCCCGTACCTGCTCGCCGTGAGCACCATCGAGCCGAAAAAGAACTTCGACAGCCTCATCCGCTGGTTCGACGCCTGGAAGGACGCCGGCCTGCCGCACCACCTGGTGATCGTCGGCAAGTGGGGGTGGAAGACCGAGCCGGTGCGTAAAGCGCTGGAAGCCAGCCGCTACCGCGAGGCGATCCACCTGCCCGGCTACCTGCCGCAACGCGAGCTGCCGCCCATCGTCGCCGCCGCCGAGTTGCTGCTGGTGCCCTCCCGCTACGAAGGCTTCGGCCTGCCCGCGCTGGAAGCGATGGTCGTGGGCACGCCGGTGGTGGTCTCCGACCGCGGCGCGCTGCCGGAAACGGTGGGCGACGCGGGCTTGGTGCTCCCACTGGAAGACGCCGCGTGGATCGACGGCGTGCCCGCACTCCTCGCCGACGCCGCCCGCCTCGCCTTCCTGCGCGCCGCCGGCCGCCCGCACGCCGCCGCCCACACCTGGAAAACCACCGCCGAGTTGCTCCTCGCCATCTTCCAGGAGATCGCCCCTCCCGAACGCGCCTACGAAGACCGTCCGTCGCATTACGACTACGAGGGGTGAGGCACGCCGCCGATTGTTCGTAATCGTGCTCGTGCTCGTAATCGTGCTCGAAGATTTCCTCCCTCAACCTGGAAATAACGACCACGCGCTGGCCGGTATCTGCCCCCTCAAACGCCAACACCCCCGCCTTCCCACAGGAAGACAGGGGTGTGGTTGTCGTCAGGACTGGGGGGCGCTTACTTCTCCAGCGGCATCGGCATGCAGACGTTGTCGGCGCAATTGGCCTCGCGACCGCAGGTAAAGCAGACCACGGTGGGCGCGTTGGTGAGTTCCGCGACCGCGTCGGTTTGCCCCAGGCTCGTTAAGACACACAGGTGGCCGTCATGCTTGCCGCAGCACTGGCATTCGTTGGATTCCGTCATTCCGTTACTCCTCGTTGCAGGTGTGCATTATCATTCGCTCGCAAGTCACCGATACCCTGCCGGACGAGGAAATATTCCGTCGCAGGAAGGCAAAACACTGAAACAGTAATCAACATACCGAATGCCCAAGAAACCCACACCCATGCTATTGTGGGCAGTGCAAACATGTGCTATAATGCCTACACGAACTCAGGCGTCCGACACGAGGGTTCGGCAAGTCCCTGGTCCATGAGGAAACTATAGCCACTCATGCCCGGCTTGCCCCTCCCGTTTCACGACGCATTCGACACATCTGGGAAACGGAGGTATGTTCATGAAGCGACAGTCGCTCCTGCGCACGTCCGCCGCCCTCGGAGTTGGGGCCATCGCCGCCCTCTTCTTCGTGGTGCTGGTTGGGTGCAGCGAATCCGCCCCGCCGCCGCCGTCCGCGGCCGCGGCCGCGACCAACCCGGCGGTGGTCCGCACGATCACCCTGACCGTCAACAAAGTCGACACCAAGGGCACCGTCACCGGCGGCCTGTCCGACGCGTTGGTAAGCATCGACAAGTCGGCGAGCATGACGAAGACCACGAACAAGTGGGTCTTCACTGTGCCGTCCAACGACACCTACACCATTGCCGCCGCCAAAACCGGTTTCCTGTCCATGACGCAGCCGGTAGTGGTCAATTCCAACGTCAGCTCTGATACCGCCGTCACCCTGAACCTGCCGGAGACGGGCCGCGTGGTCAACAGCTCGGCGGTGGATAACATCACGCACGCCACCACCTCCACCACGTCGATTCCCGCCGCCCCGGCCGACGCCACCCCGGCGGAAGTCGCCGCCGCGCCGACGATGAACATCCCCTCCGGCACCGTCATCAAGGTCGACGGCGTCGTGCAGACCAGCCCGGTGGCGATCTCCATCACCCCGGTGCCGGTAGACTCCACCCCGGTCGCCCCGCAGGTCGCCCCCACGTCGGCGACGACCACGACGTCCGACGCGCCGATAGGCGGCTTCGTCCTCGATCCCCCGGGCCTGACGACCGACAAGCCGATGACGTTGAGCATCCCGCTGGCCGCATATGATCTCGACGATGCCACCGCCCTCGCCATGGAAAAGGGCGAAGACGGCATTCTCGGCACCACGGACGATGGCTTGTCCCTCCAGATCATCGACCCGACCAACACGGCCGGCACGTCGACGCTTGCGATACGTGGCCATTACGTCGCGCCGGTCGCTCCGGCCACCGTGGGCACCATCAGCGTGACCATCTCCGCCTTCAACGGCAGCCGGCACCGTGGCCGCACAACCAGCCGCACGATCATGACGCTGAACCTGCGCGCGTCCAACACCATCACCCCGGGCTCCACGCTGATCAACTCGGCGGTGTCGCCGAACTTCGGGTCGCCGTGCTCCATCAGTGGCGTCTGCCCGATCGGTGTGTTGATGCAGACGGTACAGCTCGTACCGGTTCGCCTGCGCATCGCCAATCAATACCTGACCGTAATGCAGTACCGCTACTCGCTGGAAGACTACATGAAAGAGTACATCTACAAGGCCGGCCCATACGGCCCGACTTCCGGGTTGAAATACACCTTGAAGGCGTATCAGATGCGCTACCAGTACCACGTAAACTTCCAGAACGTGTTCTTTGTCGACTACTACTCGTACGCCGTCCCGCAAGTCAAGGTGACGACGACGTCCTATGTCGCTCCGCCGACCCCCGCGGGCACCGGTGGCGCCGGCGGCAACAAGTAACTTTACTTGTACTGGCTCGCATACCCGACCCGGCGGTTTCCGCCGGGTCGGGCTTTTTTGTGCCCCTGTACAGCGGGCGGTTGCCCCTGGTATACTCAAGCGACTACACGAGAGGAGCGTACCATGCTACGTCGTTTTGTCCCGCTGCTCTTCCTGCTGCTCGGATTGGCCGCCACCGCCCTGGCGAACCCCGCCGTGCTGGCCGCCGACGCGCAGGTGCCCACCCAGGAAGGCCTCACCGGCCTAATCCGCGTACCCACCGCCGACGTGATGACCGACGCCATGGTGCGCTTCAGCTACATCGCCATTACCGGCGCCGATGCGAAAAACATGAACTTTGGCGGCGTGTCGAAATACGATGTCACCTTCACCCCGCTGCCCAACCTGGAAACCGCCTGGACGATGGGCGACGCCGACTGGGGGCACGACTTCACCCTGCACGCCAAGTGGCGCGTCACGCGAGAGTCAGACCGCTGGCCGGCCTTCGCCCTGGGTGCCGCCGACCTCAAACGCACGCAAACGCCCGGCAAAGCCACCGAGTTCCTTGTCGCCACCAAGCACCTGTATAACGACCGCCTGGGATTAACCCTCGGCGCCGCCGTCGGAAATGCGCGGGGCGTGCTCGCCGGGGCCAGCTACACGGTCGGCAACACCGTGCAGTTCTCTGCCGACTACGACACGAAGGATATCAACACCGGGGTGGCGCTGTTGCTGCCGCCCCACGGCATGCTCCGCCTGCAGCACAGCAACGATTTAACCTCGCTGCAATACGCGGTGCAGTTCGGCCTGACCGGCCCGGCCTCGCTGGCGACGTCTGCGCCGCCCGTCGCCGCCGCACCTGACGACGCGACGCTGGTGGCACGCGTGCAGCAGGCGGCCGTGGCGCAGGGTTTTGAGAACGCCCGCGCCGTGCTCGAACGGAACCCCGCCGGCAAACGCCTGACGCTGGCCTACGAAAACCGCCGCTACACCCTGAACGACCTGGACAGCACCGCAGCATTGTGGCCCGTGCTCGCGGCCGCCGCACCCGCCGACGTGCACACCCTGGCGCTGGCCCTTTCGCGTAACGGCGTCCCCACCCTCGTGCTGTCCACCGACGCCGACGCCTATCGGAAATACGCGGCCGGCACGCTGGCCCCGCGCGACTTCGTGGCCCAGTTGTACGCCCGCACGCTGCGCGACCTGCCCGCGGGCACGCCGCTGGCCGACTCAGGCCGCGCCAACGACATGGCACTCCATTCCGACGTGATTATCGGCCCCGGGGTACGCACGGAATTCGGCACCGAGTTCGCGGAGGCCGCCCTCGGCATCGCGGCGCGCCTGGAAACCAGCACCCCCCTCGCCGACGGCCTCACGCTCACCAGCCGCTTTACCTCGCCGTACGCCACCGTCGGCAACCTGAGTGAAACGGTGCCCGACGAATTCGCCATGAACCGCCTGCTGGGCGCCTATGCCTTCCGCCCCTGCCCCGGCGTCCTCGGCCAGGCGATGATCGGGCGCTTCCCCGGCGAGCAGGACGGCCCGCTGGTGGAATTCGCCGCGCCCATCGGCCGCCTCGCCATGGCCCACGCCACCGCCGCCGCGCTGTGGAGCAACGGCGAGCGCACCGACTATGTCCTCGGCGAATTATGGCGGCTCATCCCCCGGTACAACCTGCAACTGCGCGTCTTCGGCGGGCAGTTCCTCTCCGGCGACGTGGGCGGTGGCGTGGACGTGCTGCGCTTTTTCCACGAAGTCGAGTTGGGCTTCGGCGTGCGCTACACGCGCATGCCCACCTCGCTGCGCGACAACCTGGTGGCGTGGAACGTGCTGCCCACCACCCCTGACCTGAACAATATGGTCGCCACCATCCGCGTGGTGCTGCCCCTCAGTCTGCGCAAGCAACCGCTGGCGCCCGGCGTCATCCGCCCGCGCACGCCCGACGTGTTCGACTGGAGCTACTACAGCACCGCGCACGGCAGCAACTACACCGTCCTCGCCAACACGCTGGCGAATGAGCTGTACAGCGGTTCAGACCTGCTCGAAACGATGCTCAACCGCAACCGCGACCTCCCCGGCGCCGTGGAGGAATACTACCTGCACCGTTAAGCGCACCAAACGTAATCCCCCTCGCCCCGCAGGGAGAGGGGGACGCAGGGGAGAGAGCCGCGCGGGAGCACGGAACGATTCGCGGATTACCCGAGTAAGCGCGTGATGAGCCGCCAACCCTCGTCGAGGAAGAGTGGCGACTCGGCGGCGATCTCCTCGTCGAGGCGGTCGGCGCTGTCCTTGGGGATGCCCGTGCCGGCCAGACAGAAGGGCACCGGGTCGCCCACGTGGGTGCGCCGCGCGATGGGGGTGTAATGGTCGGGCAGCACCAGGATGCGCGCGTCGCCGTAGCGCTGCGCGGCCTCCCACGCCGGCCCGATGATCTCGCGGTCCGTCAGCGCGATGGCGCGCACCTTGCCCTCCAGGTCCCCCTGGTGGCCGCACTCGTCGGGCGCCTCCACGTGGATCATCACGAAGTCCGACTCCGCCAGCGCCACGCGGGCGGCGGCGGCCTTGCCCGCCCAATTCGTATCCAGCCGCCCGGTGGCGCCGGGCACCAGCGGGGCCTTCAACCCGGCCAACCGCGCGATGCCGCGGAGCAGGTCCACCGCCGAAATCACCGTACCGCTCACCCCGTGCGTCGCCGGGAAGTTCGGCAGGCTGGGCGCGTACCCTTGCCCCCACAACCAGATCATGTTGGCCGGGTGCCGCCCCTCGTCCACGCAACGCCGATTCAGCGGGTGCGCGGCGAGGATCTCGTAGGAATCCCAGATCATCTGCCGCAGCGTCGTCTCACCGTCGCCTTCCGGCAGGTTGGGGAGAAGCGGCTGCCCCATCACGTCGTGCGGCGGCACCGTGCGCACGTCCACCGAGCCTTCCGCCCACACCAGCAGGTTACGGTAGCTGACGCCGGGGTAGAAACGCCGCTTGGAAGTGCCCAGCCGCGTTGCCACCGCGTCCAGCAGCACGGCGCCGTCCGCGCTGGACACCTCGCCGCCGCTGTAATCCACGATGGCTGTGCCGTCGGTGGTGATCAGGTTGCAGCGAAAGGCGACGTCACGCGGACCCAGGTCGATCTCCAGACTGGCGGCCTCCAGCGGTGCGCGGCCCGTGTAATAGCGCGCGGGGTCGTAGCCCATGATGGAGAGCGCTGCCACGTCGCTGCCCGGCGGCATCCCCGGCGGCACCGTCTGCACCCGCCCCACCGTGCCCAACCGCGCCAACGCATCCAGGTGCGGCGTCTCCGCCGCCATCAACGGGGTGCGCCCGTCCAGGGCATCGATGGGGGTATCGGCCATGCCGTCCGGCACGATAAGCAGGTATTTCATGCCTGACAGCATAGTCATTTTTCGCCTACTCAGCAAGGGCAGCGCTGCACATCGTCCGCGCGCAAGAAGGTAAAGACTACGTTTCGGGTAATGATATACCTATGACCGCACCCGACACCCAACACGCCCTCGATCCGTATGCCGCCTTCCGTGTGCCCGGCGTGCTCCCCTACCTGCTGGGCATGACACTGCTGCAGATCGGGTTGGCGGCGCAGGGGCTGGCTATCGGGTGGGATATCTACCAGCGCACCGGGCAACCGTTGTCGCTGGGACTGGTCGGCGGGGTGCAAGCGATCCCGATGATGCTGCTCAGCCTGCCCGCCGGTTTTCTCGCCGACCGCCTCGACCGCCGTGCCATCGTCGTCGGCTGCCTGGCGTGCGTCGCCGTGTGCTCGCTCGGGTTGGCCTGGGTATCCTACATGCACGGCGCCATCTGGCTGATGTACCTGCTTCTCCTCTGCGACGCGATCTTCGCCACGCTGGGCCGCCCCGCCATCGCGTCGATCTACCCCTCGCTGGCGACGCCGGAGACCTTCGAAAACGCCATGAAGTGGCATAGCTCCAGCTTTCAGCTTTCCAGCGTGATCGGTCCGGCCATCGGCGCCTTCATCATCGCGTGGCTGGTCCCGGCGGCGTATCTGTTCAACGCCGTGACGGCCACGGTGTGCGTGCTGGTGCTCCTGATGCTGCGGCTGCGTCCCAGCCCGGCCTCCGCGGGGGCGGCCACGCTGAGCAATGTGCTGGCCGGCGTGCGCTTCGTGTGGAGCCGCGACGTGCTGCTGGCGGCGATCTCCCTCGACCTCTTCGCCGTGCTCCTCGGCGGCGCCGTCTACCTGCTGCCCGTCTATGCGAAGGATATCCTGCATGTGGGCAAGTTCGGCCTCGGCTGGCTGCGTGCGGCCCCGGCGGTGGGAGCGCTGACGATGGCCTTCCTGCTCACGCACCTGCCGGCCATCAAGCGCGCCGGGCGCACCATGCTGCTGGCGGTGGCGGGGTTCGGCGTGGCGACGATCATCTTCGGCATTTCGCGCAACTTCTACCTGTCGCTGGCGATGCTCTTCCTTACCGGCGCGCTGGACAACATCAGCGTGGTGGTGCGCCATACCCTCATCCAGGGGCTCACCCCCGACGCCATGCGCGGGCGCGTCTCCGCGGTGAACCATATCTTCATCGGCTCCTCGAACGAAATCGGCGGGCTGGAATCCGGCGTGGTGGCGCAGTGCCTCAGCCCCGTCATCTCCGTGATCGCCGGCGGCATCGGCACGCTGGCGGTGGTGATCGCGTGGGCGCTGGCCTTCCCGCGGCTACGCCGTTTCGGCACGTTGAGCAGCATCATGCCCGAAGCGGAGGAGTCCGCGCCCGTCCCGACGGCCTGATTGTCGCCCTTCCCGCCCATGCGTACCGCGTGTAGAACCCGTGGGGGGGAACCCCAGTAGCAGCATCATACCTGCACGATGCAGCCGTTTTGGGGAAGGAGGGACAGCAGTGTCGGTTATTACCGCATTCATTCTGTGGATTCTGCTGGGCGCGGTGGCCTGGTGGGTCGCCAACGGCATCATGGGTGGTCGCGGCAGCTTCTGGGGCGACGTGCTCATCGGTATCGTCGGTGCACTCATCGGCGGGTTCGTCTTCCGCCTGATCGGTTTCACGGCCACCGGCCTGGGCTGGAGCCTGCTCACGGCCATCATCGGCGCGGTGATTCTCATCGCCATTCTGCGCGCGGTGACGCACCGTCCGGTGATGAATACGTAACGTCCCCTCGCGTACCGCCGGTCCCCACCGGCGGTACGGCGTTTTTTTTCTCTCCTGCGGAGCCCGTCACCCCGTTGACACGCGGCGGACTGAGCGGTAGCATTAACCGCGATTTCAGCCACGGGGACACTCCGCTATGCGTTACCTCGATCTTTTCGATACCCGCTCCGAAGCCTGGGTGCGCGGCGACGTGTGCCTGAGCCACGTGCCCGGTCCACTCACCCTGACCCCGGGCGAGAGCGCCACGCTGTCCGGCCTGGTGGTGCATCCGCGCATCTTGCACGACTGCACCGTGCGCGTGAGCGTAACCTTCGGCCCGGAGCCGCACGGGCGGCTGGTGATCGGGGTGGCGCAACCGCATGAGTGGGGCGCGGTGGCGGAAGCGCCGCTGCGCGTCACCCTTACCCACGCCGGGCAGATCAGCGTGCTCGATCGCGCCGGCACGACGCTGGCGACGGTGGAACAGGCGGAGAGCGCCGCGGGGATGCGCAGCCTGATCCTGCACAAGCGCGCCGACACACTGGTGCTCCAGGGGCCGGACGGCGAGGTGCCCGTACCGTGGCCGGGGCGCAGCGAAGAGGGCGGGTTCCTCACCTTTTACGCGGAGGGCACCACCGTAACCGTGCACCGCGTGGGCCTGATGTCGCCGCTCACACGCCCCCCCATGACGCCGGATCAGCGCCGCGCCGACCACGACACCTGGCTGCGCGCGCGGATGCAGGAGAATACGCACAGCCTGCTCACGCTGCAGGAGACCGTGCGCACCGAGACCGCCGCCCAGCGCTGGGGCTTCCACGGCGACATGCGGGTGACACCGGGGCTGGTGGCGCCGGGTGAAGCGGTGCGGGTGACCTTTCACGTGCAGGGGGAACTGCCGGAGGAAAATACGGCGACGGTGGAGGCCGACTACCTGGGCGCGCGGCGCGGGGAGATGCAGCCGCTACCGCTGACCTGGACGCGCGACGGCGACGGCTGGCGCGCGGAAGCCGAACTCACCCCCGACGTGCCGGGCAACGGGCGCGTGGCGTGGCAAGTAGGCGCGGAACGGTTGACGCGCGTCTTCGGCGTGCTCGCCCCCGGCTACGCGGTCTGTACGCTGTGGGTGGGTGCCAACAAGCCGGACATTGATACCCTCATCCACCGCTACGAACTGCCCGGCGATTACTGGGTGGGCAACTGGTGGTCGCCTTTCGCGGGATCGAGCGAGTCAGTGCTCGACTACCTGCTTGCCTACGCCGGGTTCCGCCATCGCTTCGGCGACCGGCTGGTGCCCTTCGTCAACGCCGACTGGCTGCTGCCGGGCATCCCGAACTACAACCTGTTCGCCGTGCCCGAGGCCATCCAGGCGGAGGGGATGACGCTCATCGCGCGCTTGTGGGAGATGCTGGGCATCGGCCCGCTGGAGATTTTGGGTTCCTACACCTTCGGCAACGCCACGCCGCACCTGGCACAGCGCGCCGGGGTGAAGGCGATCAACTCGCTGTGTATCTGGCAGAACTGGCTGGACGGCGGCGACGCCAACCACTGGAAGATCGACCACTGGGGTGCGCCGAACGCGCCGTACTTTATCGCCCCCGATGACTTCCGCAAGGTCGGCGCGCCGGGTATCGTGGCGTTCGGCATGGGCACCGCGTCCTCCGTGCGCAACTACAGCATCTATACCATGGAGGGCTGCCCCACCCTCACCGAGCCGCTGCGCCGCTACACCGATACCCCCGCGCAGGCCGCCAACCTGAGCCGCTTCACCGACGCCGTGGACGGCTGGCTGGCGAGCGCGACCCACGCGACGGCCCCCGTCTTCTTCACCGTGGCGTTGGAAAACTTCATGGGCAGCCGCGATTGGGAGCAGGCCAACGCGCTGGGGGTGACGGCGCTGGTGGAGCGCGCCGCCGCGGGCGGTCTGCTCTTCGCCTCCGCGGCGGATATCGCGGATTACTATCAGACGCACTTCACCGCGCAACCCGAGCACGTTTTCTACTGGCCCGATCTATATTGCGGCTACCGCGCCGGCAGCAAGCCCGCGCAACTGCCCGACCGCATCGAGGTGAGCAACGCGCAAAGCCTTACCCTGCACGTCGACGGGCAGGCGCTGCCGCAGTGCTTCTGGCACTACGCGACCTTCTGGGACGAGCCGGCGTGGGCCGATCTGAACGAGTATCGCAACGCCGAGGGGTTGATCGCGCCGGAAACCATCCCCCCGCTGGCCTGCACCCCGCGCCAGGTAGACCTGGGTGACACCGCGGTGGCCGTGACGCTGACGCCGGACGCGGACGGGGTGGAGGTGATGCTGGAAATCACCGCTCCGCTGCCGATTGCGCTGCTGCCGGTGGCGGTGTGGCGCGTGCCGCTGGCTGCCGACGGGGTGACCGTGACCGCACCCGATGGCACGCACTGGACGACGGCGGTCGACCCGTATACCGGCAACCTGCACGGGGTGATCGCCTGTGCCGACGTGCCGGCAGGCGCTTCCACGCGCCGTATCCGCCTGCAGGGTGCCACACGCGCGCCGCGGTCGGCGGACTTCGCCCTCGGCGCGGCCCTGCGCGGGCGCACCTTCACCCACGCCGACACGGCGCACAGCTACCTGTGGCGCGCCGACGACGCCCCCGCCGGCACCCTCACCCTCTTCGCCGACCGTGCGCTCCGCGTGCGCTACAACGATGGCACGGAGACGACCGCCGCCCCCGGCACTCCGCTCACGGTACACTTCGACGACACGTGGCAACGCGAAACGCCGTGCGTCTTTGGACTGACCGGCGCGGAGATGGAGGGGGCGTGGGAGTATGCGGCAGCGGAAGCGGGATAACATGGCCATACCGCCGGCGAGACGCCGGCGGTACATGCACGCGCATCAATGGCGGCGTAGATCCACCGATTTGCGGATGAGGTAGCGTTGCTCGTCGAAGACGGTGCGGGCGGGGATGCCGCTGGAAAGCTGCAGCACCACTTCGCTATCCGTCATGCGCAGCACACTGCCGACGATTTGCAACGCGGTGCGGTCGTGGAAGAACACCTCGGCGCGCACCTCTTCGCCAACCTTCCAGGCATCCATCACGTGGCGGCGCACCACCACGCCTTCCTCGGAGATCTCGATGACGATGTATGGCGTGCCGCCCCACTTCATGCCCACTTCTTCCCCGCGCGGATACCGCAGGCGGAAGAAGCGTCGCCGTTCGCGGAAGGCGGCGGCGGATTGCGCCTCCTGGGTGAAGGCCACCACCACGGCACCGTCGTGATAGCGCAACACGCGCCCCTCGACGGGAATCGTCACGCCGTCGTGGAAGATAATCGCGCCGCTGAGCAGCGTATTCGCCGGGAACTGGTTCTGCCGGTAGCAGACGAAGACGACGCCCCCCTCGGAGAGGTCGCGAATCGCATAGTTCACCGTGCCGATGCGCAGCACCGGCGGATTCTCCGGTGAATAGCTCAACCGCGTATGCTGGCGTCGTTCATCGGCCATCACGCACTCCCGTACCGACCTTTCGTGTCTATCTGTTCCATATTATCGGCAGCGACCTGCTCCAACTGAGCGAGTAAAGCTCACGTTCTCGTCACGTATTTCACCGCCGACGCCGCACATTCCTGCCGTGACGGGGAAAGGCGCGAAGAGCCCGGTTGCCCGGGCTCTTCGCGCGCGTGTCGAGCACGTACTTCACGCTTTGGCGTGTTCGTGTTCCGCTTCGTCCTGCGGTTCATCGACGAACTGGTTGAAGCGTCCGCGCTTCACGTAGTGCGTGTGCAGCAGCTCGTGCGACTTGTGCCCCAGCGGCTCCCCGAGGAATTCCGCGTAGAGCTGGGTGATGAACGGGTTCTCGTGCGACTTGCGCTTCGGCTTGCCGGCATCCTCCGCGTAGATCGCCGCCATGCGCGCCTCGCGCACCGCGCGGTTCGTCGGACGGGGTTGCCCGCCGCCGCTGATGCAGCCGCCCGGGCAGCCCATCACCTCGATGAAGTGATACGGGCTGGTGCCCGCCTCGATCTGCTTGAGCAGCTTCTTCGCCCCTGACAACCCGCTGGTGACGGCCACGCGCACGGTGACGCCGTTGAGGAAGCTGAATTCCGGCTTGGCGTCCTCGATGGTCAGCGCCGCTTCCTTCACCTGGAAGAGCCCGCGCACCGGGGTCAGGTCGAGTTGCATGGCGTCACGCCCGGTGACGACTTCATACACCGTGCGCAGCGCCGCTTCCATCACGCCGCCAGAGGAGGCGAAGATGTCCGCCGCGCCGGTGGAGTACCCGAGCGGGTTGTCGAACTCGCTGTCTTCCAGCTCCAGGAAGCCGATGCCGGCGTCCTTAATCATGCGCGCCAGCTCGCGGGTGGTGAGCACTGCGTCCACCGTCTGGCGGCCGTTCAGGAACATTTCCGGGCGCGTGATCTCATACTTCTTCGCCGTGCAAGGCATCACGGAGACCACGAAGATGTCCTCCGGGTTCGCCCCCACCTTCTCGGCGTAGAAGGTCTTCGCCAGCGCACCGAGCATCATGTGCGGCGACTTGCACGAGGACAGGTGACCGAGCATCCGCGGGAACTCGTGCTCCACGTACTTGATCCAGCCGGGGGAGCAGGAGGTAATCATCGGCAGCACCGCGGAACCGCCGGTGAGGGCGGCGGTGGCACGCTGCAGAAATTCGTTCCCCTCTTCGATGATCGTCAGGTCGGCGGTGAAGTTGGTGTCGAAGACGTCGTTGAAGCCCATCTCGCGCAGCGCGCTGGCCATTTTCCCGGTGACCAGCGAGCCGGGTTTCAGCCCGAACTCCTCGCCCAGCGCGGCGCGAATGGCGGGCGCCGTCTGCACGATGACGCGCTTCTTCGGGTCGTGCAACGCCTGCCACACCGGCTCGGTGGCATCCTTCTCCATCAGCGCGCCGACGGGGCAAACGGTGGTGCACTGGCCGCACATGGCGCAGTTCACCGTGTCCAGCGGCAGTTCGTCGGCGGGGCCGATGACGGTTTTGAAGCCGCGCTTCTGCACGTTGAGCACGCCCACGCCCTGCACGTCGTTGCAGATCGTCACGCAACGGCGGCAGAGGATGCACTTGCCCGTGTCGCGCACCACCGACGGGCTGGAGTCGTCCACACGGGAGTGGGACTTCTCCCCCTCGAAGCGAAACTCGGTGATCTGAATAATTTCCCCCAGCTTCTGGAACTCGCAGTTCTGGTTGCGCGTGCAGCTCAGGCAGTCGCGCGGATGGTCGGAGAGCATCAGCTCGAAGAGCATCTTGCGTGCCTTGCGCACGGGCTCGGTGTTGGTGCGCACCACCATCCCCTCGCGCACGGGCACCAGGCAGGACGCCTGTAGCGTGCGCGCCCCCTCGATCTCCACCACGCAGATGCGGCAGGCGCCGATCTGGTGCACGTCTTCGAGGTAGCAGAAGTTCGGGATATGGATGTTATGGTGCTTCGCCGCTTCGAGGACGGACATGCCGGCCTCGCACGTGACGGATTTGCCGTTGATAGTCAAATTGACGGTTGACGTCGACATCGGTCACTCCTTATCTTAGCGCCGGTCGCAGCGCAGGCAGCGCATGGCTTCGGCAATGGCGTTCAGCTTGTGGAAGCCGATGACCACTTCGCTGAAGGAGGTTTTGCGCGTGTCCACGTCGCGTAGGCGCAGCGGGAAACGCTCGTGCTCCACCACTTCCTTCTCATCGGTCGGCATGGGAATCTCGATGGGCTCGCCCGTGTTGAGCGTGCCGGGACCGCCGAGGAACTTGTCGATCGCGACGGCGGCCTGTTTCCCGTCGGCGATGGCGGTGATGGCCACGTCGGGGCCGCGCACCACGTCGCCGCCGGCGAAGACGCCGCGCATGTTCGTCATCATCGAGTCCGCATCGACGCGCAGCGTGCCCCACTTCGTCACTTCCACCTCATCCTTGCTGATGAAGGGCAGGTCGGAGTGCTGGCTGACGGCCGGGATCACCATGTCGGCGCTGATCACGAACTCCAGCCCCTCCACCGGGCGCGGCTTGCGCCGGCCCGAGTCGTCGAAGCCGCGCAATTCCATACGCACGCAGCGCACGCCGCTGACCGTCTTCTTGCCGACGAAGGCCACCGGGGCCATGAGCTGGCGGATCTCGATGCCCTCGTCCAGCGCTTCCTGAATCTCGCGCTCGTCGGCGGGCATGTCTTCGATGAGGCGGCGGTAGAGCACCGTCACCTTGTCCGCGCCGAGGCGCAGGGCGGTGCGCGCGGCGTCGAAGGCGGTACTGCCGCCGCCGATCACCACCACGTTCTTCCCCACCTGCACCGGTTTGCCGAGGCTCACGTCGCGCAGGAAGTCGAGGCCGTGGTAGACGCCTTCCAGCTCCTCGCCGGGCACGTCGATGGTATTCGGGAACTGCGTGCCGGTAGCGATGAAGATGGCGTTGTGCTTCGCGCGCAGCTTTTTGAAGGTGACATCCTTGCCCACCTCCACGCCGGTCTGAATCGTCACGCCGGCCTGCTCGATCATGCGGATTTCCTTCGCCAGGATCTTCTTGGGCAAGCGGTACTCCGGGATGCCGTAGGCGAGGATGCCGCCGGCGATGGGCTGCGTCTCGTAGACGGTGACATCGTAACCGAGGCGGGCGAGATAGTAGGAACAGGTCAACCCGGCGGGCCCGGCGCCGATGATGCCCACGGACTCCGGCTTCTTCGGGAAGACCAGATCCATGTACGGCTCTTCGTTCTCGAAGACGTAGTCGGCGGCGTAGCGCTTCAGGTCGCAGATGGCCACCGGGTCGTCGAGCTGGGCGCGGCGGCACTTGCTCTCGCACGGGTGGGTGCAGATGCGCCCGCAGATCGCCGGGAAGGGATTCTCCTTGCGCACCAGATTGTAGGCGTCGCGCGGGCGGCCGGCGGCGATAAGGGCCACGTAGCCGGGCACGTTCACCCCGGCGGGGCAGGCGTTCTGGCACGGGGAGACCATCAACTCGGTGCACACGCCGGCGCGGCAGTGCTTGTGGCGGATGTGCTCCTCGTACTCGTCGCGGAAGTAGCGCAGAGTGCTCAGCACCGGGTTGCCGGCGGTCTGTCCGAGGCCGCAGGTGGCGGTTTCCCGGCAGGTGATCGCCAGCTCCTGCAGCACCTCGATGTCGCTCTCGCGCCCCTGGCCTTTGGTGATGCGCTCCAGGATCTCCAGCATACGGCGGGTGCCGATGCGGCAGGGCACGCACTTGCCGCAGGATTCGTCCTGCACGAACTCCATGAAGAAGCGCGCCACGTCCACCATGCAGGTGTCTTCGTCCATGGCGATGAGGCCGCCGGAGCCCATGATGGTGCCCAGCGAGCGCAGCGAGTCGAAGTCCACCGGGGCGTTGAGGTGCTCGCGGGTGAGGCAGCCGCCGGACGGGCCGCCCGTCTGCGCCGCCTTGAAGCGCTTGCCCTTCTGGGGCCCGCCGCCGATGTCGTAGATGATCTCGCCGAAGGGCATGCCCATCGGCACTTCGACGATGCCCGTATTCTGCACGTCGCCCGCCAGCGCGAAGACCTTGGTACCCTTGCTGCCCGGGGTGCCGAAGCCGGCGTACCACTCGGCGGACTTGAGGATAATCAGCGGCACGTTGGCGTACGTCTCGACGTTGTTGATGATCGTCGGCTTGCCGTAGACACCCGCTTCGAAGGGAAACGGGGGCTTCTGGCGCGGCTCGCCGCGCTTGCCCTCGATGGAGGCCATCAGCGCGGTCTCTTCACCGCAGACGAAGGCGCCGGCGCCGATGCGAATTTCGATGTCGAAGCGGAAGTCGGTGCCCATCACCTGGTCGCCGAGGAAGCCGTATTCGCGCGCCTGGCCGATGGCCTTCTGCAGGCGTTCGACGGCGAGCGGGTACTCCGCGCGGACGTAGACGAATGCCCGGTCAGCGCCGATGGCGTACCCGGCGATGAGCAAGCCCTCGATAATAGCGTGTGGGTCGCCTTCCAGCAGCGAGCGGTCCATGAACGCGCCCGGGTCGCCTTCGTCGGCGTTGCATACCACGTACTTCTGCTCACCGGCGGCCTTGTAACCCGCTTCCCACTTCACGCCGGTGGGGAAGCCGCCGCCGCCGCGCCCGCGCAGGCCGGAGCGTTTCATCTCGTCGATGACGTCCTCGCGGCTCATCTCGCTCAGCGCCTTGGCGAGGGCGAAGTAGCCCTCGGAGGCGATGTACCCCTCGATGGAGTCGAAGGGCATGTAGCCGCACCGCCCCGTCACCAGGCGCGTCTGGCGCTTGAAAAATTCGATATCGACGAGATGCTTGACGCGCTCGTCCTTTTCCTTATCGAAGTAGCAGAGCTTCTCGATAATGGAACCACCCAGCAGATGTTGGGTGACGATGCGACCCATATCGGCAGCTTTGAGCTTGGTGTAAAAGACGCCGTCCGGCTGTACCACCAGCGAGGGGCCGAGATCGCAGGTGCCGATGCACCCGGTCTCGCACACCGTCACCTGATCGGCCAGCCCGTGCTCCTCCAGTGCGGCGAGCAGGGCGTTCTTCACCGCATGGCAGCCCGAGGACACACACCCGGCGCCGGCACAAACGAGTAAATGGTATTTGGCTTCCTTCTGGCGGGCGTTGAACCGGGCCGCGATCTGCTCCAGCCCGTCCTTTGACGTCACCACATGCGACATCACCATGGTGGCGGCTCCTTTCTAGCTGCACATCTCGAGGATGCGGTTCAATTTATCGGGATTCACCTGGGGAATGACTTCCCCGTTGACACTCACCGCCGGCGCCAGTCCGCACGCCCCCATGCAACGCATGACTTCCAGGGTGAACTTGCGGTCCTTCGTCGTGCTGCCCACCGCGACGTCGAGCATCTCGGAGAGGCGTTTAAGGATCTTCGTGCTGCCGCGCACGTAACAGGCGGTGCCCATGCACACGCGGATGGTGTATTCCCCGCGCGGCTCGGTGGAGAAGAAGGAGTAGAAGGTCGAGACGCCATAGATTTCCGACAACGGGAGATCCATGCGCTCGGCGATGAACTGCTGCACGTCCAGCGGAAGGTACCCGTAGATCCCCTGCACGAGGTGGAGGATCTGAATCAGGTTATCCGGCTGCGCGTGAAATTCATCGATGATCTCCGCGACGCGCGCGCGCCGGGCTTCCTCGGTCTCTTCGCCACACTGGCAGGTCGGCGTGTGGAGTTCCATAGTTCCTCCTCGGACAATGTCTATCGCGTTATATTTCGCGATTTACCAAAACGCCTCCCGACAAATCGGGATTTCGCGGATAAAACAATAAAACAGCGTCGTGCGGCCCTGGCTAAAGTTGGTCGCCTTGCTAATTTAGTGAATAATAGCACGAACTTAACAGGCTGTAAACGCCCTTTTTTCACGTTCCAAGCACTTTTTTTGCGCGATTTACACCGCCATAGTATGCGTATCATATCCTTTTGCGCACTTTAGGCGCCTTGTGCTTGTGAAAACAAGCACAGATGCCATAGACACCGCCACCCGGCTCGGGCAACGGGAGCGGATCAGTTCACAAAGAGCGTCGAATGCGAGAGCGCGAGTTCGCGGTCGGCGAGGCGGATGGCGCGCACCAGCACGCTGTAGGCCATCCACGCGTCGGGATCGACGGGCGGGTGCGGCGGAATCTCCGACAGCCCGCGCATCGTCGGCTGCCACCCCACCCGATCCACGCGGCGCAGCAGGCGCTCATCGGTGAGCGGCGTCAGCAAGGCGAGCAGCGTGCTCCACGCCAGCGGGTGCGGCGCCATCTCCGTGCGCGACGCGGCGGTCACCCCGTGGTGGTGGCTCAAGGCCATCAGCGTACCGCGGTAGAAGGCCTCGCGCGTCCCGAGCAGCACCCCCAGCGCCCGTGCCAGCACGCGCGCCGTGGTGTGCGCGTGTTCCGGACAGGGATACGTGCCGTCGCGGCCGTGCTCGAAGTCGATGCGCGCCAGCAGCGCGTCGTGGGGCCGGCGCACGCTCTCGATCTGCCAGCGTGCCGCCGCCCGCTGCCACGCCGCGCTCAGCTTGCCCGCGTCGTGCCACAGGATCCCCGTGCGCAGCCACAACTCGAGTTCCATATATGGGATGCGCCAGTGCATGCCCAGGTGGCGCAGCACATAGCGGTACCAGGGCAGCATCTCCTCGAAGGCGGCGGCCACGCTGCCCGCGTGTTCGGCAAAGGTCTCCGCGTGCTGGTCGAAGGGACTCCAGGCCGTGTGTTGCGCCGCCTGGCGCAGGCTTTGATACGGCTCGCCCGGCGCCAGCTCCAGCCCGACCACCGGGTGGTAACTCACCGCCTCCGCGTTGAGCACCACCAGCCGGGCGACGGCGCGAAAGTCCTCCGGGCGCTCCACCAGCGACCATGTGATGGCGTGCTCACCCTCGGCCTGCTGCCAGTGCGGGATGAGCGCGAACCACTCCCCCGGGCAGCCGCTGGCGCGCCACTGCCGCCAGCCGCGCTCCAGCGAGGAGACGGAGAGGGAAAAACGCTCCAGCTCGAAGGGATCGGCCACCGTCTCCGGCGTGCGGTGCAGCGCCACGCCGACGCGCGGGAAGAGTTGCGCGGGGTAGGCGTCCGCGCCGGTGAGCACGTGCCCGGGCGCCGCGTCCACCTCCGCGGCGGTCGGCAGGTCGCGCACGGCGTCCGGCAACTGTTCCGGCGGGGCGGCCGCCCACAGCGCGTCCAGCACCGCCAACTCGTCGGCACTCGTCTTCCCGGCGCCGTCGGCCAGCGCGTCCACCAACCCCTCCCACGGCGGGCAGGGGTACGGCGTGTCGCCGAGAGCGAACTCCGTCACCGGCGCCACGATCATTTGCCCCCAAGACCCGGCGTGGCGCGCGCAGCGGCCGGCGCGGCGCAACAGCGCGTCGGGGGGCGCGGGATCGCTAACCAGCGTGTCGGCGGACAGGTCGATGCCGCTCTCCACCCCCGAAGTGGTGACGAGCAGTACGTTGGCGTCGCTGTCGGGCGCGAAGAGGCCGGCGACGTGCGCGCACAGCTCCTTCCGCTCGCGATACAATTGATATTGGTGCAATAGCAGCACTTCCGGGGCGCGCTCCCCGCCGCATTGCGCCGCCAGCGCGCGGTAGAGCGTCTGCGCACCGCGCACCGTGTTGCACACCACCACGGTGCGCTCGCGGTGCAGCCGCAGCAGGGCATCGGCGCTCAAGCCCGGCAGCCGCGACCACGCGCGCCGCCCCCCCACCCGCGCGTCGCTGAAGTCCAGGTAGTCGGCACCGAGCAGTTCCGTGACCCGCCGCGCCAGCGGAGCGGGCAGCCCGGCGGTGGTGAAGAGGCACGGCACGGTGGGGTAGTACCGGCGGAGCAGCCCGAGCCAGATGACCAGCGCGTCACGCGAGGCGAGAGCAGGAAATTCGTCGAAGATCAAGTACGCCCCGAAGAGCGCGCCGGCGTTCAGGTTGGACAACCCGGCAAAGAGCCCCAGCGGGCGGTGTAGCGCGACGCTGAGGAGCTGGTCGACGGAGGTGAAGAGGGCGTCGGCGAGCAGGAAGGGATCGAAGGGGTCGCCTTCCGTCTGCACCTCCACCCGCGCGCCGGGTATCCCGCCGACCAGTGTGCGCAGTTGCGCGGGCAGGCTACCGAGCAGCGTACCGCCGGGGAGCACGTGGAGCAGTTGCGGGGGGAAGTCGTAGGGTTGCACGCGTCCGGCGAGCCAGGGGAACCAGCCGGCGAAGGTTTTGCCCGCGCCTGCGGGAGCGCGCAACACGGCGCGGCGCCCGGCGAGCAGCGTCTCCGCCGCCGCCTGCTGCAACGCGCGCAACTGCCACCCCGGAGCGGCGTCCGGGGTGGGCAACTGCGTCATAACCGTTTGCAGCAGTTCCACGGCAATACCTTTCGCGTACCGACCACCAGAGCGCGGGGCGCGGCAGGCGTTGCGCCGCGCTGATTTCCGCATTATACGGGGGTGAATCCCCCCTGACAAGGGAATTTTGCAAATTCGGGATACAAGTCACAAATTATTTTTCAGGAATTTGTAATCTTCTTCTCTAAATACGTAAATGCCACCGCTTTACTGTGTTAAGTGGCATTTGCTATCCCACAGCCGGTAAGTCTCTCGTTGACTCGTGCGCCGGCGAGATGCCGACGGTGCGACGGGAAGCGATAAGTCTGCATCTATTTACGCGTGTAGAGGATTTTCCATCCCCGCACGGAAGGAAAGGGGAAAGGAGATGCGTATGTCTGCCGTGACCTCACCCCTGGCCGAGTTGACCCTCACCGCCCCCCTCTTCACCGCCTGGCGCCCGCAATATGTAAAGTTGCGCGTGCCGGAGCTGCTGCCCGGCGCACCGGCGCGGTTGCTGCTCGACGGCGCGGAGACACCCTTCCAATACACCGGGTGTTGCGTGGAAGGCGCGGCGGAGGTGCTGGTGCGGCTGGGGTTTGCGCAGGGGCAGCAGCGCACACTGACCTTTTTCCCGGGGGACACCAGCGCCACCACGTTGACGCCTCAGCCGATCCCGCTCAGCGACGCGGTGACGATCGGCCCGGCCTCGCACGCGTTAACCCTGAACCCCCTCCGTCACGCCGATGGCACGCTGGGCGGCCCGCTGGGTGCCTTCGCCGGCTACCCGCTGACCAGCCGCGTGGCCAGCGCTCTCGCCGTGCAGGCGATCACCCTCGCACGCACCAATGACGGGCCGCTCTACACGGAATACATACTCACCTACCACTTCCCCGAGAATGCGCACTACACGCTCACCTACACCTTCTACCTCGACGAACCGCTGCTCGAAGTGGCGGAGTCCTTCCTGCTCGGGATGGATGCGCACCTGACGGTGGAGTTGAACCCGGCGGACGTCTTCACGCATCTCGTCTCGCACAGCAGCTTCGATTTCCAGGCCGGCAACGAGCCCATCGTCGAATCGCTGGGGATTGCCCGACCGAAGGACGTCCTCTGCCGCCTGCAGATGCCCCCGCTGGGCGAGTTCACCGTGCCCAACAACCGCGGCTGGTTCGCCTTCTTCAACGACGCCGACCATGCGCGCGGGATGCTCGGGCTCGTCGGCCTCTACGGTGAGCGCTGGCGGCGGCCCGTGGACAATATCATGCAGGTGCACGACCGCGGCGACGGGCGCGCCACCCTCACCGCCGCGCTGGCGGACGGCGAGCGCCACTGGCTCCTCGTCGCCGGGCCGGTGGAGACGTGCATACCCGCGGATCACCACTACCTCTTCAACCGGCTCTACAGCGAATTCAATCAGTTGCGCCTCGACGAACACCTCGACCTGACCGGCGCGGCGGCCTTCGACGACTCCTGCCGCACGGCGCCGGGCTTCTTCGAGACGGACTGGGAGGCCATAGCACAGGAGAACCTGCGCGTGCCGCCCCTCGCCGCCGCCGTGCCGGGCGACGACAGCCTGCTCGCCGCGATGGGGCTCACCGCGGCGGATGCCACCGCAGCACGCGCCGCGCTGCGCGATGCGCTGTTCGAGCGCTTCGAACGCTGGGTGTGGCAATTCCAGGGCTACCGCAACAACGATAACGACTACGATAAGTGCGTCATCGGCTTCAGCCGCACGCTACGCACGCTGATGCTGCACTACGAGTTTCTCACCAAGGTGGGCTTCCTCACCGACGAAGAGATCCGCCGCTGCGGCGCGTACTTCGCCTTCGCCGCGCGGCGCATCATGGACGAGGGGCGCTGGCCGCACTCGAAGACCGCGCTGCACCCCTGGCACCCCGACTCCACGCGCCGCATGTACTACTACCCGGGCGAGCACGAGCCGGACAAGCTGTACTGGACGAACTGCCTGCCCAACTTTCAGTCCGATCCGCTCACCGCGCTCATCCACCTGGCCGCGTTGCTGCCCGACCACCCCGACGCGCGCCGCTGGCTGCGCAAGGGGATGGACGACCTGGAGGGGCAGCTCGACGCGTATTGCGGCCAAAGCGGCGCGTGGGAGGAGTCGATCAACTATGCGCTCTTCACGATGTTCTATTTCGTGATCACCTTCCGCATCCTGAAGAACCGCTGGGGCATCGACTACTTCCATGACGACCGCGTGCGCCGCTACGTGAGGTGGCTGACGCGCTTTTACATGGGCATCGACAAGCGCTTCGACGCGGGCACCTGGCCGCCCATCGGCAACTCGCGCCTGCCGCAGAACGGGTGCGTCGTGCTGCTCCTCTTCGCGAGCGAGCTGGCAGAGGACGACCCGCTGCGCGCGGCCTGCCTGGCGGTGAGCACGGAGATGCTGCCCAACGTGCACATGGCGGCCTATGAAGTGCCCTTCCTGCTCTCCCGCCTGCTGCCCGACCTGACGCGCGCCTACCCGATGCCCGCACTGAGCAGCGAGGCAATGGACGAAGTGGGCGTGGCGCTGCGCCACGGGCACCCATCGCCGACGCACAGCTACCTCTTCCAGAAGATCGGCATGGCGAAGGATCACTACGAGGGAGACGAGAGCAGCTTCAACTGGGTGGCCAAGGGTACGCCGCTGTGCATGGACTATGGCACCTATACGGGCGACGCGGGCGGCTGGCAGGCGCACAACCTGGTGGAGATACCCGACGAAGACCCGCTGCGCCGCGGCTACCTGGCGGAGACCTTCTTCAGCAACGCGGTGGACTACACCCGCGCGGAGATGCCGGTGGTGCTGAAGCTCTCCTACGGCCGAGTGCGCACCTTCGCGGAGATCGACGGCCCGCCGCAGAAGCCGCTCTTCTTCTACATCGGCGACGAGAACCCCGTGGGGCCGCGTGCGTGGAAGCGCCGCCTGTTGCTCTTCGTGAAGCCCGACTACGTGCTCCTCTACGACCGCGTCTTCGCCGCCGTGCCGCATCGCTTCAACCTGCACGTGACGGCGGACGCCATCACGCCGCACCGGCAGGAGATCCGCTGCACGGGACGCTTCGACCTGGATCTGCTCTGCTTCGTGCAGCACCCGGCGGAGTTCCGGCTGGAGAAGGGGGAGCTGATCCCGGCACCGAGCATCTTCGGCGAGGGGGACGCCAACCCGCAACGGCAGCACTTCTTCCGCCTGTACAACGACACGGACGGGGTCTACCGGACGGTGCTTTTTGCCCAGGAACGTGGGCGCGACGTGCATATCGAGCCATGCGGGAGCGCCGGGGTGAAGATCGTGACGCCGGAATATACCGACTACGCCTTCGCGAGCGACGAGTTGGTGGAGATTGCAGAGGACGGGGTGCGTTTCAACGGGCGCGTGGGGTGGATTCGCCGCACCGGCGACGGGACGATCCGCGCCGCACTGCCCGACGGCGACATGATCGAGGCCTTCGGGCGCTCCTTCGACGGCGTGGGGCCGTGGGCGTACAACACCGATTGGCGGCAGACGCTGGATGTGCGCGGCACGCCGCGGCGGGTGGTCGTGCGCTGACCCGCCGCGGCGCGCGGTACATTACGACGTGACCGGGGCCCCCACCAGCCGGGCGGTAATTTCCGCCACATGGCGGCCCTGGAAGCGCGCGATAGCCAGCTCGTTCTCGCTGGGCATCCGCTGCCCCTGGCCGCCGGTGATGGTGCTCGCGCCGTAGGGCGAGCCGCCGGTGATTTCGTCGAGGGTCATCTGCCGGGCTTCGGAATAGGGTACGCCGACGATGATCATCCCGTGGTGCAGCAGCGAAGTGTGCAGGCTGAGGATGGTGCTCTCCTGCCCGCCGTGCTGGGTGGCCGTGCTGGTGAAGACGCTGCCGACCTTGCCGATGAGGGCCCCGCGCGCCCACAAGCCCCCGGTCTGATCGAGGAAGTTGCGCAGTTGCGCCGCGGCATTGCCGAAGCGCGTCGGCGCGCCGAAGATGATGGCGTCGGCGTCGGCCAGCGCTTCCGTCTCCGCGATGGGGATGTGCGCGTAGGCCTGCTGTGCCCCCTTCGCCCCGATTTTTTCGAGCACGTCGTCGGGCATCAATTCCGGCACGCGGTAGAGCGTCACCTCGCTGCCCGCCACCTCGCGCGCCCCCTCGGCTACCGCTTCCGCCAGCTGGTAGATGTGCCCATACGTGCTGTAAAACACAACCTGAATCTTCGCCATCGTCGGCTCCTCCCGATTAAATACTCTGGATAAGTATCATATAACCCACATTCGAGCAGGATAAACGTTAAACAGAGGAAGTGCTGAAAAAAGTTCACTTACTCATTATTAAGTCAACCGAGCTGTGCGAGGAAGGTCAGGTCGGTGATCTCGGCGTCATTGGCCAGCGTCAGGGCGAGGGCGAGAATCTCCGTGGTGGCGTCGTGCTCCTCCGACGGACTCCAGCGGGCGGGGTGTTGAGGCACCAGCACCTGGCGACCCTCCGGCTCCAACAGCACCGCGCCGCTGGTCAGGTTGATGCGGTAGGTGGCGCGCGCGCCGAGTACCACCGCGTAGCCGCCCTCTTCCGGCGTCGCCAGGTTGGTCAACCGGAAGCTACGCGCCAGTTGGCGCAACAGCGCCGCGCGCAGCGCCACTGTCTCCCGCGAGGTGAGCGCCGCGTCGCCCGCCGCTGCCACGGTGGCCACCAGGTCGGCGGTGCGCAGCGTCTCGCTGAACAGGATGGCCGACACGCGCGCGAGGGGCACCTCCGCCCCGTCGCGGGTGAACCACACCGCCCCGGTGCGGGCGTCCTCCTTGCGGTGCGGGCCGAAGAGATCGCGCCCGGCGGCGCCTTCCGCCCAGCACAGGTGCGCCGTCACGCCGCCCGGCCAGTCGCGCCGCGCGATCCCCGCGCCGGGGGCGAAGCCCGCCGCGCGCAGCACGGCGTAGGCGCGTGCCGGGGCCACGCGCCGCCCGGCGAAGCGCTCGCAGCGCGTCCCCGCCTCGCCTTCGGCGGTATACACCTCGCGGAAGAGCTGCTTGAACGGCTGCGTCAGCCGGTGGTCGGCGGCATACATCTGCCACCCCGTCAGCGTGCCTTCGCGTGCCAGCGTCACCGGATGCGCCGGGATGAGGGTGAGGACATCCGTTAAGGCCGTCGCGTCGCCCGCCGCCGTTTCCCAGTGCTCCGGCCCCGCCCAGGCCAGCGTCACGCCGTCCGGCGTCTGCCACACCAACCGCTCGGCGAGGTGCGCGAAGATCGGGTTGGCAAGCAGGTAGCGGAACTCCCCCGTGGTGAAGGGCACGGCATCGAGCAGCGCGCGCTCCAGGTGCGCCTTGAAGGCGCGGTACTGCGCCTGCACCGCCCGCTGTGCCGCGCGGGCCTGCCCGTAGGGCTCGCTGCGGCGCACCGCCTCCGGCACGCGGGGCACCGGGCCACGCGGGCCGAGGACTTCCAGCCGCACGGCGCCGGCGTGCAAGCCCACGCGCAGACGGTATTCGTCCACCGGCCAGCCGACCTGCACGCGCGCGCCGCCCAGCGGGCCCGGCTCCCAGGCGGCGGCCAGCAGTTGCTGGTGCGCCAGCTCGCCGGCGTCGGGCAGCCCTTGCCGGCGCGCCAGGTGTGCCAGCGCCACGGCGGCCGCCTCCCGTGCCGGACGGCTGCCTTTCGTCTCCGCGTCACGCAGGCGCGCGAAGACCGCTTCGCCGGGCGCGGGGAGCAGTGCCAGCGCGCGCAGCGCGGCCAGGTCGCCGGCGTCGGTGAGGGTCAACAGCTCCTCCGCCACCTCGCCCGTCGCCGCCCGTGCGAGCAGCAGATTGGCGCAGATGCGGCGGTAGGCGGGCACGTAGTGCGTTTCCAAAAATCCGTGGCGCTCCTCCACCCCCGGCGGTAATTCCAGCGCCTGCAGCCAGGTCAGCGCCGTGCGCGCCACGGGCAGGCCGTCGGTGAGCCAGGCCTCCCACCACGCGGGGCGGGTATACGCCGTGGCGGCGGCCTCCCGGTTCGACGCGGTGAGCCAGCGCAGCGCCTCCGACACGGGGGTGCCGCGCAACCAACCGAGCAGCGTGGTCAGCGCGGGGTCGGCGTCCGCCAGATAGCGCGGCAACAGCTCTCGTGGGGGCAAGGGGGCGTATTTCAGTGCGTGCACCTCGGCCAATTCCGGCGCGCGGTGTGCCAGCGCGTCCAACGTCCGCGGGAAGAGATCCGGCCCGCCGGGGCAGGTGATCCACCCCCACGCGTGCCAGTTGTCCGCCACCGCATGTGGCCACACCTGCGCCGCGAGGCTGCGGTAGGCGCAGCCCACCTCCTCGCGCGCGGAAAAGCCCAGGTAGTCGAGCAGCGGGTGCAGGATGCGCAACGGGCGGCTCGAGGCCACCCCGGGATGCAGGATGCGCCCCGCCAGCACGCACTGCGCGAAATCGACGTCGGACAGGGTGCCTTCGTATACACCCTTCAAAAAGGCGAGCAGCAGCAGCGGTTCGGGCAGCGCGGTGTTCTCCGGCTCCGGCACGGTGTCCGCCAGCCGCGCGGCGAGGAGGGCGGGGAACCGCCCCTCCGGATCGGGGTGCGGCAGCCACGCCAGCGCGGCGAGGAGCCAGGCGAGGTCGGCGCCGTGTGCCGGGACGTCCGTCGGCCACACCGCCGGGCAGGGGCGCGGGCGCGCGAGAGCGAGCAACACGGCGGCAAACATTCGTGCATCGTCGGGGCAGGCGTCGTCGGTCAACGCCGCCGCCAGCGCCGCGGGCGGGCAGTCGCGCAGCAGCGCCGTGGCGTCGGCAAAGCGCCGCGTCTGCACCGGCAACCCGCGCCAGTCGCGGAGCGCCTCTTCGTATAGGGCGGGCAACGGGGTGCGCGGACCGAGCAGCGCGGTGGCGCCGAGTAATTGCGTATACAGAGGTTCCAGCATGGGCAGAGGTATGATAGACTCTCCCGGCGTCCTTGGCAAGGCCCGGCGACACGTGAACTGGCTTGTCACAAGCCCGAAGGTTTGCCCATCCAACGCCGGGTTATACTCGTGAGCGAACGACCGAGCAAGGAGGCACGGGATGTTTTTCCTCGCGACCACGCTCCCGCCGACCCAGACGCGAGAGCTGCCCCCCACCATGCCGCTCCGCCGCCATCTGCAGCATCTGGCCAAAGCGCTGCAGCAATCCGAGCGGCGGCTAAAACTGCTCTCCGTGATGACCCCGCGCGAGATCGACGAGTGGATCTACCAGTTCGATTTATTCTTCGGCGATGGGATGGTGCACTATTTCGCCGCGGAAGAGACCTACCTTTTCCCCGTAGTCGACGCGCGGCAACAGGGGTCGTCGCTGCCGATCACCGCGCAGTTGCGCGCGGCGGCACGCCGCCTGCGCGCCGACATCAGCGACCTGCGCCGTATGTTGCGCGAGGGGCAACTCAAGTTGACGGACATCCAGCGCCGCGGGTTGGCGATAATCGCCGCCATTCGGGTGTATTACCGTGAAATGGAGGAGTTGGTCTATCCGCTGCTCGACCCGCACATCAGCGCACAGGACTTCCTCGAGCAGGTGGCGCGCCCGCTCTTCGGGCATCCTTTCGACCCCGGAGAGCTATACACGGTGTGATGGTTGCATCCTCCGTACGGCATCGGGTATAATTGAACGCCGGCGAGGTAACGCTCGCCGGCTTTCCACGTAAGGGGAAGAACGATGCCGTTATACGAATATGCCTGCGTGCAATGCGAACACCATTTCGATCTACGCCACGGAGCGGATGAGAAACCGACACTGACCTGCCCGCAATGCGGGGGCGAAGTGCGCAAAGTCTTCCATGCCGCGGGGATCATCTTCAAAGGCAGCGGCTGGTACATTACCGATAACGCGCCCAAGAGCGCGCAAGCACCCGCCGCGCCGGTAGAAAAACCTGCCGAGACGCCCGCGAAGGTGCCCGACCCGCCCACCCCAGCGCCGACAGCCTGAGCCACCGCGCCCCGCGTCACCCGCGGGGCGCTTCCATTTCCTCCGCCGGTTGCTAGGCGGACAAGTATTGCGGAAAGCCCAGTTCGGCGCACGTGCAGTTCCCGTCGCGGTGCAACGCGATGAAGCGGTGGAGCACTTCGCGCAATTCGGCGGTCTGATCGCGCATGATCTCCAGCACTTCGTCCTGGGTAAGCGGATAGTTCGTCATGCCCGCCCCCCAGTTGCACACGATGCTCACCGCGGCGTAGCACAGCCCGGATTCGCGCGCCAGCACCACCTCGGGCACGTTTGTCATCCCCACCAGGTCGGCGCCCAGCATACGCAGGGCGTGCACTTCCGCCGCCGTCTCGAAGCGCGGGCCTTCGGTGCACGCATACACCGCTTCGCCATGCACGCGCTCGTCGAGGAACTCCGCCGCGCGCAGCAGGTGCCCGGTGAGCCGCTGGCAGTAGGGGTGCGTCACATCCACGTGCACCACCGGCCCGCCGTCGCCGTCGAAAAAGGTGAGCGGGCGGCTCTTCGTCCAGTCGATGAATTGCGACAGCAGCACAAAGTGCCCGGGCGCCATGCGCAAGTTGAGGCTGCCCACTGCCTGCGTGGCCAGCACCTCGCGTACCCCCAGCGCGTGCAGCGCCCAGATGTTGGCGCGGTAGTTGATGCGGTGCGGCGGTACGGAATGCCCCACCCCGTGCCGCGGCAGAAAGATGACCGTCTCCCCCGCCACCTTGACGCGGAAGACCTGCACTTCCCCGAACGGCGTATCCACGTTCTCCGACGCCGTCAAGGCGCCGAGATCGTAGACGCCGGTACCACCGATAATTGCGAGTGACATGCGCGCTCCTTGCAAAGAAGTCAGGAGTTAGAATTTAGGAGTCAGAATGGGCCGGCAATTACGACACCACCGGTAGAGCAGAAATACATATACATTTTAGCCGCTCACGAGAGCGATTGGACTTCACCTGGTAATATAGAACCTATTTTACTGTTATCGTGAAATCGCCGTAATTGTAACATGCTGAAACGCAATGCCGTTACATTAAGCTCCGTACGTCCACCTAGACGCGGACCCCACCCCCGCCCCTCCCCCGGGCGCCTCGCACGACTCGGCTGGGAGAGGGGAGTACCGGGGTGGGTTTTTCGCTCCCGTCTTGCGCATTTGACACCAGGTTACTCCCTTCCCCTCGGGGGGAAGGGCGGGCCTGTCCGCCGAAGCTCCGCAGAGCGAAGGCGGGGGATGAGGGCCGCGTGCAGGAAGGCGAAGCGAGCTTAATTGAACGGCATTGCGCTGAAGCGCGCTCTCTGTCCCGTTCCCCAGCCGGGTTCACCCGGCTCCATCGGATAGCCATGTCCTTTAGGGCATGGACGACGGATAGGACGGGCTCCACGAGATCACGCAATCCGTATAATATCGGTATCTGCGTATTAACTCCTGACTCCTGACTTCTGACTTCTACTCAATTGACACCGCTTTGCGTCCGCGGAAGAACACTGGCGCCACCCCGTATTCACTCAGCAGCACGCGGGCGATTTCCAGGCCGTCGCCGAGTTGCTCCACGCCGTGGGTATCCGAGCCCAGCGTCACATGGCGGCCGCCGAGGGCGAGGTATTGGCGCAGCGCTGCGGGGGGCGCGGCGAGGGGAGCGCCGGCACGCACGTTCTTCGTGTTCAGCTCGATCCCCACGCCCAGCTCCACCGCCAGCGCCAATGTAGCCGCCAACTCCGCGTCGTAGCCATCCACCGGGCGCCCGTCCGCGGCGCGCATGCCCCGCTTGGCCGGGTAGTCCACGTGCGCCAGGCAATCGGCCACCCCGCAGCGGAGCAGCGCGCGCAGGGAGGTGAAGTAGTCGCGGTAAAACGCGGCCAGCGCCGTGCTCGACCACGCCCGTCCCGCCACGGCGTGCAGCATGATATGTTGCCCCTGCACCACGTGCACCGCGCCGAGGATGAAATCCACTGGTAGGCGCGGCAGCGTCTCGGCGATTTCGTCGGCGAACTTCGGCTCGAAATCCACCTCCAACCCCATGCGGATCTCCAGCCGGTCGCCGTAGCGCGCCCGCGCCGCGTCCACGGCGGCGCACACGCGGTCATACACGTAGTAGCCGTACTCGGGGATGTCGCGGTTGAAGTCCAGGTGCTCGGTGAAGCACAGCCCCGCCAGCCCAAGTTCCACCGCGCGGGCGCAGAGCACCTCCACCGTGTCGCGCGCATCGGACGACCCCGCGATGCTGTGTACGTGGTCGTCGGTCAATCCCGTGACGCGCGTCATGGCGACATCCCTTCGTCCCACAGGTCGGGGCCTTCGTCCGGTTCGTCGGGCATCTCATCCAGACCGAAGCCCGCCTCTTCCATCACCTCGGTGTTCACCAGCAGCGGCGCATTCATGCGCAGCATAAGGGCGATGGCGTCGCTGGGGCGGGAATCGATCACCAGCTCCTCGTCGCGGAAGCGCAGGTGCAGCGTGGCGTAAAAGGTGCCGTTGGTGAAGCCGTCGATCACCACGCGCTCCAACTGCGCGCCCCGCCGCTCCAGCAGCGCCTGCATCAGGTCGTGGCTCCATGGGCGGCGCAGGTAGGGTGCGGCCACCTCCGGCGCCAGTTTCACCCAGATCGCCGCCGCCTCGCAGACCCCGATGGCGATCGGCAGCAGGCGTTCCTGCGCGTCGCGGAGGATCACCACGTCGTGCTCCTCCTCGTCCCGCAACAACTGCCACACTTCAACCGGAATATCGGCCACGCGAACCCCCCACGGTGGAATTTTGGATTTTGGATTGGACAAATGCTGTCATCGACGCGAAAAATGGGGACAGGCACGCATTTTGCGTCATGGTATGCACGCATCGTTACCGGTGTGCTGGAAAATGCGAGCCAGTCCCCATTTTTCGCTACGCCAGCATCAGCGCCGGCTCCCCGACCTCCAGCAGGCGGCGACGCAGGGCGTCTTCGATGGCGTCCTTCTTCAGCACGGGCACCCAGAGCACCAGGCGCACGGTGACTTTGGCGGCGTCCATGGCGGTCACCAGCACGGCGGGCGCCTCGGCGTCGCGGGTGGGGGCGGCGCCGTTGGCGCGCAATACCTCGATGGCGGCCGCGCGCACGGCGTCCAGCGCCGTGTCCAGCGCGGCGGTGCGCTGCAAGCTCACCTCCACCGCCAGCCGCACGTTGCCGCGTGAGGCGTTGAAGACCTGGGTGATGTCTCCGTTGGCGATTAAGTAGATGCGCCCCTGATCGTCGCGCAGGCGGGTGACGCGCAGGCCGATCTCTTCCACCATGCCCGTCACCGCGCCGATGGTCACCCACTCGCCGGCGTCGAACTGGCCTTCACCGAGGATGAAGAGGCCGGTGATCACGTCGCGCACCAACTTTTGCGCGCCAAAGCCGATGGCCAACCCGAGCACGGAAGCCGCGCCCAGCAACGGCGCCAACCCCGCCCAGGAGACGCCGCAGGTGAAGAGGATGAGTAGCACCGCGACAAAGTAGATGGTATAGGAGAAGGCGGAGGTGAGCAGCCCGTACAGCGTGGCCAGCCGCTGCCGGCTGTGCTCGCTGCGCTGCGCCACCACGTCCAGCGCGCGCCGGGTGATGCGCGCGATCAACGTCACCAGCACCGCGGTGCCGATGAGAATCAGGGCGATAACAATGGCGCGCACCAGCAACATCACAAAGATGCTGTTCGGGTTATCCTTCCCGAACTGCCCGGTGGCGTAGAGCGCGTGCCAGAATTCCGGTGTGGTCACCTGCATCGGCAATGGCGTGTCGGCGAATAGCGTAAACATAAGCGGCGGCGTCCTCCCGCGATTACCTTCGACACGCGGCGCCGCGCCCCTTCTGTTACGCCTATTTGCCGTCGCCCCCCACCCCTCCCCCGTTGCGACAGGGGAGGGGAGTTACATATCAGAAGGCCTTCCCCCTTCCCCCGCCACAGGACGTTGCAGGGGAAGGGCCGGGGATGGGGGGAGGAGCCGAGAGGCGCGACGGCGAGCGCATTGTCGCTATATTTCCCCCTTATCGTATATTTACTGAGCTTCCTGATAAGGTATAGTGAAAAAAGGTGCAAGGGCAGAAGGAATTCGCACGGGCTGCGCGAATATGAGGAAATACCTCGTTAACGTCGGAAAGGGAGGGGAAGATGAAGCTCTCGTTGCTCGGTGCGGTGAGCACCTACGTCCTGACTGGGCTGATTCTGGCCGTGCTCGCCACCGCGGCGATCGGTCAGGACGCACCCAAGGACAACGACAAACCGGATGCCGTGCCCGCGTACATGGCGACGGCTACCTACAAGAAATCGACCATGTGCAAGATGTGCCACAAGGCGCAAGGCACGGGTTGGGCCACCACGAAACACGCGTCCTTCAATAAGGAGCTGCCGTGGGATGCCCCCGGGGCGGCCAAGCCGGCGCCGGAAGAAGTGTATCGCCACGTCACCGGCTACAACGCGGACGGTACATACTCCGAAAAGGGCATCACCTGTGAAGCCTGCCACGGGCCGGGCAGCGCGCACATCGGGGCGCCGATGGCGACGAAGAAGAATTTCATCGTGAATCCCGCCGACCTGAAGACGGCCGGCCAGAAGATCTCCATCTGCGGCCGCTGCCACGGGCAATACACCATCGGCGATCAGAAGATTGCGGTGAAGTTCCAGCAAGGGCAGGACCTGCTGAAGACCGACGGCTTCAAACTGGACAAGGTAGAGCCGGGCAAACCGATGCAGGAGATGAACGAGCTGGTCACCAGCAAGCACTTCAAGCACGGCGTGGTCTGCATCAACTGCCACACCTCGCACTCCGCCACCGCCACCGAGCACTCGCTGCAGAAGCCGATCATCGAGCTGTGCCAGGGGTGCCACAAGGACAAGGTGATGGCCACGCATGCGCCCAAAGCGCCGGCAGACGCCACCTGCGCCACCTGCCATATGCCCAAGGGCGTGCACACCTTCCGCAAGCCCGGCGAAGGCGACGACAAGGACTAACCGATCACCGCACCTCGCGGCGTGCCGGTCCTCCGGGGCCGGCACGCCGTCTTTCCATTCTTAACCATGATTGAGTGTTTTTGCCATGACTTCCGACACTACTGCTCGTTTTAATCAGGTACGCCGCGCGCTCCTCCCCACCCTGTTCCTGCTCACCGCGGCCTTGCTCTGCTTCTCCCGACCGACTCCGCTGCACGGTGAAGACGCGCAGGTGATCGCCCCGAACGACACGGATACCTGCATCGCCTGCCACAGCGAGAAGGTGGACGGCAAGCACTTCGCCGCCTCCGCCCACGGGCGCTTCAGTTGCCAGGTGTGCCACACCGGCATCGACCGCTACCCGCATCCCGCGAAGGCGCTGAAAGAGAAGCCGGCGTGCACCAACTGTCACGCCATCAAGGCGGCCTCCCTCAGCCACAGCGTGCATAGCCCGCGTAACCCGAAGACGCGCGCCGTCACCTGCCAGACCTGTCACGGCGGCAACCCGCACGAGATCAAGGAAGTGTCGAAGCTCGACGCCGCCGCGGTAGTGGCACCCTGCCTGTCCTGCCACGCCGACGTCGCCGCGAAGCTGAAAGGCAGCGTGCACGGCACGGCGGGGGGCAACAAACCCACCTGTCTCGTCTGTCATGGCAATAATCCGCACGAGATCAAGGCGCCCACCGGCACCGGGGCGCTACCGGCGGATTTCACCTGCCGCAACTGCCACACCGACGTCGCCAAAACGCTGGCCACCAGCGCACACGGGCAGATGGGCACCTCTTCCGCCAACCGGCTGAGCTGCCTTACCTGCCACGGCGGCTCCGCGCACCAGGTGCACCTGCCGCAGGGTGCCGCCGCCCAGTGCGCCACCTGCCACAAGGATATCGCCAACATCATCGCGCACAGCGCCCACGGCGGCAGCAAGGCCCCCACGTGCAAATCGTGCCACGGCGAGACACTACACGCCATCGCCCCCGCGAGCGTAATGACCACGGTGAAGCGCGACCAGGCCTGCAAAGGCTGCCACGCGAAGGAAGCCGCCGCGCTGGCCGGCAGCGTGCACGGCCATGTCGGTCCCACCGGCCAAGCGGCCCCGAGCTGCCTGAGCTGCCACTGGGGCAGTTCGCACACCATCACCATTCCCAAGCGCATGGACCTGACGCAGCGCGAAGGCGCGTGCAAAACGTGCCATGCCGACAAGGCCGCCTCGCTGGTCGGCAGCGTGCACGACCGTCCCGACGTGGTGCCGGGCGACCACCCCACCTGCCTCTCCTGCCATGGCGGCATGGTGCATAACATCACCGCCCCGCGCCACCAGACCCCGCGGGAGCGCGTGCAACTCTGCTCCGGTTGCCACAACGACGCCGCGAAGATGGCGCGCTACGGGCTGACCACCGACGCGGTCTCCTCCTACGAGCAGAGCTTCCACGGGCGCGCGGTGCTGCGCTTCGGCAAAACAAACGGCGCCACCTGCACCGACTGCCACGGGCTGCACGGCGTGCTGGCCCCCACCGATCCGGACGCGCCGACGAACCCGGCACATCTGGCCACCACCTGCGGCAAGTGCCACACCGGCTCCGGGCACAACTTCGCCGTCTCCGGCGCCAACCACCTGCGCCTGCGCATCCAGAACTCGCCGGTGCTCATCGTGGAAGAGGTTTTCTTCATGGTGCTCATCATGGGCACCATGGTGATGCTCTTCCTGATGGTGCTGCTCGACCTGCGCCGCAAGGCCTTCTATCCCGGCGCCAATCCGGAGGCAGGACGTGCGGTCTCCGTGCTCATCGCCATGAGCTTCCTCCTGCTCACCGGGGGTATCGGGCTGGCCTTCCTGCGCGTGCGCGGAGTGGAATGGCTGTGGGTGACGGCGCTGGGCGGGGTGGCGCTGGCCTTCATCATCAACGCCGTCAATCGCGCCCGGCACCCGCGCCGGCATACCGAGAAGCACTACCCGCGCTTCACGCTGGTGATGCGCATCCAGCACATCATCCTGGCGTCCACCTTCATCCTGCTGGTGCTCACCGGCTTGCCACTGCACTTTGCCGACGTGGGCTGGATGCACTATATCCTGGGCATCTTCGGCGGCTTTGACGGCGCGCGCGTGGTGCACCGCGTATGCGGCGTGACGATGGTGCTCAACTGGATCTGGCACCTCGGTTACCTGCTGCTGCTATGGAAACGCGCCGGCTTCACGCTGGCGTCGTGGACCATGCTACCGACGAAGAAGGATCTTTTCGACGTGATCGACTACTTCAAGTACCTGCTCGGGCTGCGCCAGGATCCCCCGGCTTGGGACCGCTTCCAGTTCCGCGAGAAGTTCGACTACTACGCCGACATCTGGGGCACCATTGTCATGGGCAGCACCGGCTTCGTGCTCTGGTTCCCCGCCGCGCTGGGCAACCGGCTGCCGGATCTGGCCTTCGGCTTCGCCTACATCGCGCATAGTTACGAAGGCCTGCTGGCGATGATGGCCATCATCGTCTGGCATTTCTACAACACCCACTTCAATCCGGACACCTTCCCGATGAACCCCACCTGGCTCACCGGCACGATGTCCGCCACCGAAATGGAGCGCGAACACCCGCTGGAAAAAGCCCGCCTCGACGCCGCGCAAACGGCAAAGGTGCCGGCGGAGAAGTAAAGCCGTACCGCCGGCGTCCGTTGCCGTGATCGGCCACGACTCGGTGACATTCCCGACCACCAGGCACGTATCACTCGGCTTGCACGGCATAGTGCTGAACATGGAAATCAGCCGCGGCTGCGGCTTCTCGTCGCAGGACATTGCCACCTTCACCGCGAATTTGATACGCTATACACGGGAGGGATGCGTGGCGGAGACGAGCCGAGCGGCGGAGCAGGAAGAGGCGCTGGTACGGCGGGTGCGCGGGGGAGACACCGCGGCTTTCACGCGGCTGGTGGAGCTGTGCGCGCCGCGCGTGTATAATCTCGCCTACCGCATGGTCAACAACACCGACGACGCCCAGGACATCGCCCAGGAAGCCTTCCTCCGCGTGTATCAGGCCCTCCCCTCCTTCAAAGGCGACGCCGCCTTCTCCACCTGGCTCTACCGCATCGTGGTCAACGCGTGCTACGACGAACTCAAGCGCCGGGGTCGCCGCCCGGCGACCTTCAGCGACCTGGAGACGGATGACGGCACCCCCACCACCGACACGCTGACCACCGGCGAAAGTGCGGAAGACCGGCTGCTCACGCGCGAGCGCCAGGGGGTGGTACAGGCGGCCATCCGCGCGTTGCCCGAACCCTTCCGGCTGGTGCTGGTGCTCTACGATGTGCAAGGCGTGAGCTATCAGGAGATCGCCGACATCCTGCACACGAACATCGGCACGGTAAAATCGCGCTTGAACCGGGCGCGCAACCAGTTGCGGGAAAAATTGGCGGAGGCGCGGGAACTTTTTCCCCAGGCGCACAGTCGGAAGGAGTGAACCGGCCTCGCCCGGACGTAAGTAACATGGCAACGCCGCACGTAGACGAGTTGTATACGGAATATCTGAACGGCACGCTGCCCCCCGCACAGCGCGACGCGCTGGAGGCACATCTGGCCGCCTGCCCCGCATGCACCGCCGGGCTGGCGGAGATGCGGCAGGTGGTCGCCGCCGTGCACGCGCTGCCCACGCTGAAGGTGCCCGACGGCCTCGCCGCCTGCGTACAGGCGCGCATCAGCCTGCCGCGGCGCCACCCGTGGGGCTGGGGGTTGGCCGCCGGCCTGGCGGCCTGCCTGCTGGTCGTGGTCGTACTCGCCGGGCGGGTCACCGCTCCGCCGCGCATCGCCGCGCAACCGGTCGACACCGTGAAGGTCGCCGCCGCGCCCGCGAAGCCCATGCCCCTTCCGCTGCCGAAGCCCTCGGTGACCTACGACCTGGCCCCCGCCGCACCGCCGACGCCGAAGCTCGTGCCCATCCATGTCCCCGACCCCTTCACCGGGGGCGTAGACGACCGGCGCGCGCGCAACGCAGCCGCACCGGCAACGAATGAAATGCATGGCAACACCGTCCAGGACGACGCCGCCCCCGGCAATAACCGCGTGACGTGGATGAAGGACCGCAAGCCCGACGCGAAAACGGAAGTCGAAGTGCCCGCCGACGCGACCGGCCCGCTGGTCATTCACGTGGGGACGGATAAGAAGATCTCGATATCCGCGGCGGAGAAGTCGAAAAGCACCGCCCCGACCGCCGCGCCCGGCCCCCCCGGCCCCACCGGCCCGCCCGCGGCGGGGATGCCGGCCATGCGCGGCGCCGCGCAGTTGACGGCGGGCGCCCCGGCACCGATGGCGGCCGGGACGATGTGTTCGGCAAAGATGGAGAACGGCATAGCCGCCTACGATGAAGCGAATACCGTCGCCGTGTTCCGCGACGGCCCGGCGGCGCAGCAGACCGACGCGGGCGCGGTGCGGGTCACCGATGCGCACCTGCCCGCCGGCAAAGCGGGCGCCATCGTGCTGGACCTGTCCGCCTGCACTGCGAAGGAGATCACCTGGCAATCGGTATTGCCGCTGCGGCGCGACTCGAAGCGCGCGCTCGAGGTGGCGGACAAACGCCTCCCGGTCACCATCCCCGCCGCCGTCTCGGCGGACGGAGCGGCGTTGCGCCTCACCCTCACCGCGGGCGCGAAAACCGGCGAGTTGTACTTGTTCACTCCCGGTACCCGGCACGAGGCGCGGGTGACCCTGCAGCTCGACGACCGCCCGATGGTGCTGGCGGTGCAGCGACTGGCCACCGACGCCGGCATCTTCGTACTCTGCCCCGCCGACTTTGCCGAGCAACCCGTGCATATCGACGTGAAGAACATGCGCCCCCTCGACGCGCTGGCCGACCTCGCCAACCACCTGCACTATACGGTCACGCTCTTCAAAAAGACGCTGGCGAATATCGCCCCGGCGAAATGACGGGGATGGAAGGTATGATCGAATTGCCGTCGGCGAACGCCGACGGCAATTTGCATTGTGGCGGGGCATTTATCCTGCGCGGGAAGCAGGTGCTGAGCAAAGCAAGCGCGAATATCGTCTCCTAACATATTACAGGAGGTGAACGGTATGCTCGGTATCCATCGCGGATTGATGGGGTATTTCTACACGGCGTTGATCATCGGCCTGGTGCTGCTGATCCTGGGCGTCATCCTTCTCGCCGTCGGGTGCAACCCCCACATGGAGGTGTCCTCGTCGATGTCGATCGGGGGAGTCGGGGTGTCCACGGGCCCGCACGAAGCCAGCCTTGGCGAACGGGCCATCCCGCTGTTCATCGGGCTGGCGCTGGCGGTACTCGGGGTAATTTCCCCCCTCTATCAGGTGCGCAAGCTGTCGGGTGCTACCACCACGCTGACGCGGAACCGCCCGATCACCATGCTCTTCACCACCGAACTGGAGTATATAGAGCAGCAGAACGGCAAACCCACGCTGAAGAGTATCTTCGCCACGCTCTCCCTGCCCGACCCGCCGGGAGCTGCCCCGAACTACACACGCCAGGAGTTGATGAAACCGATGGGAGGGCGCCCCCCTGAATACGCCAATGTGCCGGCGCAGGTGTATATCGACAAAGACGCCACGCTGCCACTGGTCATTGAGGTGAACGGGCAATACCTGCTGACCTCCAAGGCGCCGCAAGGGCGACGTCCCGTCGTGACGGGGTAACTACCCGTCGATGCGTGCCATGGCGGCGCGGAACACCTTACCGGAGTCCGCGCCGCCCATGTTATGCCCGGTGAGGATCAGGTCGTACGTCTGCTCCGCCAGCCAGGCGAGGGTGGCGCGTGACTTGTCCAGCGAGTAATCCATGCTGCCGGGCCAGCCGAGTTGCCCGCCCGGCAGCATGATCAGGTCGCCGGTGAAAAGGCAGCGCTTGCCGTCGATCATGGTGTCGTAGATGGTCGAATCGTCGGTATGCCCGGGCCCCGGCACGGTGCGCAGCGTGATGCCGCCGAAGGTGAGGGTGTCGCCGGGCGTGAAGGCCTCGATGGGCATGGGAACGATAATCTCCGGCTCCTCGTACAGCACCTGGTTGGGGTGGTGGAGGAGGATATCCGCCGTCCGTGTGCACCCCAGGATACGGTAGCGCTCCGCATACACCCGCGCGCCGCAGCTATGGTCGATGTGGCAGTGCGTAATGACGATAACGCGCTCGCGCCGGGTATCCAGCCCCAGCGCTGCCAGCGCGGCGTCGAGGGAATCCGTCGCAAAATGATTGCCGCAATCGACCAGCACCAGCGTCTCCGCGTCAAAAATCGCATACACGGCGCAATTCGGATACCACATCCCCGGGTCCGGGTTCGCCGGCGCGATCACCGCGAGATGCGGCAGCAATAGGCGGTAGTTACGCATATAAAGCCTCGTTATGGACATTCCGCGGCGACCGAGGTCGCAACTGTTCGGCCATGCGGCCAGCCGTCCGCCTGCGCGGACGGGGATACGGAAAAATTATTATGTGCTTCCTGCTCCTCGCTCCATGCTTCTCGCTTCTACATCCATTTGACGCTTCCTCCCTTCCCGTGGTATGACAAGGGAAAGGAGTTCCCATGCGCGTCTTTCTGCCCGCTTTGTTATTGCTTCACCTCGCGGCTCTGGCGGCCACCGTCCCGTCGTACGTTTTCACCGATGCCACGGCGACGATCCCCAGCACCGCGACCGGGCCGGTGGCCTACCAGGTGAAGACCATCATCCCCGGCGGCTGGGGGCCGGAGGCGGCGGGTACGGGAGCGGTGAAGGACGGCGCCATTGCGCTCAAACCGCTCACCGAAGGTATCCACGTCGTCACCGTGGCGGGCGCCGAGACGCGCTTCCTGGCCATGGCCCCGCCGGAACGGCTGGACCGCAAGGCGCTGCGCACGGCGCTGCCGCACACGGGGGCGAAACTGCTGGCGGGCCAACCCTACACCGTGCTCTTCCTGGGCGATTCCGTCACCAGCACGGGGGATTACAAAACGCTGCTGAAGATGATGCTCACCCGCGCCCTCGGCAAGGCCGACATCCGGCTGGTCGATCGCTCGCGCTACGGCATGACCACCGACTACTCCGTGCGCCGCTACGCGCAGGACATCACCCCCGTGCACCCCGACCTCACCCTTATCATGTACGGCCTCAACGACCAGCGCAGTTGGGACCTGGGCGCCTACGTGGAGCAGATACGCTACCTGGCCGAACACATCACCCGCGACGGCGGCGACGTGCTGCTGCTCACCCCCACCCCGCACTTCGTCTCGGAGAACGATTTCAAAGGCGGTCGCCCCTACGGCGACGCGCTGCGCACCGTGCAGTACGCCGACGCCGTGCAGCGGCTCGCGCGGGAATTGAAGCTCCCCGCCGCCGACACCTTCAACCCGATGTGGCACGGTACGACGCTGGAAGGCGCCTTCCGCGCCTCGTGGGGCCTGTATCCCCCCGACTTCGGCCATCAACTCACCTCCGTGGTCGAGACCAACGGCACCGGCGACCCCGTGCACCCCAACGCACTGGGTCAGTTGCAGATCGCGCGGGCGGCGTATCGGGCGCTGGCGGGAATCGAACCGGCGGCACCGATGCTAGTTGCTGGCGGGAGAATAGGCTTTAACAGCATTAACTTGTCGGTGAGAAACCTGTCCAAAACTCCCCGCCAAGGTCGGTTGCTCCTCTGGCCCATACCTGACGCAACGATCAATACTGATTATTCCTTGCCGCCTGATGGCTTTTGCGAATATACCCTGCACTATGATGATACCAGGACACCCCCTCCATTCTATCGATATATCAATCCTCAAGCCGCGGAGCCGTGCTATGCGGCGGTAGATGTCTGCGGCACGAAAACGCACGTATTCGCGGTCTGGGCACATCAGGTTACGATGATACCGGTGTTGACGCCTGCACGTGCACGTTTTGTCACGACCGATGCGCTGATCACCGCATTGCCGTCGGACAAAGGCAAAATGGTGAAACTGCGGAAGCCGTTTACCCTCACCGGCGCGGTGGGTCGCCAGGAGCTTGACGAGGCCACCCTCGCCTACACCCGCTTCGGCGCCGCCGCACCCGGAGAGGCCGTCGTAGACGGCAAACTGGACGACTGGGCGGGGGCGAACTGGTTGCCGTTGGGCGAAAAATGCCAGGCGCGCACGGTGCGCGGGCCGGAGGATCACCGTTCGACGGGCGAGTGCGACGTGCAGTGGGCGGCGAAGGCGGGCGCGGCGGGGGTGTTTCTCGCCTTCCGGGCCACCGGCGCGGTGCAGAAGGACAGCTTCATCTTCTACGCCGACCCGCGCGCGCCGGGCGAGTTGGGCACGGCGGGGCCATACTTCTGGGTGGGCGGCACCCTGGGCAAGCCCGACCTCGACCTGCACGCCGGCGACACCTCGCCCGACAACGCCGGGGTGCTGGGCGCCGTGCAGACCACCGACACCGGCCTCACCGCCGAGGCCTTCATCCCCTACCGCCTGCTCGGGTGCACCGCCTGGCCCGCCGCCGGCGACCTGGGCGCCGAGGTGTGGTGGAATCACAGCGGCCCCGGCGGGCAGACGAGCCTCTACTGGGCCTGCGACGGCCTACCCTGGAACCCGCGTTGGTACGGCGTGCTGCGTCAATCCGCCACCGCCGACAACATGCCGTGGCGCATTCGTGTAAAATAGAACTCCGGAGGACCCCCGATGACCATTGACGAAATCCTGGCCGCCTTTGCGCGCTGTTCGGGCGACTTGCCGCACGCGGCGATCGCGGAGGCCGTGGCGCGCCGGGAGGAGATCACCCCCGCGCTGCTGGACATCCTCGACGCGGCGCAGGCGGACATCCAGCACCTGATCGACGACCAGGAAGACACCGCCTACATCTTCGCGCTGTACCTGCTGTCGCAATTCCGCGAGCCGCGGGCGTACCGGCGCATCGTCGGGCTGTTCTCCCTCCCGGAAGACACGCTGGATGCCGCCTTCGGCGATCTCACCACCGAGGCGCTGAACCGCTTCCTGGCCTCGACCTTCGACGGTGATGTCGCCCCCTTGCACGCCATGACCGAACGGCGCGACATCAGCATGTACGCGCGCAGCGCGGCGCTGCAAGCCCTCAGCAATCTCACCTTGCACGGCGTCTTGCCGCGTGACGAGGTGGTGGCGTATATCGACTACTTGCTCCGCGAAGGCATCGAACGGGACAATGCCACCATGCTGGGGTTCGTCGTCGGCAACGCGGTCGAAATGGCCAGCGAGGCCTTGATGCCGGTGATCCGCCAACTCTATGCGGACAACCTGGTGGATACCGGCTACATAGGCCTGGACTTCGTCGAATCCGCGCTGGCTCGCGGCCAGGAGGCCGAGATGGCCTACCAACGCGAGGACCCGCACAACCATTTCATCACAGATACCGACACCGAATTATGCCGCTGGTACTGCTTTAACCCGGAGATGCGCGTGGATCAAGCGCGCCTGGAAGCCTTGCACCAGCGCGAAGCGGAGCTGTTGCAACGGAAAGCCGAGTTGGAAGCGCAACTGGCGCAGGAGCAGTTGTACGCGCACACGCACGCGCAGCGCAAACAAGCCGTCCGCGTCGCCCCCACCCCGGGCCGCAATGCCCCCTGCCCGTGCGGCAGCGGGAAGAAGTATAAACGGTGCTGCGGGGCGTAACAGCCTCAGGAGGCGCCTATGCCGTCCCGTGCGAAACTCACGAAAAGCGAGCGGTGGATGCTTATCCTCACCGCCGCCTTCGTGTTCGCACTCGGCGGCGGCGCGTGGTTCTTCTACTGGATCAACGTCGATCCCGTAGTCAGTATCCCCATGCCGGTGATGCCGGCGCCGAATGCGCGGGATGTGTATCTCCAGGCGGCCAATCAGGTGGTTGATGCCCCGCCCATAGCGCCAACGGAGCAAGGTATCCTCCGCCTCAATGATGTCTCGAGGCTAATTCACGGCGGCGTGCTGCAGACGCGAAACAACTACAGCGTCACCGGTCTAAGTTCGGCGTGGATTCACCGCCTGCTCGCGGCTAATGCCCCGGGTATCGCCCACGTGCGTAAGGGTATCGACATGGCGTATCGTGCCGCCCCGGCGCGTACCTGGCATGACCTGAACATTGATTCGCCATTGTTCAACCATGGGCCGGTCAATATGATAACCGCGTCAGGCAAGTATGCTTGCCTGACGGGCGACTGGGACGCCGGAACAGACACGCTGCTCGACGCCTGTGCCTGTGCTGAACAGATCTGGCGGGGCGGGACATTCGCGCACTGGCACACCACCACTGACGGCGCATACCGGGCACGCGAGGATTTATGGGCGGCGACGCATCACGTCTCTGCAGCTACCGCCCGACATGCGGCCCAACGCTTGGAGGAACTCGACACTCACCGTGCCACGCTCGCATCGCTTATCAACTGAAGTTTTGATAATTTCGCCGCGAGCGCTCGGTCTTCCTCCCGCCAGCGATAGTGGGTCCTGCGTCCGCTCCGTGTGGGGGCTGTCGCTCGGTTGGTGCCCGGCTGTGTTCAGGGCCGTTACGCGGCGCTGGCCGG
>CAIYQO010000083.1 GCA_903928345.1 uncultured bacterium | reverse complement strand
TACCACGGGCTCCGCCCGTGGCTAGCAGCGCACGCTCCTTCGGAGCAAGAGAGTCACCGCTTCACCCCATCACCTTGTCACCCCCGTCACTTCTCCCGCCCCAACGCCCGTGCTCCCGCGACGCCGGGGGTGGTGAGTTCGAAGGCGGCGGTGATCTGGGTCAGCGCCTCCGCGGTGAAAAGGCCGCGCTCCAGCAGCACGTCGCGCACGGTGACGCCGCGGGTTTGCGCCTCGCGCGCGACCTCGGTGGCGGCGTGATAGCCGATGTAGGGGGCCACCGCGGTGGCGAGGGCGAAGCTCTGCTCCAGCAGGTGCGCGGAGTGCGCCTCGCACACGGTGAGGTCGGCGAGGCAATGGGTGATGAGGCTGCGCACGCCGTGGTGCAGCAGGTCGAGGGATTGCAGCAGGTTGTGCGCGATGAGCGGCAGGAAGGCGTTCAGCTCCAACTGCCCCGCCTGCGCCGCCAGCGTGATCGCCAGGTCGTTGGCCATCACCTGAAAGGCCGCCTGGGTGACGGCCTCCGGGATGACCGGATTTACCTTGCCCGGCATGATGGACGATCCCGCCTGGCGCTCCGGCAGCGTCACCTCGGCGAAGCCGGCGCGCGGGCCGCTGGAAAGCAGGCGCAGGTCGGCGGCGACCTTCGCCAGCGTCACCGCCGCCGTCTTCAGCAGGCCGGAGACCTCCACGAAGACGTCGGCGTTCTGCGTCAGGTCGATCAGGTTCTCGGCGCGCGCCAGGTTCAGCCCCGTCGCCTGGCGCAGGTAGTCCACCACCACGTAGATATACTTCCGGTCGGCGTTCAGGCCGGTGCCCACCGCGGTGCCGCCCAGATTCACCTGGCGCAGCTTCTCCTCCACCACGTGCAGACGCCACCAGTCGCGCTGCACCGCCTGCGCCCACGCCGCGAAGCGCTGCCCCCAGGTGATGGGCACGGCGTCCTGCATCTCCGTGCGCCCCAGCGCCAGCGCGGCGGCGTAGGCCTGTTCCTTCTCCTGCAGGGTTGCCTGCAGATCGGCAAAGTCCTCGATCAACGGCAGCAGCAGGCGCAGCGCCGCCACGCGCAGCGCGGTGGGGAAGACGTCGTTGGTGCTCTGCTCGGCGTTCACGTGCTCTAGCGGATCGAGAATGCCGTAGGCCCCGCGCGGCTCGCCCAGCAGCTCCAGCGCGCGGTTGGCCAGCACCTCGTTGGTGTTCATGTTGGCGCTGGTGCCCGCGCCGCCTTGCAACGCGTCCACGATGAACTGTTCGCGCAGCGCCCCCGCCGCCACCTCGTCCGCCGCGGCGATGATCGCCTCCGCGAGGCGCGCCTCCAGCCGCCCGGCCTTCAGATTCGCGCGCGCGCACGCCGCCTTCACCTGCGCCAGCGCGGCGATCAGCTCCGTATGCAGCGGCTGCCCGAGCAGCGCAAAGTTCTCCGCCGCCCGCAGCGCGTGAATCCCATAATACGCCTCCCCCGGCACCTCGCGGTCACCCAGGAGGTCGTGTTCGATTCGGGTTGTCATACATACTGTCCTATGGAGCACGAACCACAAAGGCGCAAAGAACGCAAAGGAATACGCAAAGAAATGATTTGGAAGGTACCGGTCAAATAGCCGATCTGGATTGCCACGTTCTTCCTCCCGGCCCAATCTTTCTCTCTTTGCGTGTTCTTTGCGTCCTTTGTGTCTTTGCGGTTCAATCTCTTCTTCATTCTATCAGAATCACCGCTTCCAGTCGCGCGGGAAGACGGTGTGGGGGCAGATGGCCGGGGCGTCGGCGAGGATTTCCGGGCGCTCGTCCGGCGGGCAGCGGTCGGAGAGGTGGATGAGCACCAGCGTGCCCACGCCGGCGGCGACGGCGATTTCGGCGGCTTGCGGGGCGGTGAGGTGGGCGTTGCGCGTGGCCAACTCGGCGTCGGCGGCGCGGTAGGCGCACTCGCACACCAGCGCCTTGCAGCCGTAGAGCTGCGGCGTCAGCGCGTCCAGCGTCGCCGCGTCGAGGCGGAAATCCGTCAGGTAGGCCACCGCTTCGCCGGGCTGCTCCACCAGCAGCAGCGCGCGCAGCGCGCCGACGGTGAGGGATTTGCCGTCCACGTCGATCACCGTCTCCGCGGGCGCCTCCTTCACCGTGCGCAGCCACGAGCCGGGCTTCAGCCCGCGCGCGGCCAGCCGCGACACCTCGATATTCCGCCGCGGGCGCTCGCGAATGATGTAGCCCAGCGACACCGTGAGGTGGTCCAGCGCCACCGCCTCCACCGTGTAGTGCGGCGTCGAGAGCAGCGGCGCGCGCGGGCCGTCGTTGGCGGGGTGGGCGGCGGCGAAGTGCTCGTTCAAGCGGAAGCGCGTGCGTGCCACGCGGTCGGGATGCACCTCCGCCACCTCCCACGCCGTCGATTTCGCGTCCGTCAGGTTCCACAGGAACCCCTGGAAGCGGTGCTGCAGGATACGCGCCGACCCCGGCGGCCCCCAGATGCGGTTGGGCCGCAGCGTGCGGTCGTAGTTGCAGCGGAAGAAGGCGTCGAAGCCGCCGATGTGATCCATGTGCAGGTGGGAGAAGAACAGCTCGTCGATGCGCGAAATCTCCGCGAACGGCAACCCCGCCAGGCACCCGTCCCCGCAGTCGAACAGCACCCGCGCCAACGCATCGCCGCCGTGCACATACACCAGCAACGCATTATCCCGCCCCGCGGCGCCCAGGATGTGGTATTCGAGGCTCATACAATTTATGGTACAATAGTCAGGCGAGGCCTCAGAGGCCTCGCGCTCGAACCCATCTGCCAGGAGGGTCTTACTCATGGGTCGCTTTGCGTACCAACGTTGCCTTCTGCTGATCCCCCTCATCTTCCTGCTGCTTCCTCTGCCCGTTCGCGCGCTGAGCGAAGACGAGCTGCTGGCGCAATACATCCAGCAATTAGATGCGCCGGATAAGACGCTCCATGATGCCGCCGTCACCGCGCTGTTGCGTTATGACGATCCCCGCGCGACAGCAGCGTTGAAGGCCCACCATAAGGTATGGCAAGACATCAACCTCAAAGCGATAACTGGATTCGATACGCTATTGCCGCTCTGCCGCGACGCCAACCCGGATATCCGGAAAATGGCGCTGGACCGCCTGCGCGACCTGTACGACAATACTTCGGGTGAAGGTACATGGCATGGCATCCCCGACCCGCGCGTGACAGAAGCGATCACCGTCGCCGCGCATGACAGAGACAGCGGCTTTTACGCACTGCAACTCCCGCGCACTCTGGGCTGGGCACCGCCGGATCACTGGGCGGCGCTACTAGATGATCTATCAGCAAATCCCGCTCGCACTTTGCAAAGCGAAGCCCTAGATCTCATGGCAGAGACCCATCACCCGCACTTAGTTCCACGGCTGCGGGAGCACCTGGCGGATAAGGATAATAATGTGCGCTTCGGTGCCATCATCTTGCTGGCCCCTATCACGCCGGCGCAGGTAATACCGCTAGTTAAACCGCTAATGCATGATGCTGATGCTGAGAAACGCGCAGAAGCCGCCGTCATCCTTGGCGATATGAATAATCGCCGGGCGGTGCCGTTGCTGCTCACATTACTAAAAGATCAGGACACATATGTCGTCTTCCGTGCCATCTTATCATTATTAGTTTTCGGCGATTCCGCAACATCCGTGCCGATCGTCAATGCTGCAACCCGCATGCCCGAGGAGCGGTTGGAAGATACTCTTTCAGCACTGATTCACTACTCGCACAGCACCTCGATGCGTGATGCGCTGGTACGCGCCTTCCACACCAACCGGAGCACGGAGGTGCGCTGCGCGATTCTGAAGGCGCTGGGGGAGCTGCACGACACGTCGCTCACCCGCTTCTACGGCGCGGCGGCGCGCGACCATAACCGGGAGGTGTGCATTTGCGCCCTTATCAATCTGGAATCGAACGATCCACGAACCTATCCCATCCTGCACAAGGCGGCAGAATCGCCTGACCCACAGGTGCGCGCCGTCGCCGTCAGGGAGTTGGCCTACAACCTCGATCCACGCGTGCCCGGCATCCTCCTTGCGCACCTGCACGACGGCGATGCCAACACGCGCAAGGCGGCGGCGGAGGGGTTGGCGGTTTTCGACAAAGACCCACGCGTAACGGACGCGCTGGCGCAGGCGCTGGGCGATCCGGCTACCAGCCTGCAAGCCGCCATCTCCCTGGTGCGCCTGCACGACCGCCGCAGAATACCGAGGCTGTTGGCGGAAATTGCTGATCCCAAATGGCAAGTCCACATTGGTGTTTCGTCACTCGAAGCTCCAGACCAGAATGTATTGATGGGGCTCATGGATTTATTAGCGGATACCCCAGACCCGCGCACGGAGCCAGCGCTGCTTAAATTTGTGAAGGATGATAATATCTTTGTAGAAACAGGCTGGCATGCCTTATCGAGTGTTGCTCGCCTGAAAAACCCCACTACGGTACCGGCGCTGATCGCCCTCGCTCAGGATAACGACTTCGACTTGACCGATGCAGCGATAGCGGCGCTGGCAGAAACCGACGATGCTACTGCACAACAGGTGCTTCTCACCCTGACGAAGAATTCAGACGCTGATTTCACGCGCGAGGTGGTAAATGACCTGGTGAAATTTTCCGCCGTCGACGCACAGGCAGTCCCGCTCTTATTGCAGTATCTCGACTACGATAAAAGCCGCAAAGAGATCACCGTCCCCGGCCTGGTGCATTGTGGTGCGGCGGGCGCCGAAGCGGCGCGTATATTGTTGACCGATCCCAGCCCCTGGGTGCGTGTCGCGGGGGCGGAGGTGTTGGCGCAAGTACCCACGCCGCACGCCGAGGAGGCGCTGCTGGTGGCGACAGAGGATCATGACTTGCGCACGCGCCTGGCGGTCATCTCGGCGCTGGCGGCGTTGAAAACCGACCGTGCTCGCACAGCCATCCGCGCGCGGATGGACGATCCCGACCCGGCGGTGCGCGCCGCGGCGGCAAAGGCTGCAGGGCAACTCGGTGATGCCGACGCCGTGCCGCGCCTGCGCGCGATGCTCAGCGAGCCGGGCGACACGCCGCAATGCGCCGCCGCCGCCGCGCTGACCCAACTCGGGGACCCGCAGGGCGCCCCGTTGCTGCGGCGCTACGCCGCGAGCCACGACCCCACCCGATTCATGACGGCTATCCGGGCGATGGGCGACGTGACCACCGGCACCTTCACCGACGACCTGCTGACCGCGTTGCACGAAGGTGGTATGTACGGAACTCGCATAGCCATTGCCGGCCTGACGCACTGCCATGACCCGCGTGTCATCACCGCCCTCTTCACTGCTTTGATACAACACCATTCGGATGAGTGGGAATACCAGACGGCGCTCAAGACGCTTACCGGCAAGGATTTCGGTACCGATGGGTTCCTCTGGAAGCGCTGGTGGGCGACGCAGCCGAAATAGCGCCTGTTACTTGACCCCCATCCGCACCGCCAGCACCGGCGGAATCTCGGTGGGCCAATGGAGGCGCCAGCGGTTTTCGACGGTGGGGAAGGCGGGCTCTTCCAGGCCGGTGACGGTCAGGCCGGCGCGGAAGCCGGCGTCGAAGAGCAGGGAAAGGGGGCGGTCGAAGTAATATTGCGTCTCCGGCTGGCCCACGATGCCCTCGCCGCGCACGGCGGTGGGGGTCAGGTAGCCGGTCACCGTCACCCCGGCGCGGGCGGTGCAGCGGCCGTCCACCAGGATGTCTTCCACGAAGCGGTGCGTGTTGACCGTATGGAAACACGGGTGGCTGACGCAGAAGACGAAGCGCCCGCCGGGCTTCAACAGCGCGGGGATCGCCTGGAAGAGCGGGGCGAGGGTGGCAAGGTCCATCAGCATCATCACCGCCGTCACGGCATCGAAGCCGCCCGTGCCCAGCGCGCGCAGCGCCGCGGGGTCGGTGGCGTCGAGGGGCTGGTAGGTCACCGGCAGCGCCGCCGGGGTGCGTTCCCGCGCGCGGGCCAGGAAGGCGGTGGAAAAATCGCCCGCCGTCACCGTGGCGCCGCGCTCCGCCAGTTGCCGCGCGAAGCGCCCGGCGCCGCAGCCGACGTCGAGCACCGTCTGCCCCGCCACGTCACCGAGCAGCCGCCCCATCGCCGGCTCGATAAGCACCGTCTGAAAATCGTTCCCGTCCCCGATGCGGTCGTCCCACCACGCCGCATTCGCGTCCCAAATGCGCCGCGCCTCCGCGTTCAACGCGGGGAACTCACCGGACCGGGTTGCTTCTGTAGGCATAGAGAAGATATTCGGCGCCGACCTTGTGAACCCTTGTGTGACTGGTAGCCGCAGGCTTCAGCCTGCGCGGAGTGCCGGTGCCGAGAGGGAGGTCGAGCGCAGGCTAATGCTCTTTGACAAATGAATATCGCTAGGCTCTCCCAGGCGATCCTTCTCGTGGGGCGTCCGCCCGGTTTGGTGTCAGCGCGTGGGCGCTCTGGTAGACTGGTGGCATGATTTCCGCCCTCGTC